>JBBALZ010000078.1:0-14154 GCA_040402735.1 Bdellovibrionota bacterium
GCTTTTGAGTACCTGCACCATTTTCATCCTCCTTAACTGCCGAATTTAGGATAATAGCAGAGACTTTAATCACGAGAAGAGTAACTCCGAGTACTATCTGCACCATTTTCATCCTCCTGAACTGCTGAATTTAGGATAATCGAACCTGAAGTGCTTACAAACTAACTTGAGTAGTTTGCCAAATCCGATAGACTTGGGAATAGGGATGAATTGAAAACCTGAGGTGGTTTGAATGAATCAGTTTTTAGGTAGCCGGGGAGTTGCGAAGTTATTACTGCTAACTACTCTCTGTGGCGCAGCTGACGGGGGAGAGCCAGATAAGAGGGGCCCAGCTTCGGGTCGTACAGGTTTCGCCTCAGACGGTATAAATACAGGTGAATTGCAACCTGCCCCAGAGCAGGACGATTTTAATAAATTGCGTCTGCCGAAGAGCTTATCTGAGCCTGCTACTAAGAGAAAATTTCCTTACATCTCCATTTTTCCAAGAAGTAGCCGTCCACCTCAGGCTACCTCTAATCACAACACTTTAGATACAGCCCCATTGCAACGGCGATCAGGTGAATCATCTGAAACACGAGAAAATGGTAACCCAAACCAAGCAAACGATACGCGATCGCCTGGCTATACCAATTCACAACCTAACCCTGGCGCATATTTCAATGATAACCCAGTAGCTGAAAAGCCTCATCTCCGCACCCTGCCCCTACCAACCGACGCTGCGATAGACAAAAATCCATCAGAAGATGGAGGCCCTCGTAAAAAAGGGCCTCAAAATATTAAGACTATACCGGATCTTCAAAGACCCCCAGCAGACCAACGCCATCTGCCGATAGCCAGCGATTTTGGGCTACACAAGCCCGACCCCACTCAGCTATCAAACACCCCCCGCAGAAAAAATTAGATCACCAAACACTTACTCCATCCGCCCTACCGCTTACCTTTGGGCTCTCAACTCGTCCTCGGAATCTTCCCACCCACCTAGCTCTTCCAGACTCTTCCCATCCTCTGCCAATCTATACAAACATCCGGGGTAAAGGTGCTGAACCTCACCACCTATAAAGAACCCAGCAGCTGGCAATCGAGAGCCGGGGGCACGAAGAGGGGATTCTACATTATCGGCAAATACCATAACGTAGGTCTTATCGCCTTTCTTGAAAACTGCACAGCCACAATCCTCCCACACTGCAAGCCCCGGCTCTTCGAATGTGAGCTCACGAAACCTATCAGTTCTCTTATCTTTTGCCCGAATCTCAATAACCGGCGTTGTGCCGTCATCCGCGAAGATACGAGTGGACGGATCATTCCTAAACTTAGCTACCACCCCCCCGTCTAATCCATGGTGCTGATCCACGTATCGAATTTGAGGGATTGCTAAAAATCCGCATCCTGTCCGTGCAACTTTGCTGTGTATGTATGTCTTCCCAACTAGCAATCCAGCAAATTCCTCTTGGCTAAGACTTGAACCATCGGCGCCTCTAGAACTGTGTCCGAGCACTACAGGATCACCCATCACAGCTGCGCCCGCACTAGAACCTAGAAATAAACAATCTCCTTCTTGCAAGCGATCGACAAAAACATCTCTTAGGCCAGGGACGACCTTAAGAAGATGACTGATTCGCGCCTGGTCACCCCCGGCAATAAAAACCGCTGAACAAACTGTAAGTTCACATCTCACCTGATCAACCAATTCCTCAAGCCTATCTTTCTGGTCATCTCTCAACGGCCCCACGATTTCCTCGAATGCTGGCAGATAAGAAACATTTATGCCCTCAGACGCACCCACCGCTTTAAACATCCTTACAACTGTTGGGTCGCTGCTTGCAGCTTTATTTGGATCACTAGGCGGCAGCGCAGCCCAATCGCAAACTACTACTTGATTTTTCCCATTCTCTCGTCGACTGACCCAATCTTTGACCAAACGAAAGGCTTCCGGCGGCAAATTACTACCCCCTCCAAACAAAAAAACAGGTTGATGACTATCTTGAAGAAGCTGTTGACAATAATTTCCTCTGCTATTCGCAGGAAAACTTAACTCAGCTAAACCCGTTTGGCTTTTATCTAAAGCTGGCGGATCGGACAAGGTCGGCTCATCACCGCTATTTCCCGTACTCGCTACGTAATCATTATCGGGTTCAGGCGGACTTTCGCCGCTCAAATCTGTGGAACTGAGACATAATCCTATAGCAGTAAATAAAGGAGCTATATACCTCCTTACGCTATTCATCTGAACCATAGCTAGAACTTTACCATTGAACTCCGCTCCAGCAAATTACAAAATTTGGCAACTACTCCGCAAAGCCGCCCCTTAATAGGGGCTAACGTTATTGCGGTAGCATTTGCTGAGTAGTTACATTTAGAGTATTAACATTACATCTAGGCTAGTCCCTGACTTTGATATTCTTTAATAGAGCCCATGAGCCTATTGGCTACACTAAATGGATCATCGCCTTTGTCATGTTTACCTAGGTCCAAAACGCAATCTTGTAAGAAACTATCTACCACCTGTTCCATCTTTATGCGGTGCTTTGGGCTCTTATCTTGTCCCAAATATCGCATCAACAAACTTATCGCAGAATTCATTTCTCCTATAACTTTATCTGAGCAAATATTTGCCGTTCTCACCTCTGTTCGTGCGCGCTCAGCTTCTCTATACAGATTAAAAAAATCCTCAGGAAGACGTGCAGCCTGCTTAAATCTTTTAAAGAAACTCGCATCTAAACTATCCAGCTTATCTGCATATCTGGCAAAAAAACTCGCATAATTTATCCAAGTCGTTGCCCTCTGCTGTAGCTTACCTTGGTCATATAGTAGCGTATTGACCGCATCTCCTATCAAAGCATTAACTAACAAAAGTGAGTTTGGATTTTGTTCAGCATAGGTTCTTCCGAAGCCAAACTTAGGAAACGTTAGTGCCGTCATTAAAGGCCTTAATCTCCTAAAATCCTGAGTTCCAGTACTTACAGAGCCTGTTAATTGCGCGATCTCTGAAAACTCAATACAATGCCTCAAATCTAGTCGAGTCGCGTGCCCATGACCCTCTATCTTTAACCCTACCCCAAAAGTGCTCAGTAGCTCCTGGAGTTGATCAGGTACTTTGGCAGCTATCTGATTACATACTCGGATCTGAGAACCCTGCAAGACGAATCGAGGGATCAGGGATAAATCGCGACCTTCTGCATCTTTATCCAGGTCACCTTTAAACTGACCCCACAATCCATCCAAAGCTCTACGGCTATAAAAGGCATTTATTGTAGCCTTGAAAAAAAGGCCGACAACACCAATTGAAAAAAATACCCCGCGGATCCACGCCGACAAACTAGAATCTTCAGGTTCATTCAACCCTTGAAACCCCTCTTTTGCCTCGTCAAGTCTCCTTTTAAAATCCTCGATTCTCTGCTTTAATTCCGCTGGAATCTCCTCTTTTTTATCAGGTTGATTACGCAAATCCTCAAAACGGGCTGTTAATCTCTCTAAACGATTCGTCCTTTCTAAAATATCTTGCGCTTGAGCTGGCGCTTGACGCGTTACTCTAATTGCATCCTCTAGCTGCTGTTTTACTTTCTTTGTATCCTCTAGCAGCTGTTTCTTACTCTCAATCAAACCATTTTCAACTAGATTGGCTATGTCCTCACTTGTCTTTTCATGTAAATCTTCCTCTGCTTTCTCATAACTAATGTCATTCAAATCCGAGTAAAGCTGTATCAAGTCTCTTCTTTCCTCGGCTACCACATTAAAGATTCCCTGATTTTGAGGAATCTTCGGCATCTTAAGGTTGATTTCTGCATCAGGTTTGTCGTGCATCGAAAGAGAAGCCAGCAAACAAGCATTATCTGAATTAATCGGCCCCTGCTGTTCATCCTCAGCGCGCCCTTTACTAGCGCCGCTGATAAATAGGCTAAGAGCTAGCAAGCAGGCTCCTAAATTAGTGCGACCGACTGTCAGGCTATCAGATGACAAAGACTCGGCTTTTTCTGGCTCAGATGTAACAGGATCTCGTCGTCTTAAAACTTGCATTTACTACACCTTAATACCGGATTAATAAAAATAATATTTCTGCTCGCGGTGCCAGCAATATTGCTAGACCTATATCAAAGCACACACACCAACATCTCCGATTATACAGGTTAATAGCTGGGTAATCAAAAACTCCTGATTACTCCTAGGGCCTCGCAATTCTCCCGCTATCTACTCGAAAGGACTGGCATTCCTGACAGGGATAAAAATGCGCGGCCAGGTGTCGTTAAACTCAAAAAACAATACCTTCCACGCATTTTTGGCTCTATTTAAGAGAAGAGAATTGCGATGTCCTGGATTGCTATCGGGGCTTTTGGCTTTAGCAAGTAATACGCGGTACAATTAAGAGGCGGAACAACTAAAGTATTGCTGGTAAGGGGCTGTTAAGAGGGCTTATGAATGGGGTAACAAACAAAGCAGGGCACAGTATAACTGAGCTTTCGCTTAATACTACCACAGTGCCACCAAAGGAAAACGCCATATTCAACCAAATACAACTAGCTCGGGGTGATCCGAGGACTTTCATACATAATGCATTAAATGGCAAATTCGGATTCCTTATTGAGCTGTTCAACATGCGAGATGGTCAGCTCAGGGACCTAGAGCTATTATTAATTGATTCGCTTAACCGTCATAAAGATCGCAACGAAGATCAACTCCAGAATAGCCCGCAAACCGAGTGCGCCCAATCCAGCGCGTTAGTAAATCTCGCTTCTATAGCTAAATTAATTAGCGTTTCACCACACTATATCTATTCGCCCCGCCTTCTTCCTATTCAGCAATACAAATCAACATTCAGAGTGCCTAATCCTCCCAGTCATGGTCATCCTGTTGAACAGAAGTGGTATATTTTTCTTCCCTCAAATATCTATCAGCTTTTCGAGAGATCGCCTGACTGGAGATCTCCACTTATTTACGAGCGTGCTCCGAAAGCACCGAGCTACCGCCCTTTAAAACGACCGTCAGCTACGCCTGGGGACATTCAAATCGATAAATGCATACCCTCTTGTCTTAAATACCAAAGGGCCCCAGTATCGTTATCAGATTATATCTTGAGATCTGATTTAGCCTATATACTGACACCCGTTGCCCAAGCTTACCTGAACGATCAGCCCGATAAGGGGAATGTCAACCCTTTGGGATATCTCTGCTTCTTTGAGCAGATATTCGGCGCTAGTGCACCACCGCGGCAACCGGATGAACACTCCTCTATTCGAGGCGTCCAACAGGAAGACATACTACCTATGGCCTGTCTCGCATGGTGCCTTTCGCAAACCTCTATTAATGACTCAGGACATTTTTCCGGCCCATTGGATGACATCAAACCTCCTACACTTTTTAACCCTCAAAACTTTGCGGCTCCTACTAAGCATTTTCATCTCAGTCCGTCATTAAGTCAGGGAGATGCTCTAGCAAATTTCCTCTCAGATCTTAATCGCGCAGGGCAATCTTTTGACGAGCAATTCAGTCAAGATAGTATTCGCAGCCAATTTGATCGCCTATCAGGTAGCCAGCAATTCTTATCTGATAATTCATTCATTGAACTTGTGCGAGCTCTATGCCCGCTGGCATTACCGACTAAAAATGACACGCACGCTCATTTGATTAAACCATTCTGCTACCTTGAAGAGCGAAGACCAGCTGGAACTACTCAGCAGGATAGAGATCTTTATCTTCAGGGGCATGTAACTTGGACAAGAGAGGAGTATGGACAAATAGCACTCTATACCGCTAGGGTCCATACACTACACCGGAACGACTCTGACATTAAGCATCCCACTATGCGTGTGTATAGAACACTGCTTAATCCGGACCCAAAATCTGATCTGGGAAGCTGGCAGTTTTTGATTAATAGGGAATTCTGTAATTATAGGCATATTCCGAATATTGAGAGATATATGAAGCGAGATAAATCCGGTAACGATTGGATCTCTGGAACATACGTAGATACTTGTAGTGATAGTCATTTAACCCTCAACGGGGAAAAGATCTCGCCTCGTCAGGCTCTGCTTACTGCTACCCATTTTAGTTTTGTACATAGGTC
Organism: Bdellovibrionota bacterium; assembly: GCA_040402735.1. GTDB lineage: Bacteria > Bdellovibrionota_C > UBA2361 > UBA2361 > OMII01 > OMII01. The sequence continues at coordinate 6,059 of JBBALZ010000078.1, forward strand.
TTGGCTGAAATGACAACTGCGCAAACTACCGCTTAATAGTAGCTGTAAGGGCTTTGCTCCTGCAGGAGCTGGGCAAAACCTAGCTAGAGCGCCTCTTTATAGCCCCCCCTACGGCACCATCGCCTCAGGCAACGGATCCGGATTGCGCATCAAACTGCTGGGAATCGATATCTGCTCGCCTACTACAAGCGGCTTTTGCTGGCTTCGATGATTGTTGCGCGCCAGTACCACTGCGTTGCGTGCGTCATCTGTATACCAATCCGCCAAAATCACAAGATCTTCACTCGGAAAAGTTACTGTATGAATAAATGTGTCTTTTGACGCCTTAATCAATTTCGCCACGCTAGCTGAAACAGGGGGTTTAAGCCTCCCGCGGAAATCCGCCGGCGCTACAGCCGCTATGGGCTGTCGCGTTGTAGAGGTCGGAGCGGTGTCGCCTACCGGAAAAACTGTAGCGGCCGGCGAGCTAACTCTATTGCGCTGCGCTGTCACAAGTTCAAGGTCATTACGCTCCAGCGGTTCGGAGCCAGCGACTAGCCATTCGCCTCCGACCTGATCTAACAGATAGACCTGCCCAGCGGATGGATAAAAGAGCTTTAACCGATGGGGTTTTAAAAACTCTCGCTCTAGGCTTATTGCCTCAGGTGTCCCCCGCTGCATAACGAGGTGTTTAATCGTTGGGCTCGCTGTCCAGTTCTTACGAAAGAATGCCGTGGACAACGCTGCCTCATCTGAGGGGACGATCAGGACTGGGCCCTTACCCCAAAGCTTGTCGAAATCTCCAGTTTCGCGTTGGACGTGAATCGAACATGCGGCGCTAGAGACAACTAGCAGGGAGGCTTGGAGAAAACGGGCTAGGTATCGCATCCGACGAAGACCCTTCAAGAAAACCTTATCGCGTGGAGAGAGCTAAAGAACCTGTACAGCTACAGAGCTTCCTCTATAAGAAGATGGCAGCTGAGGCGCTATCGATTCGCGGTGAGTGATCGAAAGGGGGATAAATTACCAACGCTTGCCGTACCCCGATATGCGATGGGTTGTGCAGATCAATACGCGTTGCGATTTCTAAATCCATTAAAAAGCGTCATGCATACGATCTTTAAATCAAGAACTAACGACCAATTCTCAATGTAGTAGAGATCGTACTCGATGCGCTTATCAATCGAGGTATCGCCGCGCCACCCGTGCACCTGAGCCCATCCGGTAATTCCCGCTGGCACCTTGTGACGTAGCATGTATCGAGGAATACGCTGTCTAAACTCTTTAATGAATACAGGCCGCTCTGGACGCGGGCCAACAATCGACATATCACCACGCAGCACGTTAAATAGCTGCGGCAACTCGTCTAAACTAGTTGACCTAAGGATACGGCCGAGCGGAGTAACTCTATCATCGTCTGGTGTTGTCCAACCGGGCCCACTAAGCTCGGCATCGGTGTACATCGTGCGAAATTTAACGATGTGGAAACGACTACCGTCAAAACTCACTCGCTCCTGCCGAAAGAGCACTGGGCCGCGCGATGTGAGCTTCACCAACAGCGCTATCAGGGCCATAAGCGGCGCAAACACAAGGAGCGCGCACGAAGCGATAATGAGATCGAGCGCACGTTTTGAAACCAGGTTAATGCCATCGAGTGGACACCCCTGGAGGCTGATGACCGGTAGACCTTCAAACTCCTCAATCGAACCACCGATACTGGCGAATTGATAGATATCAGGGACGATCTTTATATCGAGCATCGAATCTTTAAGCTGCTCCATGATATCCGGAAGGATCTGCTGGTCCTCAAGTGGCAATGCCACAACGATCTGATCAATATCTGCTCGGTTGAGGAATTGTCCCATATCCTCGTAGCTTCCTACCACCGGAACGCCACCGGGACCACGCTTTTCGCCGCCATCACGCGAAAGACATCCGATAAGCTGAATTCCCAACTCCTGATGCAAACGCACCCGGCTGACCATATCCGATGCAACTTGGCCCGCACCAACGAGGAGCATGTAGCGCAGGTTGTAGCCCTTCCGTCTAAGTTCTCGTAGGAAAAACCGCAACGCTGAACGCTCACACACCGTCAACAGGGTAGCGAGCCCCCAAAAGTACACGAACACCAAACGCGAGAATTGGCTACTCTTCTCTCGGAACAGGTAAGTCATCGAGATGAGCAGCAGGATCGACAGCGCGTTGGCATTTACGAGCACCCACAACTCGCGCGTGCGTCTCACACCACGCATCGGTCGGTAGAGCCCCATGCGGCGGAACACAAATGCCCAGATAAGCCAGATAAACAGGAGCATCGAAAGGTACTGGGTGAAATCAGGCACTCCCTTATCGATCGGGATCCAACCGGACTTAAAACGGACCCAGTACGAGATGATCCAAGCCGCCGAGACCACCAAGAGGTCCGCAACCACAAATAAATACTCAAAGAGCTGTCGTTTCTGCTTTAACATAGCAATCTATAGGTGAACCTAGCTTTCACCAACGGCTACCCCAGCCTTAGAGCTTCGAGCCCCGTGCATCTCTGCCGTGCCCCCTGCTGGTGATACCCCTGGGGGTATTTTGACCCGATCTGCAAAACGGCGCCAGGTTCGAAAAAAACTCGCACTTTCAAATTGTTGGGCGTTTTCACGCATATATTGCGCCTGAAATGCGCCTTCTACCGTGATAAAATAGCTAATAGCCTGCTCAAGCGCTACTGGTGAGCCAAAGCCACTCTTGGGTATAAACACACCGCTTGCCCGTGCTGGTAACGCTTCACGAGGTGTACCCACCGGTACCCCTTGAACCGTTTCGGCAACTCCACCTGCTTGCACCGCGATTATCGGCCGACCTGATGCGAGACACTCAACAGGCACGATCCCGAAATCTTCAATCCCAGGAAATAGCAGCGCCCGGCACCGCCGATAACTCTCCCACAGAAACCCCTCGCTCACATGACCTAAGAACTTCACCGTTGGCCCCGCTTGGGCTTTGAGCGCCTCAAGCTCCGGCCCCTTGCCGATCACCCACAGCGGCAAGCTAAGTGCGTTACAAGCAGCGATCGCTACGTCAATTCGCTTGTATGGCACGAGCGCTCCTGCACAGAGAAAGAACGGCTCCTGCCTTTTATTCAAAAGTGCTAGCTCCTCCTGTGTGAGTGATCGCTCTATCTCTAAGGCTGCACGAACTGGTGGTGGAATGACTACCGCGCGACGTCCGTAAAAGCGCCGAATCCGCGCTGCGATAAATGAACTAATAGCAACGAACTCAGTAACTCGCCTAGCGCCACGCTTGTCCCAGGCACGCAGGGGCCACAAAATCGGTTGCACAAGGTACAGTGATATACCACGAAAGTAGGCCGGCGCCTGATCCCAGATATACCTCATCGGAGTAAAGCAGTAGCAGATATGAGAAACGCCCTGCGGTACTCGAACATTCTTGGCCGCTGCGTGGCTCAGCGAAATAACGAGATCGTAACCATCGAGCCGTAAACTACGAGCTGCAAGCGGAAAGAGCGGCAGGAGCACACGATAGAGTCTAGAGATTCCGGGAATTCGATTGAGAAACGACGTGCCCTTAACGCGGCTGTCAATCCGTTCTGTGGTAGTGCCGGGTATGTGCACGAGAGTAAAGATATCTGCCTCAGGGTAGATATCGAGAAAAGCCTCAAGGCAGCGCTCTCCGCCACGCATTCCTGTTAGCCAATCATGCACAAGGGCTACTTTCATACTGGTTTTTGCACTCCCTGTGGCCTGGCCCTGAAAGATGTTGTCGTGTGCTGGCGCGCTGCTTCGCGCGCTCCAATAACCCCTGTGTATACGGATTGAAGCTGCTGTGATATCCGCGGCAGCGCAAACCGCTCTAAGTGAGCATCGATTACGATTCTGCTCTGCTGGGGCTTTGTGGCACCTTCGAGAAGTACCTGCGTCAGCGAATTAACCGATAGATCGCGTGCTACGAGATCATTTTCCGTTACCAACTCCTGGATCGCTGCTACGGGCCTGCAGATTACCCGGGTGCCAACGCTCTGTGCTTCGAGTGCTGGAAAACAGAAGCCCTCTGCGAGCGATGGCACAACAAGCGCCTCAGCTCCTCGGTAGATGTGCCGCAGTAAGTCGCTATCTACGGCACCGACCACCCGCACGCCAGATGTCGATTCAACTAACTCACGCAGGGCACGATCCGCTCTAAGCGCCTGCGTGCCGTAGCCAACGAGTAGTAGCTTCGGACTCGGCCGACCGTCTCTCTGCTCCTCGTAACGCTCTGTAAACCCGCGCCATGCGTGCACGAGATCGGTCACTCCCTTGTGTGGCTTGCAGTTGGACACCACCGTCACAAAGTAGCGCTCACCTGCGGTAAGAGGGTTCACCACAGCGGCCTGCTCCCGGTAGCGTACAAAGGGTGGGATCGCGTTTGGAATATGCACAATTTTGTTCGGATCTGCCGATGTAAGGCGTAAAAGCCTGCCCCGCGTATCCTGACTGACTGCTACCACCTTCGAAGCGCGCGCCACAGCAGAACGAATCAGACGTCGCGCCACTACTGGATAGTAGAACGCTTCGGGGTGCTCGATGTGAATGAGATCGTGCACTGTGACAACCGTTGGAATCGGAATTCCAAATGGCAGCGTAAAATGCGGCGCGTGGTAGAGATCAAAGGGTGAGAAATCGATCCTCCTAGGAAGCAGGATGTATTCGCCTAATGAATATTGCTTCGACGAGTCGTAGATCCATGAGACCTGAGAGCGCCACGGGGCGCGCTCTGCCTGTGCAGGAGAAGCTATCACCGTGACCTGTACCTCACCGGCATCGAGCAGACCACGCACGGTGTTTTCGATGTATACACCAATACCGCCATCACCCAACTTCCTACCATCGAATAAGAGTCGAAGTGGCGCCCTCAGCTCTCGCTGAAGCGTCCCTGCTAATTTGCTGCTTTGCGCTTCCACGGAGTAGCCTCATCCCCCTCACGGGCGGTGAATACCCGCCGAACTACATATATCTTCTTGCTCTGAGATTCGTAGTACGTGCGCGCCAGAACCTCAGCAAGCAAACCAAAGACGAGAAACTGCAAGCCGATAATCACCATCATTACGCCTAGTGATAAGAGCGGACGATTACCCGCAGGAATATGCCCCACAAAACGATCCCACATCACCGATCCAAGGATAAGTGACCCGAGCACGGCTGAGGCAACACCTACCAATCCAAAGAGGTGAATCGGGCGCTTTGAGTATCCGAGCAGAAACTTTACGGTGATCAGATCGAGGATCACGCGAATTGTGCGCGAGATGCCGTATTTTGATTTGCCGAATTTACGCTCGCGGTGGTTAACCGGAACTTCAACGATCCGAGCGCCGATCTCATTAGCTAGCGCTGGAATAAAGCGGTGCATCTCTCCGTATAAGCGTAGGCTGCGGGCGACTTCGCCAGTCATCACCTTGAGCGTGCATCCGTAATCATGTAGCTGCACCCCTGTGGACCAAGAGATAATCCGATTAGCTATCATGCTTGGAAGTCGGCGACTGATGAACTTATCACGACGAGCCTTACGCCACCCCGCTACAAGATCGTAGCCCTCCTCAAGCTTTGCAACCATCTGCGGAATCTCAGCAGGATCGTTTTGCAGATCGCCATCGAGCGCGATAACGATCTCGTACTGTGAGTGATCAAACCCGGCTGCCATAGCTGCGGTCTGCCCAAAGTTTCTGCGTAGCTGTATTAATTGCAGGTGCGGATCATTACCGGCACACTCAAGGAGGCGTGACACAGTGCGATCGCGCGAGCCATCATCGACGTAAATGATCTCGTAGGGCCGCTGCATGCTCGCAAGAACACCAGTTACCTCGCGAAATCCTTCCGCGACATTGTCCTCTTCGTTGTAGACCGGAATAACAACAGAAATTCCCTGCATGGGGTACCTCTTTTCAAAACACTACTTACTGGATGGCACTACTGTATGGCAGCTTGTAACCGGCAGCTCTGCTGGCTATGTGCGTCTCACACGTCAAGTTCACCTCTGTGACTAACTAGCTCCTTGTTGGGCCGGAAGGAAGATACCACAGTCTAAACTCTAAACCCAGTTTCCGAAGCCATAACTCGCTATACCAGCGCGTCGCGCCACGTTATTTCAAGTGGTTAGCTGTTTACAAGGGGTGCTTACGTCGCCAATCAATCACCTCGACCGCCGCGATTCCAGCTTCTAGCCCCTTATTCGAGTCATCATTACCGGCTCGCTTGTAGGCATCCTCTATTGTAACCACCGGCAGGACTTCATTAATAATCGGGATATCACATTCAAAACTAACCCGCTCCAGGCCGCTCATGCAGAGGTCTTTGACGATCTCGAAATGATAGGTATCCCCTTTCAGGATCACTCCAAAAACCACTACCGCCTCTATCTTTGGATCACGGCGAACTAACCTACGCACCGCTAGCGGGATCTCAAGACACCCAGGAAGAGTATGGACCTCTGGCTCGCTGCAACCAGCCGCCTGTAATACCTCAACGCACCGTTTCGTCATCGACTCTGAGATTTCGCCGTACCACTTCGAGCACACAATCACTACTTTAGCGTTTGGGGTCTGCGGGATGTTTTCTGGAGAGTATGTTGCTTTAGCCATGAGTGTGATCCGGAACTATTTGATAGCTTAGCTTTGCACCATACTCACCGTGCTGTATTGCTATTGCTAAGGATTACGGGGAGTAAAAGAGGGGCACATCATCAATACCGGAGAAGGGACTTGAACCCCCACACCCTCGCAGGTAGCGGATTTTGAATCCGCCGCGTCTACCATTCCGCCACTCCGGCATACGTGTCAGGCGTCAAATCTACGCAGAATCCGCCGAAAATTCAAGAGCAGCTCCTGACGCTATCCTCTGTTCTACAAGAGCTGCCAGTTCCGCTGGGCTCATTCCTGCTGGCTCAATCGGCTCTAGAAACTCCAATTCTATCGATGTGCCGCACGGAACTGGCCAGAAGTTGTACTGGAGCAGCCGCCAATTGCCTCGAATCGCCACCGGCTGCACGAGGGCACTCGGCATCGCTCCGAGCAGGGTCTTTAGCCCCGTTGGTTTAAACCGCTTCATTACCCCATCGCGAGCACGCGTTCCCTCAGGAAAAACTGCTGCCACTTCCTTGCGCTCTTCGGTCGCCTTACCGAACTCCTCGATCTGACGCACCGCGAGAGCTGCTTCCTTGCGATCAATTAACACCGAGCCGAGCCGACGGAGCGCGAGCGAGATACTGGGGATCCATTTACCCAATTCACGTTTGGCGATAAATCCAACCTCTCGAGAGCGGCACTCCCACATGATCATCGGAATATCGTACATGCTCTGATGGTTCGAGACGATAATTACGGAACGACCTTGTGGCAGAGCTGGTGTACCGATTACCCGATAGCGCGCCCCCGTTGTAAATCTGATATTTTGAACGATTGAGATGTTCATTAGATCGAGGAGCTGTTTGTGCAGACGTCGACTAAAGCAGGTAGCAAGCGCGTGGATCGGATGAAAGAAAACGAGGATCCCGATAAAGAGAACGATATACACCGGGGTAATAACCCAATCGATTAGACGATGCTGGCGCTTATCAGCTTTTACCATGGCTACTACATGTACAGTGTCTTGGGTGGTTTTCCAAGCCTTGTGATTTTTTATTGGCGGAGCAGAAGCTCCGCGGTCCGTGGAGGGTTGGGCTGTGCCCAACCGCGTTGGCGTACCTCAGATATTATTGGCGATTTCAACACGGCGGACTACAAGTCCGCCCTCCATACGTCGCGGGCGCATGATGATTTTTTGTAACTACTCAGCACTTTGCGGAACGAGAAGCTAAAAACAGCAGCCCCGTAGGGGCTGACAACCGCGCCGGAGCTAATTCCCGTCCCGTTAGGGCGGGAATCCGGCGCTAAGAGTGTTAAGCGTTAGTAAATGTAGAGAGGTTTCAGTTAAGTGTTTCGGTAGATGTACTTATAGCCCAACGACCTAACGACAGAGCCAAGAGTAGAGTTATCCATAGGGGGCTACGCTGCGGGATTGATTTTGGGATCCCTCCGCTTCGCCTGACTATTACCCACATCCTGGGAGACCCTCTTTTACAAAGTGTGACGACAACAA
>JBBALZ010000079.1:0-14154 GCA_040402735.1 Bdellovibrionota bacterium
CGACGCCGTAGCCTCGTCAAGAATCAGTATCGGCGCATCCTTGAGGATCGCTCGCGCGATCGCCAAGCGTTGGCGTTCACCTCCTGAGAGGCTCATACCACCTTCGCCTACCTCGGTGTCAAAGCCCTGTGGTAAGCGCTCAATAAACTCCGTAGCGTAAGCTGCTCTCGCTGCCTGCATCACCTGATCACGAGAAGCGTTCGGGTTCCCATAGGCGATGTTGTTGTAGACCGTATCATTAAAAAGAAATGTGTGCTGACCAACCATCGCCACCGCTGAGCGGAGCTCCGCTAGGGCCAGAAACCTAATATCTACTCCACCGAGCAAAACCGCTCCAGCGCTCGGGTCAATAAAGCGCGGTACTAGATCAACCAGTGTACTCTTTCCTGATCCAGAGAATCCAACCAGCGCAACCGTTTTACCCTCCGGAATAATGAGCGAAATATCTCGCAGGGCCGATACTGCGCGCTCTCCGTTTGATGTATTCGGGTAATCAAACGAAACTCGGCGCAGCTCAATCGTTCGCTCCTTCGGTAGCGGCACCGGCTCGGCTGGATCTAGGATCGTCGGAGCCGTATCGAGGATTTCAAATATCCGCTGCGCGCCCGCCAACCCTTGCTGAACCGTCGCGTTAACTCGCGACAACTTCTTAAACGGTTCGTACATCAGGAACACTGACACCAGAAAAGCCATAAAGCCCCCCGCTGTTCGAGCGCCTGAGATAACCGTATAACCTCCGTAGAGCAGCACTCCAGATATCGCTAAACTTGCAAGGACTTCGTTAATCGGACCAGCTAAAGCCTTTACTCGCTCAGACTTAATAAATGTCTGAGTTAAATCCCGATTACCCCGCTCAAAGCGCTGCTGCTCGAACTGCTCGCGACAAAATATCTTCACTACACGGTGGCCCTGCATGCTCTCCTGAAAGAGCGCTGCGAGCTGCCCGATCCCTTCCTGTCCGCGCCGACTTAATTTGCGCATCCGTTTTCCGAGCAAAGCGATCGGGTATCCTGCAACTGGGAAGAAAACAAAAGCGATCAGCGAAAGGGTCGGATCGAGGTAGATACACGACCCTAGGAGCACAACTACCCTAATCGCATCACGAATTACCGCAGCAGATGAATCGGTCAGTAGCGTTCGGATTAACAATACATCCGAAGTAACCCGTGATAAGATCTCAGCTGTTGATGTTCGTATAAAAAAGTCAGGCGAAAGGCTCAAGACGTGGCGATTCAGATCGTTTCGTATATCTTGAGTCACTCTATGGCCAACTGAAGCCATCATAAACTGCTGTCCGAAATCACTTAGAGCGCGGATGATCGCAAAGCCGATGAGCATTGCTGGAAGCAGAAAGAGCAGCCCCTCATCCCTTCTAGTAAAGACCCCATCAAGGATGTGCTTTACGAGAAACGGCACGACACCATCTGTGGCGCCAAAGAGAACCATAAGAGCCAGCGCGGCCCAAAAGGCCCTCTTATGCGGCCGAAGGTAGGAAAGAATTCTTCTGTACATCTCGCTAACTCTTTAGCCCTTAAATTAGACCGGATTACTGCCACCTTGCGCCTGACTCTCAGCGACCATCTCAAAGGCAATCTGCGCAACTCGCTCTGAAACGCTGCGACTTCGCCACTCAGCGGAAGCTCTCGCGTCGGGTTCGCACAAAGACCGTCTAACCTCGGCCAACCCCTCGATCATCGCACTACGAGCTGCACCATCACTCAGAGCTCGCTCGACCTCACGAACTATATCGTCTAGGCTTAGCTCTGTCTGCATTAGCTCCTTCACGGTATTGGCCCTGATAATATTAACCGGGGAATACTCACGCAAAGCCACAAAGCTTAAAATTATCACCTTAGCCAGCAGTGTGCCACTGTATACACAGACAAACGGCAACCCTGCGATGGCTCCCTCTAAATTACACGTACCCGACTTAAGCACGCCTACCTTGGCCCGATACATCGCAGAAAGCGCATCTTCATGGCTCCACTCAACTAACCCCAAAACCTCGGAGGGGATACTATCTCCAATAAGGCCCTTAACCCACTCTACGTCGATATTTGGTGCTAGCACCACAACCGGGCGCAATTCGGGATGTCGCCGCCGCAGAACATCGAAGGCCTTTAGCATCGGTATGAGTAGCCGCTCGACTTCAAACTTACGACTGCCGGGGAGTAACAGTATCGTATCTTCCCGCTCTCGGTGAACACCCTCTTCGCTGATACGTTCGCTCAGTGGATGACCAACATATTGCACTCTTGAGAATCCGCGCTGCGCATAAAAGCTCGGCTCAAACGGAAAGATCGCAGCGATCCTATCGATGTAGCGTCTAATAGTGCGCACACGTCCGCTGCGCCAAGCCCAAACTTTAGGCGGTATAAAATACAGAACTTTGATTCCGTGCCGCTTTGCGACACGCGCCAAGCGGAGATTGAAATCAGGATAGTCTACCAGAATAAGAAGATCGGGCTTCCAGAGCTCGCAAAGCTTTGATAGGGACTTGAACGAAGAGAGTATCTTTCCGCCAGAGCGAAAAAGCTCAAAGAAACCCATGCCGGCTCCAGCACGGTAGCAGTCAACATCAATCTCTGCACCGGCCTCTTGGCAAAATCGCCCCGCCATGCCACGAATCTGCGCTGTGGGGACTTGAGATTTAATCGCCCAAACGACTCGGGCTAGGTGTTGATCCCCGGAAACCTCTCCTGCACTGATTACTATCTTCATCGTCACCCTAGAGTTCTACCGCGTATTGCGTACGCGGTAAACCGAAGGCAGCCGATAAAATTAGAGGCAAAAGCAGCTCCGGGGACCTATCGTTACCGCTTGGCAAGCAGATCGCGGATCTCAACAAGGAGCTCCTGATCCTTTGAGAGCGCTGGTGGTGCAGCTGACTCCTGCTCCTTTGATTTCATAATGAAGCCTAAAAACTTCACAATCACAAAGAAAAGCGCCGCAGCTACGATCAAAAAGTTAACCACCTCTCCGATAAAGAGCCCGTACGGAACATCTTTACCGTTTACAACGAACTTCCATCCTAAGTATCCCTGCTCACCAGGAAGCACCGCGCCGACAAGTGGCATAATAACGCTCTTAACGAGCGAATCGACGATCTTACCGAATGCGGCCCCAATTATAACGCCCACTGCCAGGTCAACTACATTCCCTTTAAAGGCGAATGCCTTGAACTCCTCGACAAGTGATAACGCTTTTTTTGATACATCCATGATCTACTCCCTCTCTTACGACTAAAGATTAACCTTTAGTCCAGTAATCGTGTACACGTCGTTGCGTTCACGACCTTCTGCTGGCTGATTGATGTAGTAATCACGGACTGACAACACGAGGTTTACCATCGAGCTCAGAGGTGCCTCAACGCCGATCTCAGCATTGACGATGTAGTCACCAGAGTCCTCAAAAGAAACGATATACTCAGCTGATTGGTACAAAAGAGCAGACTCGCTTATATTCCAGACAAAGCGGTCAGCGATACGAGCGGCTGCAAAGTCATCACCCTCTCCACCTAACTGCTCCCAGACATACGATGGACCAGCCTCAAGGCTGAGCTTTGTAATATCGTTTTTTAGGAGGTATGCACCCATGTTCGGGCTCAAGATAACCCGGTAGTCGAGGTCTGCGATCTCATCCCAAGCATACGAAGCGTTCGCGCCAGCGAAAAATACTGTGTCGAGTGTATGCTTATAATCACCGAGCGCTCGAGCGTTCTGCTTTGTAACTTCACGAGTTGAATTCACATCAGCAGCCGCGTTACCGTAGTTATAATCAGCCTCAAAGCGCCATGCTTCTCCCTCATAGTCACGCATAACCTTTCCGTTAAGGTTAAGCGATGCTGTCTTACTGTTACCATCGGTATAATTGTAACCAGCAGTGATAAACTTATCCCAAATTGCTGGATCTTTAGGCGGCACATCGCACGCAACAGGTGCAGCCTTCTTTGGTGCACCTTCTAAGCCCTTGGATGCAAACGTATTTCCATTATTAGCAGGCTGAGCATACGCTCCTGAACTAACTGCTACCGCTAACACAGTAACGAGACCGAATCGAACAAACTTCATGTAATTCCTCCCAAAACAAAGAACAGAGTTCGCGGCAGCGAACTCAATCGGAGATTCGTACCATAACGGCGATCATACGTGTAGCAGGTCGAGCCTGGTAAGGTTGACGTTAACCTAAATACCTGAAATGCATACCAACAAAAACCAAAATTGCGTTCTAATTATTCGGCAACTCCCAACCTCCCCCTAGAGCTTTGTATAGATCTACTATCGCCGCTAGGTAGCGTCCCTGTGTATTTGACATGGCTAACTCGGAGCTAAAGAGGGATTCCTGCGTACTTAAAACCTCTAGATATGAAGTGACACCATCAGTGTACCGGCGCCGCGACAGTTCATCAGCGCTACGCGCTGCCATAACCTGCGTCTGCCTAATCCGGTGCTCTTGGTTAAAGGTGCGCACCGAAACCATGGCATCTTCCACCTCGCGCACAGCACGGAGTACCACACCCTCATACTCTTTAAGAGCCTGGTCTGCGCTGGCCTCAGCAGCATCGGTACGCGACCAACTCTTGCCTAGATCAATCAAAGGACCAAGCAGGTTTCCACCGATGCTCCACGTACGGCCATCTGCGGTGAAGAGCTCTGTGCTCTGAGTCGAATTAAGGCCAACAACTCCAAGCAAACTAATCGATGGAAATTGCGTTGCTCGCGCAACACCTATACGCATCACCGCAGCGCGCGCTCGCTCCTCCGCTGCACGCACATCAGGCCGACGCGAGAGAAGATCTGCTGGTACCCCCGCTGGTATATTCTTTAATGCGAGAGGATCGGTATCTGGTTTGCTGCGATAAAGCAGTTGCGGGACTCGCCCCATGAGAACACTCAGCGCATTCTCGGTCAGTTGTCTCCCCCTTTTAATAGCAACCAGAGCTGCAGCAGCATCTTGCTCTTGAATCTGTGCCTGATTGAGGTCAATCTTAGCCGTATATCCCTGCTTAAAACGTTCATCTATTAGCTTTGTATTCGCACGACGACTCTTCAGTGTGCGCTCAGCTATGATTACCTGACGATCAAAATCGAGGAGCTGAATATAAGCCGTGGCTACACTGGCGACCAGCGATAAAGTCACTGCTTTGAAAAACTCTTCGCTTGCTACAAGCTCCGCTCGTTGCACTTCCGTTGCACTCGCATAGCGCCCCCAGATATCCACCTCAAAACCAAGACGCCCAAGCAGACCAAACTCATTTCGTGGCGAGACACCCGGTAGACCTCCCGAAATCGATTCGCTCACCGATGTTCTGGAAGCAGCACCAGCTAAATCGAGACGGGGAAATTGATCCGGACGAACAACTCCGAGCAGCGCGCGAGCTTCATCGATCCGCGCTAGCGCTACCTTCAAATCACGATTCTCGTTAAGCGCAGTGGTAATTAGCTTGCGTAGTGCCTCGTCCTTAAAGAGCTCCCACCACTTGATATTAGCTGCCGATCCTGTCTCTAGGGTGTTGCGATAACCAGCATCTCCCAAAACTACAGGACGCCTAAAATCCGGCTTTAACAGACATCCAGTGTTGACCACTGCAATCGCTAACAAAGAAACGAAAACTTTACCCATGAACGACCTGCCCATCTTCTCTAGATTGCGGCGATGAATCCTCTCCATGCGTGCCGCTCTTCTTTACGAACACACGCTCGATCAGAACAAACAGCATCGGCACCAATACCACCCCAACTATTGTGGCTACAAGCATCCCGCTAAACACCGCCATACCCATTACTTTGCGTCCCTCTGCACCTGCACCCTTAGCGATAACCAGAGGAACCACACCTAAGATAAATGCAAATGCGGTCATCAGAATCGGTCGAAAGCGTAATCTAGCCGATTCCAGCGCCGCTTCAAGTGCGGGGACACCTTCATGGACCTTGGCTCGTGCGAACTCAACGATTAAGATCGCGTTCTTCGCCGAAAGCCCAACCAGGGTCAGCATACCGATCTGTGCGAAGATGTTATTGAGATACGAAGGGCTCCACTGCCGACATAGCCAGAGCCCCGCGAGCGCACCGAATACAGCGCAGGGAGTTCCAAGCAACACACTACACGGAAGCGCCCAGCTTTCGTACTGTGCAGCAAGAATCAAAAATACAAAGAGCATCCCAAAGAGAAATACTGTCGCTCCACTTCCTGCGGCCTTCTCTTCTTGGTACGACATAGCATTCCAGTCGTATCCTATATCAGCCGGTAGAACCTCCGCTGCGACCTCTTTAAGAGCTTGCAAAGTCTGTTGCGAGCTATAGCCAGGCGCGGATCCACCGATTAATTCGGCGGTTCGATATAGGTTAAAGCGGTTTGTAAACTCTGGTCCTGAGGTCGGGGTTGTCGCAATCAGAGTTCCAAGTGAAACCATCTCCCCATTTTTATTGCGAACATAGAAGCTTCTGATATCATCGGCACTATCTCGATACGTTCCCTCAGCTTGCAAATACACTTTGTAAAGCCGTCCGAAGCGATTAAAATCGTTCACATAGCTTCCACCTAGCAGCGTTCCAAGGGTTGATTGAACCTCTGCCACCGATATTCCAGCAGCTTGAGCTTTATCTTCATCAACCGCGGCAAACAACTGCGGCACAGATGCGCGATAGAGCGTCGTGATGCCACGAATCTCCGGGCGCTTTTGTGCTGCTTGGATAAACGCTCGCGCTTGCTGCTCTAGGTACTCAGGTCGATTTCCTCCTCGATCCTGGAGCATCATACTAAAGCCACTACCATTTCCGAGCCCTGGGATAGCCGGTGGACCAAACGCCATAGCCATGCCATCTTGGAATTGCGACATAAACCTTTTGTTCAGCGCTTGAATGATCCCAAACGAGGATAGCTTGATGCCCGGTCGCTCTTCCCACGGCTTTAGCCAGATAAAGAAGAAGGTGTTGTTAGATGAAAAAGATGAAGTAAGTAGGCTAAATCCGTCGATCGTCGTAACGCTATCGACACCGGGGGTCTCCATAATCATCTTCTCAATAGCCTGCGATCCCTTGCCCGTTCGCTCAAGTGCCGAGGCATCTGGAAGCTGCATATTAGCTAAGATATAACCCTGATCCTCCTCAGGGATAAATCCACTCGGTAGTGAACGTCCGCAGAGGTATGCACCCGCGATAATAGCAGCAAAAAGCACTATGCCCCTAAGCAACTTTCTGGCAACAAAACCGGAGATGCCTACATACGCGCTGGTAGCTCGGTCAAATACCGCGTTAAATCCTGCAAATAAACGCCCAAGTGGGCCCCTGGTTGGCTCAGATTTCTTAAGAAGCATGGCACACAGTGCGGGCGTTAAGGTCAACGCTCCTAGAGCAGAAAATAGAACCGATACAGCAATCGTCACTGCAAACTGTTGGTAGAAGAGTCCAGATATCCCTCCCATAAACACTACCGGGATGAACACAGCACAGAGGATCAGCGCAATAGCGGCAACAGGTCCTGCCACCTCCTGCATCGCTCGATTGGTCGCCTCGCGCGGCGAAGCTCCATGCTCTATGTGGTGCATCACCGCCTCGACCACCACGATGGCATCATCAACAACGATACCTATCGCCAGAACTAATCCAAGCAACGATAAGACGTTTACGGAAAAGCCTAATAATGGAAAAACCGAGAACGTTGCTATCAGCGACACCGGCACAACCAAAATTTGAATCAACGTTGCGCGCCAGCTCTGTAGAAATAAAAACACAACCAGGACTACCAGGATTACCGCATCGCGTAATGTGTGTACTATTTCGTCGATACCCGCCGTTACAGCTTTAGTAGTATCAAGGGACACCACATACTCTATATCATCCGGAAAGCGGCCCTTGAGGTTCTCAAGGGTTGCTCGTACATTCTTTGCGACCTCTAGCGCATTTGATCCGGGTACTTGGTACAGCGCAAGCACCGCTGCGTCTGCTCCGTTAAAACGAGCGGATGAGTTGTAGTACTGAGTACCAAGCTCAGTGCGTGCGACATCCTTTAGTCGCACCAAAGATCCGACAGTGGGATCCGCCTTCACTATAATCTCACCAAACTGCTCAGCAGACTCAAAACGCTCCTTTGTCCGTAATACGTAAGAGAACTGCGTTCCTGGAGGGGCGGGCGGCCCACCTATCTGCCCTGCTGGCGCCAAGGTGTTTTGCGTTTGAATCGCTTGCTGCACCTCACCAACGGTTACCCCAAGCTTTGCCAACTGGTCGGGCTTTAACCAAACCCGCATGGCGTACTCGCTTCCTCCAAACTGCGTGACCTGACCGACTCCATTAATTCGAGCCAAGCTATCTACGACGTTAATCGTGGCGTAGTTATTCAAAAAAGTGTTGTTGTAAGTTCCGTTTGGTGAGCGCAAGGTAATTAAAAGAAGCGGAAATGAAAGCGACTTCTTAACATTTACGCCAAGTCGCTTTACCGCATCTGGCAGACTTGCCTGAGCCTGGGCCACCCTGTTCTGCACCAGTACATTGGCCATATCGAGATCCGTGCCAACCTCAAAATCTATGCGGATCTGTGAAGAACCATCGTTGGCGTTGACACTGCGCATGTACAGCATCCGCTCGACGCCGTTTAGCTGCTGCTCGAGCGGCGTAGCTACAGACTGCTCGACTGCGAGGGCATTTGCTCCTGGATAGGTGGCATTAATCTGCACACCAGGGGGCACCACATTCGGGTATTGCGATATAGGCAGGCCTTTTAGGGTCACCAGCCCAACGATAACGAGAACTATCGATAGAACTATTGCAACCGTTGGTCTTCGTACGAAGAAGAAATCCTTCACCTCAGCTCCTTGATGCAACGACATAGACGTATTCTTTAAGGTAGCGCTACAGGCTTTGGTGTAATCTGCATACCGCTACGGAGCTTCTGAATACCCTCTATAGCGATAACCTCTCCATCGGCTAGGCCGTTCTCAACCACTTGCGAAGAGCCTGACATCGGACCTACCTGAATTATGCGCTGCTCAACTACCCCGTCACTGCTTACGATGTAAACCTGGTAGGTTCCCTGAATCTCCTTGATAGCTGTCTTAGGTACAAGCAAAACTCCCTGACGCACCTCTGCTATCGTTGTCACTTTAGCGAAGAGTCCCGGTCTTAAAAACTTGCCTGGATTCGGGAAGGCCGCTTCAACAGTGATTGAACCAGAGGCCGTATCGATACCACGATCAACCTTAACCACCTCACCACGCTCTGGATGAACCGAACCATCGGCTAACACAAGTGTTAACTGGCGCTTTTTGCGTTCTGCCCCCTCCAAGCGCGCTAAGTTAGCAAAGTAGAGGTACTCTTTCTCGCTAAGCGAGAACTGCACGTGAATTGGCTCCAGTTTCGAGACGGTATTGAGCACTAACGAATTCGGTATTGAGCCGACTACCTCCCCTACTTTCACCTTTGAAATTCCGATAGTGCCACTCACGGGAGCTGTAACCTTAGTGTATCCTAGCTCTATCTGCGCAGCCTCAACCTGTGCGGTAGCCGCCTGAACCGCTCCTTCGGCGACCCCTTTTGTGGCGTTAGCCATATCTAGCTCGCGCTTACTAACCGCATCGATCGCTGCCAGAGGCTTAATACGCGCCAGGTCTGATTCCGCTTGGACAAGCTTAGTCTTAGCCTCTGCCAGTATGCCCTGCGCTTGGGCGAGCTTGGCTAGAAACGGCGCCTGATCGATCGAGTAGAGTAGCTGCCCCTCCTGTACCTCGGTACCATCCTCAAAGTGCTGCTCGAGCAGCGTTCCTTGCACACGGGCACGAACATCGGCATCAATTGCTCCTACAGTTCGACCAACGAATTCACGCGAGAGCGGCAGATCGCGTCGTTGCACAGTAGCAACCTGAATTGCCAGAGCTTCCTGCTTGACGGGTTGCTGCTCCTTAGAGCATCCAATCGATAAAAACGCGATAAGTACGAGCGCTAGCCACGACCTTAGTGGCATCGAAGCTTCTGTGTAAAACATTACTAAAAATCCCTCTCTAGCAGCGTCACCCGATGTGCGCCTCAAATTGCGTCGGCTCTCGTTTCAGGCCGGGAGCAAGTGCTGCACGCACCAATCGCGCGCAAACAACCCCCAGCACAATCAACAACACTGCGATGAGCCATACTGAAATACCACGACTGCGATTATCTGGCGACTCGCCCGTCATCCGGAGCTACCCCCTAGGCAGACCAAGAAGACGTTCGGCAATAATTGAGAGCTGGATCTCTGAGGTCCCCGCGGCGATTGTGCGCCCACGAGAATAGAGATATCGGTGCATAATTGAACCTACCTGCGCATCTGCCTCCCCAAAGGCCGCCCCTGGCCCCAGAACCTTTACTGCAAAGGAGCAGAGTCTTTGAAAAGATTCGCTCCACAAAAGCTTATCTAACGATCCTTCGGGCCCTGGAGCAACCCTGTTATCAGCGTATGACATAAGGTGTTTGTACGCCAACGCCCTTGTTGCACAAGCATCGACTATGCATCGCGCAAGCTCAACACGCTCAAGTCCCGTCATATGTCGGCTACTTTCTTCAATCAATTCCCTCAGAGCTACCTCAGATTGCAATTGCCTCGAGAAGGTAAGCACTACACGCTCAAACATCAACGTTGAGATAGCTATCTTCCATCCCTGCCCCTCTTGGCCAATGATATTCTCTTTAGCAACAAAGACAGAATCAAAAAAAACCTCATTAAACTCACTATCACCACTTATCTGCCGCAGCGGTCGAACGGTAATTCCTGGAGAACGGAGCGACACCAGCAAGTACGAAAGCCCTTCATGTTTCTTGGGCGCATCAGCAGTTCTGCACAGCACAAAACACCAGTCAGCGCAGTGAGCGAAACTTGTCCAAATCTTCTGCCCCGTTAGACTGTAGCCACCCTCAACAGGAATCGCCCGGGCCTTCACAGCGGCTAGATCACTCCCGGCCCCCGGCTCAGAGAATCCTTGGCACCAGATCTCGTCACCACTTAAGATCGGGGCGAGGAAGCGCTTTTTTTGGGCCTCAGTTCCATGAGCAATTAACACCGGCCCGACCATGGTTATACCGAACAGTCCAAGCACCTGCGGAGCCGCAACGCGCACTAGCTCCTCTTGCACTATCGCCTCCTCAACCAGCGACAATCCTCTACCGCCGTACTCCTTGGGCCAATGAGTGCCGAGCCACTTAGACTGCGCTAACTGCCTCTGCCACTGCCTGCCGATCTTTTCAAAGGCCTGTAACGATGCATCCAACGTCTTGGGTGGCGGATTTTTGCCGAGCCACTCTCTTAACTCAGAACGGAACCGCTCACTCTCTTCGGATATTGATAATTTAAGCACGTATAGGTCCTATTAGAGCTCACTCCACTTATGACCATCGCGATTAAGTAATTCGTCTGCCGCCGCAGGCCCCCACGTTCCAGCTTCATAAGTGCAGAGCGGCGGTGGTGTTGACCCCTCCCAAACTTCAAAGATCGGCGCAAGCAACTCCCACGACTCCTCGATCTCATCATTTCGCGTAAATAGAGTTGGATCTCCCTTCATCACATCGAGCAATAAACGCTCATACGCCTCAGGCGACGCAACACCAAACGAGCTGTCATAATGAAAATCCATCTCTACTGGACGCACCCGGAATCTTGGGCCGGGCTGCTTTGAACTGATCCTGAGCGACATCCCTTCCTTAGGCTGAACCTGAATTGAGAGAACGTTGTGCTCGACATCACCACGCTGTCTCCCCTTAAACAAGGAATCTGGAGCTTTGATAAAAAACACCTTTATCTCAGTAATACGCTTGTTCAGCCGTTTGCCTGCTCTAATGTAAATAGGCACGCCACTCCAGCGCCAATTATCTATCTCTAACTTAAGCGCAACATACGTATCGGTCTTTGAAGCCGGAGCAACACCATGCTCTTGAAGATATCCTGGTACTTTCTCGCCTTTGACAACGCCCTCCGAATACTGCGCGCGCACAGTATTCCTACGCACTTCATCCGGAGTCATCCGTTTAATTGAGCGCAGAACTTTGGCCTTCTCATCACGGATTCCGTTTGCGTCGCTTAGCGAGTTAGGTGGCTCTATGCACAGTAGGGATAGCATCTGCAGCACGTGGTTCTGAACGATATCGCGCACGATGCCGTTCTGGTCAAAATATGCTGCCCGATTACCGATCCCGATATCTTCGCATACAGATATCTGGATATGGTCGATGTACTTGCGGTTCCAGAGCGGCTCAAAGATACCGTTAGCAAACCGAAAAACGAGGATATTCTGGACCGTCTCTTTACCAAGATAGTGATCAATACGATAGATCTGCTCCTCGGCGAGGCTCTTGCGCAGCACCTCATTCAACTCGCGAGCGGAATGCGTATCGTGGCCGAAAGGTTTCTCTACAACAACCGAAGTTCTGCGAATTGTGCTTCCAACATCCTCAATTAAACCTACAGCTCTCAGATTTGACGCTATCGGCCCGAAAAACTGCGGGGCCATAGCGAGATAGTAAACGTAGTTGAATCGCTCTTTGTGCACGGAGCACAACTCCTCGATGCGCCCTTTGAGCGCCTCAAAATCTTCTAGCACCTCTCCGTTGCACGGTTGATAGTGCAGATTTATCGAAAATCGCTCCCACACTGCAGCACTGATTGGACGACGCGAAAACTTAGTAACTCCTTCGTACACTTTAGCTCGAAAGTCATCATCACTTAGTTTTGAGCGCGATGAACCGATGACGATAAAATTCTCTGGAAGATAGTCATCCTCAGCAAGATTACACAGCGCTGGAATAAGCTTACGCGATGTAAGGTCTCCACTCGCACCGAATATAACCAGAACCGTTGCCGGTGGTTTTGTCATCTTTGTGTCGTTATAGGTACTCATCTAAAATCCTAGCTATCCCATGCAATGAAAAAACCTTATACCACCTTGGCGCGCTTCTCCGTTATCGACGCCAGGAGATCCCTATACGAGTCAGAGAAACTCTTTACTCCAGCCACCTGTAGCTCTTCTAGCAGCGCGCTCATCGAGATGCCCTTTGATTCAACCCACGCTAGCAACTCCTTTGCGTCTTGCAATCCGGCATGCAGCTTAGGCGCAATCTCGGCCCCCTGCAAAAGCGCCTTTACCGTCGCTGGAGGCATTGTGTTGACCGTGTCTTTTCCGGCTAACTCTTCAACATACATTACCGATTTAAACACCGGATTCTTCGTGCCTGTACTCGCCCACAATGGCCGCTGTACACGAGCTCCAAGCTCTTGAAGCTTCTTAAAACGCGGCGAGCTAAAAAGCGACTCAAACGCCTCATAAGCCAACTTAGAGTTCGCAACTCCCACCTTACCAAAGAAACGAGCACGGTCCCCTTCACTGCACACTCCTTGAGAAACCAATGCATCGAACTTCTTCTCAACCAGCGCATCAACACGCGAAACAAAAAAGCTCGCTACCGATGCGACTCTACGGATATCCTCGCCTTTCGCAGCTCGTGCTTCCAGCGCGGCTATGTAGGCCTCGGCCACCCGTTGATAAACCTCTGTCGAAAAGATAAGCGTCACATTGACGTTAATTCCTCTTTCAAGCACCGCTCTAATCGCCGGTATGCACTCAGGCGTTGCCGGAATCTTAATCATAACGTTAGCGCGACCTAGCTTTTTCCAAAGCCGTTCAGCCGCCGCAACAGTACCGTCACCGTCTGCTGCCAGATACGGCGAAACCTCGATACTTGCGAATCCATCTCCTCCAGCTGTCTTATCATAGGTCGGCCTGAGCAAATCAGCCGCGGCAGCAACATCGGCAAGCATAAGCTCTTCGCACAACGCCTCTACATCAAGCCCTTTGAGCGTGCTCGATCCCATATCTGCATCGTAGTTGGTGGTGTCGGCGATCGCCTGCTTAAAAATAGTAGGATTACTCGTCAATCCAGAGACCCCCTGGTCGATAAGCGATTGCAATTCACCAGACTTTAAAACATCTCGTGAGAGGTTGTCGTACCAAACTGACTGGCCAAGCTCGTTAAGAGCTACGATGTGAGAATTATTCTTAGATTTTGTCATATCTTCCCTGATGTATCTTCGCCCGAAAAATATACTGGATCTTAGCCTCTGGCGAAACAACCATGTAGCAATAGCAGGGCATCGCAATTCTCTTCTCTAAAATAGGGCCAAAAATGCGCGGAACCTACT
>JBBALZ010000080.1:0-13737 GCA_040402735.1 Bdellovibrionota bacterium
TGCTGGTTATGCTAAGTCGGCGTTTAAATGCGGATCTTGGTCGGTGTTAACAGCACCTGCCCAAAATCACTTCGGCTCTTGAATTTGCGGTGCTCACCCTGACGGTGCTAGGGTTTAAGCCCCCGACAAGTTCAAAATACTTTGTGCTTTTGCGCACCGGCGCCATTTTCATCCGCCTTAACTGCCGAATTTAGGCTTGTTCATTAGTAGCACTGCTCATACTCCCGCTCGGCAAACTGAGCTAGGATCATTAGCAATGATTGCCTGATCGTTTATCGGCGAGGTAGATTTATTGTGTATAGCTGTCCCGCCAATTAAGGAGTGTGTCTGTGTCTGAGACAATTATCGCAATAGTTCTGGGGCTAGTAGAGGGCATCACTGAGTATCTGCCGATATCGAGTACGGGGCACCTAATCCTATTTAATGAGGCACTCCAGTTTACCGGTGATCGCGCCAAGAACTTTGATATCGTCATCCAGTTGGGGGCGATTTTGAGTGTGCTTGTGCTTTTTCGAGAGCGCTGCGCTCTTCTTATGCCTGACTTTAAGAAGTTTAGGCGAAATCCGCGTGGTTTTTTAGCCCCCGGTTTGGATGGAGCTTCGGGGTTATTTAAGCTTGGCTTAGTATCGATACCAGCGCTGGCGATAGGTTTTCTCTTCGGTAAGCAGATTAAACAACACTTATTTGCGCCTCTACCGGTAGCGATTGCGCTCGCAGTTGGAGCGTTGCTAATCCTGGTAGTTGAGCGGCTAAAGTTCTCTCATCATCAACGTCAAGTTGAGCAGCTAACCTGGCAGCAGGCTTTACTGATAGGTCTTGTTCAGTGTCTGGCTCTCTGGCCGGGTATGTCTCGCTCGGCGTCCGCAATTATTGGTGGAATGGTTGTTGGTTTATCGAGGAGGGCTGCTGCCGAGTTTTCGTTCTTAGCTGCTGTACCGATTTTGACGCTCGCTGCTTTGCATGATTTGGTGGAGGCGGTGCGGGTATTCTCGTATGAGGACTTAAAGCTTGTAGCTATCGGATTCGTGGTCTCGTTTGTATCTGCGTTACTCACGATGCGCTGGTTTATCAGGATCGTAAGTCGTTGGAGTCTGCGGCCGTTTGCGTACTACCGGCTAGTGGTTGCAGCTATCGTTATCTTTTTAGTGTATATGCGAGCAGGAAATTAAAGGAAGTGTGGAAACAATGCGTGAGAAACCATAAAAAAAACGGCTCAGAAAACCTGATAACCGTGAGTGGTAGCTCGCACTTTGAAAACCTCAGAGCTAGAGATTTTGGGAGCACGAGCTACACTCAAAACCTATACAAAATCCTTTGGTAGAACCTATCTTAACCTTGGAACGCATTGTTCCACACCTCGTAAGGGGCTAGCAGATTTAAACTTAGTCACTTACGAGGGATGGCGAGATGCTGTGCCCTTACTATTAGGATACCGGAAGGGGGGGGGAGTGTTCAGTTTTATCTATCTTTTCATCAGAAGATATTTTGCATGTAGTTGCATTAGAGGCGCTGCCAATTGTCTAGAGAATTAACTTAGCCTGCCCGGCTGGTCCTAAGAGAATGCCAATCATGTTCAAAATGCTCTGTGATTATGGGTAGATGCATCACTTCAAAGTTCATGATTGCTTTTTTAGCTAGCGAGTGTGCTGAGAACTTGACTAGGGAACAGTATGACAACAAACTTGATATTGCATGTATTCTGGGCTACGAGATTTTCGGAGCTTTTATTAGGCTGTACTTGGAGTAGTAGGATGTTATTTCAGCGTCGGGATCTTGGAGGAGATTATTTGGGGGGGCTAGTTTTTGCAGCACCGGAATCTAGCGCTTCTGCTGGTAGCGGTTGTCTGGAGGATAAACCAATCGATCTTGGAAGCCATAACCTTAAATTTCTCTGCCGCGAACCTGACCTAAGTCGGGATTTGGTAGGTTCAGACGGTCAAAGGTCATTAGAACTTTTGATATATCTTGCACTGGCTCAGGTTGGAATAGACCGCCAAGATATTATCCATTTTAGCGGGAACCCGATCGAGGAAGCGATATTTAAAGAAAGACTTGCGGATTTGAACCGGCAAATAATCAGATCACACAGCAAAAGATCGCCTAGTAAGGCAGCCACTTCACAAACTCCGGCAGTCGAATCCTCGGGTGGCTTGCCGACCTTTGCGACACCACACGCACACCGTCAATTTATAACCTGGTTCGATTCGGTGGCAAGATCCCATTCATCTGGAGGTGACAGTTTACTAAACAAATTTGCAGATGAAGCTCGGCAATCGCTAAGGAGTCAGCTAAGAATCAGTAGTGGCGCAGACGTGATCAAAGACCTGGAGGATGCAATGCTTAGAGCTCGAGAAGCTAAAAAAAATGAGCCACCAGCCAGTCCATTTGCAGATCAAGCCTTATATGGCATGCGTGAATTTGTTGACAATTTAATCAATAATAATTGCAAGATTTCTAGATTCTCTCAGTGTGAGCGTCTTCGATTGATGTTAGCCATGATCCCACGAGGGAGCCGCGGGCCGTTCATAACAGGGAACCTGAGAATGTTTGTTATTGGATGTCTACTGGGTGATAATCCGGTTGAAATATTGAAACAAAGCAATCCTTCAATAACCTCAGAGAGCTTATTGGCTTGGTTAAGTATTCGCATAGCAACCGATCAATTCCCGACGTTCTATCCGACTAGTCAGGAATTCCGGCGTGAGAGTGATGTAGGAACACCAAGTAGACCGAGAGGGCGACCGAGAAAAGCTAATCCTAAAACATCAAAATGACCTTAAAACAGCAGCCTCGCAGCGGCAGACCATCTCGCCTGATCATTTCCCACTCTAACGGGACGGGATTTAATTCTTGCGCTAGTGAATAGCCCCTCGCTGGTAGATAGCCCCTTGAGGGCCGCTTTTAAATGTTGCGTTCAGCAAACTGCTAAAGTCTTACCAAAAATGAGATTCTTCGCCAGATACAGGGCTTCGCAATTCTCTCTTCTTAAATGGGGCCAAAAATGCGCGGAACGTGCCGTATTTAATGAATTTATCGACGCTTAGCCGCGCATTTTTATCCCTATCAGGAATGCCAGTCCTTTCTAGTAGATAGCGGGAGAATTGCGATGCCCTGCGCCAGATAAACCATCGACTCTTGACCCATAACTGATAAGATAACCCTGTCTTCCTAAGTTCAGCAGTTAAGGAGGATAAAAATGGTGCAGAGACTCAAAGCACTAGGGCTTCGCAATTCTCTCATCTTAAATGGGGCCAAAAATGCGCTGAACGGGCTGTATTTAAGGAATTTAACGGTGTTTGGCCGCGCATTTTTATCCCTATCAGGAATGACCATTCTTCCAAGTAGATAGCGCGAGAATTGCAATGCCCTACAAAAGCACAAAGGATTTTGATATTTCCGGAAGCTTAAACCTAAATAGAGGAACTGCGGGTCTGGAAATGGCGCATCGGGGACGTTACAATCTCAAAAAGCCCCCCACAAAGCACAAAACCAGTCGCCGATGTCTTGATATCGCTTGCATCTCTTTCTGCATCTGGCTCCTGATTGTGTTGATTTATCGAATCGTGCCGCCGCTGGCTACCCCTCTTATGGCGATACGATATGTTCAGGCCGCTTGGAACTCAGATGTCGGCTTTAGGTCTTGGGAATGGACGCCGCTTCGAGCACTTCCAGCTTTTATACCTCAGACGATCGTTACCGCTGAGGATGCGCGCTTTATTGAACACTGGGGGGTTGATATCTCAGCTGTCGGAGCTGCTATCGACGCTGCAGATGGCCGGTCTAGGTTACGCGGAGCTAGTACGATTACTATGCAAACGGTAAAGAATCTCTTCCTCTGGCCCGGCAGGAGCTATGTGAGAAAGTTTATCGAGTTCTGCATGGCCCCCGTCGCTGGGGTGGTGTGGGGTAAGCGACGCACCCTTGAACTTTACATAAATGTTATCGAGTGGGGGCAGGGTATCTACGGCATCGAATCTGCAGCACGACACTATTTCAAGAAGTCCGCTTCTAAACTCTCGGCATCAGAGGCAGCAGCTCTGGCAGCTATATTGCCAAATCCCAGAAAGTTATCGCCGATTCGGATGGTGCATTCAACCAGACGGCGATATGAGCGCATCTTACGCGAGTACTCCTCAACACGCCTGCCGTAGGTTCCGCGCATTTTTGGCCCCATTTAAGGAGAGAGAATTGCGAAGCCCTGCCGTAAGTCAGGGAACCATTCTCTGACTTGTCAAAGTTCTGACACTCAATATCAGCCATAAGATATTGATTTAATTGGCACCGAGCTGTGCACGCTTCTTGCAAATCGTCCCTTCGAGGGTTTTTCCCACACAGGGGTCACTATGAGATTTATTGATTCACTATTTGAGCAGACGGTAACCGGACTGAACAAAGCCATGGATCTTTCGTGGCGTCGCGGAAAGGTTATCACTTCCAACATCGCCAACGCCGAAACTCCTAAGTATCGCGCTAATCAGCTCGATTTCGGGAAGGAGCTTGAGCGAGCATTCAATTCCGGGGAAGGCACCTCTAGCGCAACCGAGCAGGTACTCCGTACGCACGCCTCACATCTCGATATATCTAAAAACAGCTCATCTCGCATGGTGACAGATCTATCCGGGATGACCAAGGCAGATGGCAACAATGTTGATATCGACCTCCAGATGGCTGCTCTAGCAAATAACGGCAGCGACTTTTCAAATGCCGTGCAGTTGATGAAGCACAAATTTAGTTTGTACCGCACATCGATCCGCGATGGCAGGAGTTAATAGGTTATGAGTATAGACAAGCTTCAAGGTAGCTTTGACACTACAACGATCGCCGCAGCAGGGTTATCTGCCAGTCGTTTGCGAGCAGATGTTAGCGCCGCAAACTTAGCCAACGCCGAGGTTCCGGGTTATCAGCGTAGAGATGTATTTCAAACCGCTCTGTCGATGCCGGCTGGAGAGGGAAGCTTCTCGGCAGTTCTTGACCGGAACACGCTGATGAAACCGTCTGTATATGCGGTGCTTGAAGATAAATCCCCACCGACGATGCAGTATCAGCCCGATCATCCCCAGGCCGATGCACAGGGATACGTAGCTTTGCCGAATGTGAATGTCGTCTCAGAGATGACAAACATGATGTCGGCCTTGCGATCATATCAAGCAAATCTAACCGCCATGGAAGCTGGTCGGGATATGGCGCGGGAAGCAAGGACTTTACTCGGGCAAGTTTAACGGAGAGAAAATATGTCAGTTGGTGGAATAGACGGAAAAATCCCTCAGATCCCATTTATTCAGGGAGTAGAGAAGATTAAAGGCACAGAGCTTAATAAATCCGAGTCGCAGGGCGGCTTCGGAGAAGCTCTTGCCGATGCCCTTAAAGAGGTTAATAGCCTTCAGAACCAGGCAGACAGTCAGATTGAAGGACTGACTCTAAAAAAAGAAGGAGTCACCCCGCACACCGCAATGGTTGCGCTTGAGAAGGCAGATATCGCTTTTCAACTTATGTCGGCTATTCGCGGCAAGATAGTCAGGGCATACGAAGAGGTCATCCGAACTCAGGTTTAAAAAATAAGGAATTACAGTGGCTCCATCATTAGATCCTAAAGTTGTATTTTCGCAGATAATTGATCGCTATATGAAGCTGCCGCTAGCGCAGAAGATAGCGGCTCCGGTATTGCTTGCATTCTGTGTTTGGGCAGTAGTTTATGCGTCAAAAGTCGCAACTGCACCGGAATATTCTGTGCTGTACTCAGATCTCAACTCTACAGATGCTGGCGCAGTTGTTGGGCGACTAAAGGAGATGAAGATCGGGTACCGACTTGAGGGTAACACTATCTCTGTGTCCCCACCGAGCCAAGTGCATGAGCTTCGATTGAGTTTGGCGTCAGAAGGGTTACCAAAGACCGGTTCTGTTGGTTATGAGCTGTTCGATGGAACAAGCTTTGCTACGACGACTCTCGGGGAGATGGTCAAAAAGCAGAGAGCCTTACAGGGCGAGCTTGAGCGAACAATTATGTCTCTTGATGCAGTTGTCGCGGCGCGCGTTCATATCTCGCAACCTGAAAAGACTATCTTTGCCAAGCAAGCTCAAGATCCGGGTGCCTCTGTGCTACTTAAATTAAAGCCCGGTAGTGAGCTTGATAAGAAGCAGATAAAAGGAATAACTAATTTCGTCGCTAGTGGAGTAGAGGGACTAAAGCCAGAGAACGTTACCATCATAGACGAGTTCGGCAATTTGCTCTCGGCTAGAGCGGAAGATGGCGATGATTTCGGAGCTGATGCGACACGACTCCAGTATACTCGTGAGATCGAGCGAGGTTACGTGCAGAGAATCGAGTCTATGCTGGCCAAGGTTCTTGGGCCAGGCAAGGTTGTGGCGCGGGTGACAGCAGATCTAGATTTCTCATCGAGTGAGCGCGAAGAGGAGAGTTATGACCCAGGTGGGCGAGTAATTCGATCAGAGCGTAGCGTAGAGGAGGGCTCAGGATCCGAACAGCGCGGCGGAGTGCCTGGAGTGGTAAGTAATCTATCAAATGACCCTAAGGCTTTGCAGCAAGATGCTACCTCTGAGCAGAATTCTAGGCGCGAAAATGTCAAAAACTTCGAGATATCGCGAGCAGTAACGAGGAGCTCTCAAGCTCGTGGAAAATTAGTCCGATTATCAGCTGCGGTTCTGGTCGATGGCAAGCTTGCCGAAGCGCCTGAACTCGATGGCGATGGCAAAGCTACTGGCAAGGTCGCTAAGTCATATCAGGCTTTAGCACCAGAGGTTCTCTCTCAGGTAGAGGGAATCGTTAAGTCAGCGGTTGGTTTTGATTCGACCCGTGGTGATGTGGTTACGGTAGAGAATGTGCCCTTCTTTGCTCCTGATGAGAGTTTGCAAGCCGAGTTGGCAAAAGCTCATCAAACTGATCAGTATCTTAAGTTCGGAGGTATGATGGTTCCCGTAGTTGCTCTAGCTTTGTTTGTCCTGTTTGTTCTCCGCCCATTGGTTAAATTCCTAACGACTCCGACTCAGCAAGAGTTTGACCTAAGCAAATTGCTGCCAAACGAACTACTAAATGCCGATTCTCCAGCTGCTGATTCACAGTTGGCTAGCGCAGTTGGAATCTCGCATGAACGGGAGTCACTAGGGGCGCAAGAGGGAGAGCGCAGGGGGACGATCGATGGTCTTGAGCCGAGTATCGATCTAGAGCAGTTTGAGGAGGTCGTTGCAGAGAATGTGAAACGTGTCAAAGAGAATCCGCAACAAGCTGCGCTTTTGATCCGTTATTGGCTTAACGATGGACGGATTTAGCTTCGCGGAGATAGTTCATGGCAGCAGAGGTTAGAGACAGCGACGAGAACGTGACGGTTGGGACGTATCGTCCCTCTGAGTATACTCAGGCAAATTGGCCAGTTGTAAATAGTCCGAAGGAGGCATCGGAGTTTGTTCTAACTACGTTCGATCGAGTGTCAGATGCCACACAGGAAGTTGACGGGATGTTTGCTGATTTCGGCAGCGCTGCTAAAGAGGCTATAGAGTTAAGTAGAGAGGCTGGAGATTTCGATCTTAATCCGGTTATCGAGGTCGATGTGGAGCACCTTTCGGCTTCACCAGATTTATGTGAACAACAGACGCAGAGCGCTGCAACTGATGAGGATGACATTGTTGGTCCCAAGCATGTTGGTGATTTAGAACTCGAAGATGAAACGGCTGTAGCCCAGCTCAACATGGCCAAAGATAATGACGCTTCTACAGGCCAGATTATTCAAATTAATGAAGAGCAATTAAAGTCAGCACTAACAGAGTCCTATGAGCGTGGATGTGCTGATACTCGCCTTGAGGTCGTCTCGGTGCAGGAGCAGCTTGAGGAGCATTATAGGCTCCTCTGGGAAGATATGCAGAGCCAGCTTGAGGAGGCCGTTAAACTCAATGAAACACGCGCAGTTGAATTAGCTCTC
The DNA here is from genome assembly GCA_040402735.1 of Bdellovibrionota bacterium. Lineage (GTDB taxonomy): Bacteria > Bdellovibrionota_C > UBA2361 > UBA2361 > OMII01 > OMII01. The sequence goes on from JBBALZ010000080.1 coordinate 7,932, forward strand.
CAATTAGCAAGGCGTCTTGTCGGGGATGTAGTCGAAAATCAGCGTGATTATATTCTGCGCACTATTAATGAGGCGATGAAAGTAGCGGCAGGAGCCGAAGTGTCAGCGGTTCGAGTTAGTCCGCGTGACTATGAGTTCCTTAAGCTCGCTGATTACGGCGATCCTAAAAAGTTTATCTCGGGCCAAGCCCTGAATTTTATTAGCGATGAGTCGATACGCGCCGGTTGTGTGCTCGTTACTTCTGCGGGTGAAGTTGATTATGACCTTGATAGCGCCTGGCAAAGAATCAGATCCAAAGCGCAGCAGGAGTCTGAATCGTGATGCACAGCGCATTTGAATACGCCCAGCACATAGTAACCCATGAACCTGTAGCGGAGTTTAAGGGTATAGTTACAGATGTGCGCGGATTACTTATCGAGGGAACAGGGCCTTTGGTTCCGGTAGGTGGGCACGTAGTTATCTCATCTCGCAATCAAAAGATTCCAGCTCAAGTGGTTGGTTTTCACAACGATAAGATCCTGCTGATGCCGTTTGGAGAGGTTCAGGGCATAGCTCCTGGTGGGGTAATTACAGCCTCAGAGAGCACTTCACAGGTGCGTGTGAGTAATCAACTCCAGGGGCGCATTATCGACGCTCTCGGTGAGCCGATGGACGGCAGACCGTTACCGATAATGAAAAGTACCGTCCCTCTGTATCGCGCACCTCCTAATCCTGTCACGAGAACTCGTATCTCTGAGTGCCTTGATCTAGGCGTGCGAGCTATGAACGGTTTGCTGACGGTAGGTCGAGGGCAACGCGTAGCAATCATGGCTGGTTCGGGTGTTGGAAAGTCAACGCTGCTTGGAATGATAGCCAGAACCTCAAGTAGCGATGTGAACGTGATTGCTCTCGTTGGAGAGCGAGGTCGTGAGGTGCGCGAGTTTATTGAGCGCGATCTGGGCCCTGAGGGGTTGGCACGTTCTGTAGTGGTAGTGGCCACAGGAGATCAGTCGGCGCTTTTACGAATACGGGCGGCCTTTATGGCAACAGCAATCGCTGAGTTTTTTCGAGATCAGGGGAAGACCGTTACACTCATGGTTGATTCAGTGACGCGCCTAGCAATGGCTCAACGCGAGGTTGGTCTTGCTGCGGGTGAGCCACCTGCCACGCGGGGTTACACCCCATCGGTTTTTGCGATGCTGCCACGCCTTCTGGAGCGCGCTGGAACGAGCGATGGAGCAGGAAGTATTACCGGATTGTATACAGTGCTTGTAGAGGGAGACGATATGAACGAGCCGGTGGCCGATACCGTTCGCGGTATTTTAGATGGTCATATCGTACTAAGTCGGCGGTTAGCCGGAAGGGGGCATTATCCGGCGATCGATGTACTACAGAGCATCTCCCGTTCGATGAGTGATATCGTTTCGTCTGAACAGATGCGCCTTGCGGCGGAGATGCGCGAGGTATTGGCGTCGTATCAGGATGCTGAGGATCTGATCACGATAGGAGCATACAAGTCTGGTCAGAATCCGCGAGTTGACCGGGCTGTGCAGAAGATCGATGCAGTACACGGATTTCTTCGACAGCAGGTTAATGAATCGGTATCTCTGGCAGATAGCTGGCAAGAGATGGCTGAAGTTATACAAGGTTAGTAATGAAGAGATTTCGGTTCCGGCTCCAGCGAGTGCTCGATCTTCGAGTACAGATTCGTGACGAGGCCCGTCAAGAACTTGTCCGTTGTAACGCTGAGCGTGACCACCAAGTATATGTTTTGGCCCAATTACAGGATGAATTCTTGCAGTTAGGTCTGGTTGAGGGTGGCATGTATTCTGCTAGTGATTTAACCAGGCTTGCCGCGTACGCTGAGCGGCTGACTGCAGCTATTGACCAACAGAAAGTGGTGGTCGCGGAGGCGATAAAGGCAGCCGAGATAGCTCAGGAGCGCTACATTGAGGTGAGTAAAGAGGCCAAGACCTTAGAGATGCTTAAAGATAAAAAACTTCAAGAATTTCACGCTGAGCAGCTCCGAGAGGAAGGTGCAATACTAGATGAGTTGGCGGTACAGCGAGCAGTTCGTGGGATCGATTAGAGGCTAACATGACAGATAAGAAACTAACCAAGGAACAGGCGCAGGCTCTCTACGATAATATGCATCGTGCTATGCAGGCAAAGATGGGCGCGTCAGGCGCAACTATCGCTCATCCTGCGCAATCGATCTCTGCTAAAAAAAAGCCACAGCAACAGAGCAGCTTAAAGGCAGCTACCGCCGCGGCAAAGCAAGTAGTCGGGAGTGCCTCGTATGCTAAGACAGCCTTAAATAGTGAGCGCACACCTCCAGCAGCTCTCAGTCGATTGGCCATCAAGAGTCGAGTAGTGTCGCGACTGACTAACAGAACTAACTGGTCAGGGCAGGGGCTTGCTTTGGCGGTCCTGGCCTTTCTTGCGTGTGCCAAGGTTACACTAGCGGTGATTGAGGTAAGTGGAGCCGCACGCGTCGAAGAGGCGAGTGCAGCATTAGCTCGGATACCATCTGGGCCGCGCTGGACCAAGGAGGAGGCTAAGATCCTTACGGCTTTGGATACTAGGCGTGTTGAGCTTGAGGAGCGCGGTGCAAGGCTGGAAAAACGAGAAGGTGAATTCGCTGAAAAGGAGCGGGAGTTAGCAGTTCGTTTAACTGAGCTCAAAGATATATCTGAAAAGTTAAAGATAGATCGCGAGAAAGGTGACAAGCAGCGCAGCACTCAGCTTGATCAGTTAGCGAACGTATACGGTTCGATGAATCCCCCTGAGGCAGCGCACCTTCTTGAGCAGCTTGATATCCAGGTAGCATTGTCCCTTGTAGAGCGCATGCCAGAAAAGCGCATGGCGCAGATACTCTCTCTGATGAATGCTCAGAGAGCCTTAGAGTTGACTAATCTGCTTACTCATCGGTCTTAGTGTCCAATAGCCCTAAATTCGGCAGTTGCGGGTCTCAAAAATGGCGCATCTACTCGAAATCACTTTAGGCTTTTGAATTTGCGGTGCTCACCCTGACGGTGCCAGAGTTTAAGCTTCCGCAAATATCAAAATCCGTTGTACTTTCGAGTATCTGTACCATTTTCATCCTCCTTAACTGCCGAATTGAGGATAATAGAGCTATGAGCACTGATGATGATTTCAAAGCGCGGCTGGCGCGGATAGAGGCGAGTTTTTTTAGTTCATATTGGCGCTGGGAACTTGATAGCTCTGATGAGCTTGAGCCAACAATAGAGGCGGAACTCGCCAAGCGGCTGCCGCATATTCCGGTGTCATCGTGGCCTGCTCGGTTTGAATTGGGTGGAGTGTATCTCGGCGCAGATCCAGCCGTTCTTGGGGACAAGCTCACTCCTCCTTGTAGATTAGAGTACTATGAGCCGCGGATGTCAGTAGAGCGCGTCGCCGATTTCTATCCGCGCTTCTCGCCTGAGATGATCCTGTTTGTGGATGATGACTGCGCGGTCGTTTTTAAGCCAGCTGGTTTGCCGACAACTCCAGCACGTGATCAGCAACGCTACAGTATGCAGAGGTATCTTGAGCAACATCTAGGTCAAGTAGTTCATATGCCTTCGCGGCTCGACACAGCGGTTAGTGGGGTTGTCTTATGTTCTTTGTCATCACGGATGAATCGATATCTGCAAAAGGCGTACGACCGTCGATGGATCGAAAAACGCTATTTAGCTGAGGTAATCGGAATGCCGTCATGGAACACAAAGGTCTGCGAACAACCTTTAGAACGTGATCCTCGACACCCGATTTTGCGTCGAACTGCGACAAGCGGCGGTGAAAGTGCGCGCACCCGGTTTTTTCGTGGGGGCTCAATTGAACTAAATGGTACAACACGAACGTTGCTCCAGGCAGAGCCCGTAACGGGGAGAACACACCAGATCAGAGTTCACTGTCTATATGAAGGTTTTCCGATAATAGGAGACCCGTACTATGGCGGCCTAGGTTGCCAAGATCTGCATCTGCTGTCTTATGCTGTGAAGTTCTTTCACCCGTTTCGCCAGGAACACATCGCGGTAAATGTTCCTGCGGAAAGTCTTCCGCAGTGGTTAGGTGGTTATGAGCTGCCTAAAGCTTTCGGAGTTACCCCTTCTTCCCAAGAACCTGCGTAAAGAAGTCTCTGATGCCGCTAGCTAAGGTTTGATGAGATGAGTCGAGCAGTCGTTGTAGCTCGGTAGCATCAAGCCATATCCCACCTGATTCTGGACAACGATCGATTGCAACACCGAGTACCTTGTCTTGATTCATCGGCTTACCGGTAATTGGGCTCGCTCTGCCCCCGGTTATCGTAGTGGAGCTTGATAAAGCAGGTGCTAGGTCTATAAAATCTTTAAGCGATGCCGAGCTGCTTTTTGCTGTTTCCAATAACTGTTCTAGTTCGCCAGCATCAAGCCACAGGCCCCCTGAATCTGCGCAGCGGTCGACCACAACGCCCATAACCGTAACAACCTCCATGGGCTTACCTGTTGCTGGGCTCGGACGTGCTGGTTGTCCCTTTTTAGCCGCCAATCTTTGCAGGGCCTGCTTGTTTAGGCTATCAAAGTAACCCTCCTCTTGTGCGCGCCGTCGCTCGTCCCATGAATCGCTCATAGCTACTCCCGTCTGATGTTTATGCTATTCGAATTCGTGTTATCCTAGCCGGAATTACCCCATAAGAACAATATGTAAGGCCGGGGGATGTAGGGCAGGTGATGTAGGCCATAGTTGAGCTTAATTAATGCTGGATCGGTTGACTTTTTCAAAGGGAAGGGGTACTTCAAGTCCTTGTAGTTTTGAAGTGCGGGTGTAGCTCAGTTGGCTAGAGCGCTTCCTTGCCAAGGAAGAGGTCGAGGGTTCGAATCCCTTCACCCGCTCCATGTTTTTCCTACGCAAACTTGGCTAAAGCCAAGATTTGCGTGACGGCCAGGGGCATACGCCCCTGGACCCCGGTAGGCGTGCGCAATCCCGGCTTCGTGGTTTGCTTGGTCGCGGGGCGGGCGCAAACCCGGCTTCGCGGTTTGCTTTGGTCGCGGGGCGGGCGCAAACCCGGCTTCGCGGTTTGCTTTGGTCGCGGGGGCGTGCGCAAACTTTACAATCGGCGGGTGTAACTCAGTTGGTAGAGTACTTGCTTCCCAAGCAAGATGCCGCGGGTTCGAGTCCCGTCGCCCGCTCCATATATACTCTAAATATACTCTAAAATACTCTGTAAAAACTCAACACTTTCGCATTTTGCCCGACCCCACATTGAGCGCCGCACTCTGTCCAGCCGCGTTCGTACCCCGAGAAGATCATCGAAGATTCCAACACAGCGCGCCGGGTTTTGCGCCCTCCATACGCCGCAAGCCCCGCGACCTGGAGGGCTGGACTCTGTCCAGCCGCGTTCGTACCCCGAGAAGATCATCGACGATTCCAACACAGCGCGCCGGGTTTTGCGCCCTCCATACGCCGCAAGCCCCGCGACCTGGAGGGCTGGACTCTGTCCAGCCGCGTTCGTACCCCGAGAAGATCATCGACGATTCCAACACAGCGCGCCGGGTTTTGCGCCCTCCATACGCCGCAAGCCCCGCGACCTGGAGGGCTGGACTCTGTCCAGCCGCGTTCGTACCCCGAGAAGATCATCGACGACTCCAACACAGTGCGCCGGGTTTTTCGCCCTCCATACTCCGCAAGCCCCGCGACCTGGAGGGCTGGACTCTGTCCAGCCACGTTCGTACCCCGAGAAGATCATCGACGATTCCAACACAGCTCGCCGGGTTTTGCGCCCTCTATACGCCGCAAGCCCCGCGACCTGGAGGGCTGGACTCTGTCCAGCCACGTTCGTACCCCG
>JBBALZ010000080.1:13837-14135 GCA_040402735.1 Bdellovibrionota bacterium
GCGCCCTCTATACGCCGCAAGCCCCGCGACCTGGAGGGCTGGACTCTGTCCAGCCGTGTTCGTACCCCGAGAAGATCCTCGACGATTCCAACACAGCGCGCCGGGTTTTTCGTCCTCCATACGCCGCAAAGCCCCGCGACCTGGAGGGCTGGACTCTGTCCAGCCGAACGCGAAGTTAAAAACAGCAGCCTTCCGCTCTGCCTCATAACTTAAGAAAAAAAACAGATCTCACCCAAGGCGTGTTTAAACCTAAATTCGGCAGTTGCGGGTCTGAAAATGGCGCATCTACTCAAAATCA
>JBBALZ010000081.1:0-13920 GCA_040402735.1 Bdellovibrionota bacterium
GAGCGGCCGGCTCATAACCGGTAGGTCCCTGGTTCAAGTCCAGGTGGGGCCATTCTCTTTAAAAGCAAAGTGAATAAACCCTCCTGGTGTAAAAATGCGTAATTTCTTCTAGGATCAATTCTCATGGGCTTTACCTGCGGCATCGTCGGCCTTCCTAATGTCGGCAAATCCACTATCTTTAACGCTCTGACTTCTGCAAAAGCAGCGGCAGCTAACTTCCCTTTCTGTACCATCGAGCCAAACACCGGTGCTGTACCGGTTCCAGATCCACGGCTTGAAGTTTTAGCAAACATGGCTAAATCGGCAAAAATTATCCCTACACAGATTACCTTTGTAGATATCGCCGGACTCATCCGCGGAGCATCCAAGGGTGAAGGCTTAGGGAACCAATTTTTGGGACATATTAGAAGTGTGGATGCGATCGCCCATGTCGTACGATGTTTCGATGATGAGAACATCGTACATGTAGATGGGTCAATTAACCCACGACGCGATGTTGAAACGATCGATACAGAGCTGATCTTGGCTGACTACGATGCCATTCAGAAGCTAAGAATGAAAACGGAAAAGCCGGCCAAAACCGGGGAAAAGGCAGCAAAGGCGCGGCTTGATATTATCGAGCCTCTAGAAGCCTGGCTAGCGCAAGGCAAGCCCGCGCGCTCATTCAAAGACTCAAGCCTCTGGAGCGGTCAACCAGAGGACTATGCTGAGGTAACACAGAACCTGCTTACATCGAAACCGGTTCTTTTCGTTGGAAACGTACCTGAGTCCGAGATCCTGCACGAGCCCAATCCAAGCGGCAGTATGCCAGTTGATTACCTTGCAGCGTACGCCAAGGAGGTTAATGCGCCGCTTGTCACCATATCAGGACAGGTCGAAGCAGAGATCGCTGAACTCAATCCTGATGAACGTAGAGAATTTCTAGCTTCGCTGGGAGTGCAGACATCGGGCCTCGATCGCCTAACAGTGGCTGGACACAAGCTTCTTAATTTGATCACATTCTTTACTGTGGGCCCTAAGGAGTGTCACGCTTGGACGGCGTCAGCCGGAAGCACGGCACCGCAGTGTGCCGGTAAGATCCACTCAGATTTTGAGCGCGGATTTATCAGAGCTGAGGTTATCTCATACCAGGACTACGTTGATAACGGTGGCGAGCTAAAGGCCAAGGAAGCCGGCAAGATGCGCACCGAAGGCAAGGAATACCTGATGCAGGACGGAGATATCGTGCACTTTAGGTTTAATGTTTAATCTTAAAACGGCAGTTGCGGACCTACCATCGGAAATATATGCCGCGCAAGCCGAATTCGCTTGGCTCATAGCGGCTAACTAACTGTTTCATCCAAGAATTAAGTCTTGGCAACAAAATTGCTTCGCTGCGGGTTGTTAGGATATTAAGCGATGCAATACCGAAATTTAATCACCTCTGTTGTCGTGTATCTACTCGCCACAAGTAGCTGCCTTGCGGCTACCAAAATTACCCAAATACCTGAAAACGGCGAGCTAAGCTGTAGGTCACAAAATAGCTGCATCAACTGTCGCCTCAAAGCCACGCGCGAAATGCGAGAGACTTTTAAAACGGGGGTATTCTCATGGTCAGTAGAGAATCCAGCTACTGAACCAATGACAAAACGAACTAGATGGACCGCACGATTCTGCGGAGTAAATAGCGATTCATCATTAGTACGTCTAAGGATTCGCACCCCTCAGGACCATCCGCAAAGGTTGATCCGCAGATTTTCACAGTGGGTTGATAATACAGACTCTTCAGAGACTCCCAACAGCAACAATCAACCAAGCGATACCAAACTGGCCATATACCCTAACAGCGGCGCTCTTGCGGGCGGCGAGACCGTCACCATTATCGGAGCCGGATTTAGCTCTAACACAAGTGTAACCATCGGAAACACTAGCTGTTCGCAGGTACAAGTCAGCTCAAGTTTTAAGCTAACTTGTAAGATACCCGCTGGAACACCTGGGAAAAGAAACGTTGTGATCCTTAACGACAATTCAAACCCGCTAATCATCAGTGAAGGCTATACCTATGTCAGTGCTCCAAAAATAAGTACAGTAACACCGTCATCTGGTCAAATTCGAGGTGGTCAAGTCATTGTGATTAGTGGAGCTGGCTTCGGAGAGACAAGTACAGTGGCGATAGGTGGTATTAATTGTCCAGTTGAAAGCTACACTGCTACTCCCGCTATGTCGTTAACTTGTCTAATACCGGCTCATGATGTCGGGATTAAAGATCTGGTGGTCACAAATTCTGATGGTCAATCCGGCACACTCACTCAAGCATTCACGTATTACGAGAAAATGGCACCAACCGTCGCCTCTTTATTCCCTAACTACGGGCAAATCTCCGGAGGAACTTCGGTAAATATTACCGGATCGCAGTTCATAGAAGGCGCGCAGGTTACGATCGGTGGGGCATCTTGCACAACCACCACGTTTAACTCTTCAACATCGATTACCTGCGTTACTCCCTCAGGATCAAACGGCGCTAAGACTGTCGTAGTAACTAATCCTGATGGACAATCTTTTTCTGTTGGAAGCGGCTTTACGTATGGTAACGGGATGGTACCGACCATATCATCGACCAACCCCAACTATGGCCCAATTAATGGTAGCACTCTAATCACCATTTCCGGCTCTCAATTCAGTAACGGAGCACGGATAACTATCGGAGGCATATCGTGTGATAATGTAACTTTCATATCCTCCACAAACATGACATGTATTACCCCAGTCGGTTCAAATGGAGCTAAAACAGTCGTAGTTATAAATCCGGATAACCAATCAGCTTCCCTGTCAAACGGATTTACCTACAGCAGCGGAATGGCCCCAACTGTGTCGCTGCTGTCTCCTAATAGCGGCTCAGTTTCTGGTGGCACTGCTGTTAATGTTATCGGTTCTCAATTTATGAATGGCGCCCGCGTGACAATTGGCGGAGTCTCCTGCGACAGCACAACCTATAACTCATTAACTTCGATTACCTGTATCACTCCACCTGGCTCAAACGGCGCAAAAGCAGTAGTTGTCACCAATCCTGACAGCCAGTCGGCCACGCTATCAAGCGGGTTTACCTATAGCGACGGAATGGCCCCGACTATATCTTCCATATCACCCAACAATGGCCCGATCAGCGGAGGAACTTCGGTAACCGTAACCGGCTCTCAATTTATGAACGGAGCACGGGTTACTATTGGTGGAGTGTCTTGTAACTCTGTCACATACAACTCGGCCACATCACTTACCTGTATAACGCCTCCGGGCTCATACGGAGTTAAATCTGTGGTGGTAACCAATCCGGATGCTCAAGCAATTACTCTTACCACCGGCTTCACATACAGCAACGGAATGGCTCCTACTATCTCTACCATTGCACCCAACTCAGGCCCGATAACGGGCGGAACAGCAATCACAATAATCGGATCCGGCTACAGCCAGGGAACTGAGGTATCAATCGGCGGTCTCAGCTGCTCTAACGTAATGTTTATAAACTCAACTTCTCTCTCGTGTATCACTCCTGTAGGCACTATCGGAGCAAAATCAGTACTCATTACCAATCCTGACAACCAATCAGTCACTCTAACCAGTGGGTTCACATACGGATACAATCAGACATTTCTCCATTCAATCCTTGGCTCTGAAAAAGGCGCTCGATTAGGTTCGAGTGTAACAACTCTCGGAGACATTACAGCAGATGGATTAGCAGATTTCGCGGTATCTGCGCCTCAAGGCTCCGTTACTAGCGTAGCGAGAGCCGGCAAAGTCTACGTCCATAACGGCGCTACTGGGTCTGTAATTTGCTCTATTCAATCGCCCACACCCACAGTCGATGGTCTATTTGGCTACGCATTAGCATATGGCGATATGAACGGAGACAATAAGGCTGAACTAGTAGTCGGAGAGCCTGGGGCAACAGTATCTGGTTTCGCTAGAGCTGGAGCGGTCCATATCTTTGACGGCGACACCATAAGAACGTGCGCCAGCTCTACTCTGGCAACAGTTTTGCGAAGCCATCAGGCAGCTAGCCCAGAGGCTAACGCACGCTTCGGATTATCTTTAGCTACAGGACTTATCGACGCCGACAGCAATTATGACCTGATAGTTGGCGAACCATCAGCGGCTATCGGCGGAACAGCTCGTGGCCGAGTGTCTACTTTTAATGGAGCTAACGGAGTCGCTCTATTTGCCACCCTTAACAGCGTATCGGGCACAGATCTGGCATACTATGGATTTGCAGTGACAGCTCTCGATATGAACGGCGACGGTAGATCGGACATAGCAGTTGGAGAACCAGGCGCGCCAAACGGCGGAACTAACAGAGGTAAAGTGTACGTCTATGACGGAACTGATGGATCTACTCAGCTATTTAACGCATTGACCGGATCTGTAAGCAACGATTTCCGATTCGGTTATTCATTAGCTAATGCTGGTAGGGTCAATTACGATTCTCGCGAGGATCTAATTGTCGGTGAACCATTTTGGAACGCCGGAGGAAGTTCCCCAGTCAACCCTAATCGTGGAAGGATTCGCGTGATAAGTTATATCGGAGGAACTGATGCAACTACGCTCTGGACCATTACCGGACCAGCGGAGACCGATGCCTTTTTCGGCTTAAACGTGGCAGGCACCGGAGACATGGATGGCGACGGTCTTTCTGAGTTCCTTGCTACATCACCTTACGCTGATGCTGGAGGCACAGACCGTGGTCGCGTGACGATCTTTAGGGGTTCTGTGGGCATAAGCTACTTTAGTTTATCGGGTGTCGAGAATGGCGCTCTATTTGCCAGCGCAGCTCAATCGGCTGGCGATGTGGACGGAGATGGTTATCCCGACCTACTAATCGGCGAACCTGAAGCCAGCAATGGCGGTACTACCAGGGGCAGAGCCTACGTTTACCTGGCCCCCTAATCCCCTCTACCCACGCGGCCAATCACGACCGTAGAGAGTATCCACTGGACTGGCATAATCAACTCCAGGAATCTCAAATCCAAAAAGATTTAAAAACGCACCGCGCAGCGCCGTAAAATGCGTATCATCGAGAACCGTGCCTGGTTCTAACTTACTCATTCGATCGGTAACTTGACTCTGTATCTTACTCTGCAATTCACGATCATCGACCCTCAGAGATACCTCAGTCTCGCCCCCTACAGCCTCCCTGCCAAGTAAATCAAGCATCCTGTACACATGATCGAGGTTATCCTCGAAAAAGCCCTGCTCCCTCATAATCTTCGAATACACAGCGACATAAAGCGGCACTGTAGGGATAGCTAAACTAGCCTGAGTTACAGTCGCCTGCAGATAAGCCACTTTAGCCATACCGCCTTTCTTGGCTAGCTCCCTGTTGATCTGAACGCACTTGGCCTTAACATCATCTTTGGCCCTTCCAATAGTTCCATCTTTATACACTGGCCAACTAAGCGATGGCCCCTCATAGGTATACGCAACCACTTTCAGGTCATCTTGCACTAAACCTTGCGCGGTGAGGTATTCTATCCAAAGGGCTAAGTCATCGCCCCCCATCACCTTTACGGTATTAGCTATCTCCTCCTCACTAGCCGGTTGGAGGCTCGCTGTGGTCAACTTGCCACCATCAAGCTCGACCGTAAGGCCGGAATATGGTGCCCCAACGGGCTTGAGCACTGAACTAAAAACAGTACCGGTTACTGGATCTTTGCGGCGTGGGGCGGCGATGCTGTAAACAAATATCCCGATCTTTCCAAAATTATCACGGATTAATTTAGCAACACTCTCACGCGTCTCTTGAGAAAACGCATCTCCGTTTAAACTAAAATGCTTACCAGAATTCTCGTGTCGCTTATGAAAAGCATACGTGTTGTACCAACCAGCCGTCGCTGGTCGACTTTCTGAGGCGGCTGCATCGAAACCTACAGAGATGGTGGAAGCCCCCAAGTTCTCTGCTAAAACCACGCGTGTGGCCAACCCATAGCCTGTAGTTCCCCCCAAAATGAGCGCTTTCGGTGCACTTCCAAGCCCCCGTAACGTTGCCTTAGACTTGGCGCGATCGGCCCACTCGTTAACAATCTTTGAGCAACCGGCTGGGTGGCTGTTGATCGAGATGAAACCTTTGGTCTTTGCCTGTATTACCCGTACGTTAGGATTGGTTGAGTCTGTCATGGTTCAACACCTTTTTAGCTAAAAAAGAAATTTGCTGTAACTGTTGTACGTGAATCAGGCTAAGAATGGAAGCAACTGCCAGGACATCGCAGTTCTCTCTTCTTAATTGGTCCAAAAATGCGCGTGTTGTAATCTTTTCTAATGAGTTTAACGACACCTGGCCGCGCATTTTTATCCCTATTGGAGATGCCAACCTTTTCGAGTATGTAGCTGGAAGACTGCAGTACCCTAGGCGCCTGCGGAGCGACGCAAGCTCTCGCAGTGTCGCTGAGCATATCGTTATCGCCGAAACAATCGTGGTGGACCTGCAGAGATTCGAACTCTGGACCCCCAGCTTGCAAGGCTGGTGCTCTACCAACTGAGCTACAGGCCCACGATATGTAACGTACCTACGCAACAGAGCAAGAAACTAACCTCCCATGCCACTTGGCTTTAGCACAGCTCTGCCGCCGTCACGCCAATATTGAACTGGTGGGCCAGGGTAGACTCGAACTACCGACCTCACGCTTATCAGGCGTGTACTCTAACCAGCTGAGCTACTGGCCCTCTCCGTTGCGAGGAGGCAAAATAAAGGTAACTAGGTCATATGTCAAGCTAAGCAGTGAAAATTCAGGGCCTCGCAATTCTCCCGCTATCTACTCGAAAGAACTGGCAGTCCTGATAGGGATAAAAATGCGCGGCCAAGCATCGTTAAACTCATTCAATACAGTAGGTCCCGCGCATTTTTGGCCCCATTTAAGAGAAGAGAATTGCGATGCCCTGGTGAAAATTCAGGGCTTCGCAATTCTCCCGCTATCTACTCGAAAGAACTGGCAGTCCTGATAGGGATAAAAATGCGCGGCCAAGCATCGTTAAACTCATTCAATACAGTAGGTCCCGCGCATTTTTGGCCCCACTGTATAGGCAAGAGACCATTTCATAGACAAGAGAACTGCGAGGTTCAATTCGGAACCTCGCAGTTAGTGCAATCAGCGATCTTGACCCTTGCGAACATCGAGCAGCCCTATCATACTGATGTTGTGGGTTAAGTAATGCCACTAAGCTCAGTAGTTACGAGACTTAAATCGGCTTAGCTAACTAATATCCCTTAGTTTTTTAGCTAGCTCAGCCGCGTTAGTGCTTCGTACCTACACAATTTAGGGTATCAAAAACAGCTCTTGCTGCGTCTAAAGTAGTATGGGTCCGGTACTTCTCCTTAGTGCTTCCTATGAACCGATCAGGGTCATCTCGTGGCAGAATGCCGTCTGCATGTTTTTTCTGGGCAAAGTTGAGATTATCGAGGAGTATGAGCAAGATATTCGCTCCGTTTCGATAGCGATTAAGGCCCCTGCGGTAGTTCGATTAGTTAAGTTTTTCAAAGCCGGTAGGCGCGCTCCTCCGCTTTCACGCGCGAACATCTTGGCTAGAGACAACTTTCAATGCCAGTATTGCGCAAAGGAGCTTTCAGCTAAGGAATCAACGCTCGACCACGTTACCCCGCGAAGCCGCGGGGGCAAAACAACGTGGGAGAATATCGTATGCGCCTGCGCGACGTGCAACCGCAAAAAGGGGGGCCAGACGCCAAAAGAAGCGCACATGAAGCTGCTTAAGACTCCGATAAAACCGGATTGGCTGCCGGTACTGCACATAAAACTTCATGGAAAAATTCCACCCTCGTGGTTCACATTCTTGCAAACCAACTCGAAGCCGGCACGAAGCTGAGGCAGCGCTGTGCAAGATTGCAGCCTCTTCTTCACTCCACACGCTATTTGATGCCCTCAAACCAGCCCAACTATTTCTCGTAGGCGGCTCGGTTCGCAACGCCTTCTTCGACGACTCTTTAACAGATCTCGATCTAGCTACCGATCTTACTCCGCAGCTTATACGAGAGCGCTGCGTTGCTCGGGGACTGCGGGTGATCGAAACCGGTATTGAACATGGTACTGTGCTAGTAGTGCTCAATGAAACACACATCGAACTAACAACATTTAGGGTGCCGGCGGATCGCACAACCCAGATAAATGCGCACGATATCACTACGGATCTATCTGGCCGTGATTTTACTATCAATGCCATAGCGTTTTGCCTCAGCACAAAAACGTTAATCGATCCGTTCAATGGAATTAAGGATCTTGAAAGCCTCGAGCTGCGAGCCGTAGGCGATCCACAGACCCGTTTCAACGAAGATCCGCTGCGTATCCTGCGCATGATTCGATTCGGGCCGGCCCAGGGCAGATCTGTAGATCGCAATACGCTAGAAGCTGCAACCGCTACAGCGCCCCGCCTTGAAGCGGTCTCTGTAGAGCGCATTAAACAGGAATTAGAAAAGATCCTGATGAGCCCATGTCCAGCAGCGGGAGTAATCGCGCTTAGAGATATAGAGGCGCTCGTCTGGACTATCCCCGAGCTGCAACCAGCGGTTGGCTTTGAGCAGAACCGCTACCATATTCACGACGTGTTTGACCACACTATGGCGGTACTTGATCGAGCGCCTCATAATCCGATTCTCAGGTGGGCCGCTCTATTTCACGACATCGGCAAACCATACACATTAAGCGTGGATGATTCAGGTGAACGGCACTTTTATCTTCACGAACTTTCCAGCACTGAATTATCGTGGAAGCGCATGGAGCACTTGAAGTTCTCTCACGAAGAGATGAAAAGGATAAGCGCCATAGTGCGTCACCACATGCGCCCACTAAACTGCGGGCCGGCCGGAGTTCGTAGATTGATTCGCGACCTGGGAGACGACCTAGAGTTGTGGCGTACTTTCAAAGATGCCGACTCATCTCCTACAGTTGCTCTGGACGAAACGACTAAAACCGCTCAAGCCTTTGACGCCCTCCTTGAGGCTGAGCGCCGCAAGATGGCCACCCCATCCTACGGGAAGCTTGCAGTCAACGGCGACGACTTAAAGGCTCTTGGCGTCGCTCCGGGACCACTTATGGGACGAATTCTCAAGCAGCTTGAAGAGGTAATAATTGATGACCCCCAGAAAAACTCCCGTGAGGCACTTCTTAAGCTCGCAAAAAAGCTAGTAAAATTAGCTGGATAATCCGAGTGTGGCCATTTCCCGTTTGACCTAGCCCAAGTCTCTTACTATTCTCCGTCAGATGTTCTGTGGAAAACTGTGTAATCTAAAGTACCTAATCGGCACCGTGCTAGCTCTTATGGCGCTTGTAGCGTTTAATCTGGGCAGACCAAGGATAGAGACCGATACTGCGGCGGAGTTTAATAGCTGGTATAAATTAACAGCTGAGAAACTCAATCAAACTAAAGATGTTCAGCGTTCTGACCTTGCCGTTCAAGTAAGAATAACGCTCAGAGAGCCAACACACGGTGATACACCAACGGTTTGGCTCATCCCATCCACGTCTCTAGCGGACACTGCTGAACGAGAAGCTACCAGCAGAGTGTTGCAGTTGATCCGTGAGTCAGGTGTATTTGGCTTGCCTTCAACCAAGATCGCATCTGACGCCCCATCATCTATCTCCATAAATCTCAAGGATGCCAATCAGCAGTTTGAGATCACCCTGCCCTACCATGTCGTAGAGAACAATATCCGGTTGCAAAACCTACTGACGTTTTTACAGGTGTACTCGGCCCAACGGAACACACCGAGCATCGAACCAGCGAGGCTGTAGCGTATGAAGACACGAGAAGAAGCAGAAGCCCTGCTCCACGAGTACACGACATCGGCGAGCCTAAGATTGCATGCGCTTGCAGTTGAAGCGTGCATGGTGTGGTACGCAGATTATTTCGCTGGTCAGGGGCAGTCGGTTAGTCGAGAGATCTGGAGCATCACTGGACTGCTGCACGATTTTGATTATGAAAGGTATCCCGAACCAACTCCACCAGACGGCCACCCTTATAAAGGGAATGAGATACTCGGAGCCCTTGGATATCCGCAGGAGGTTCGCACTGCTATCATGGGCCATGCCGAGTATAGTGGCACACCGCGCGAGACCCTGCTTGATAAGACTCTATTTGCAGTAGATGAACTCTCTGGTCTAATAACGGCCAGCATCTATGTGCGACCAGACCGATCAATCCATAACCTTGAAGTGAAATCGGTGATGAAAAAATTAAAAGATAAAGCCTTCGCTCGGGGGTGCAATCGTGATGACATTCGAAACGGTGCCGAGGATCTCGGCATTCCACTTGAGCAACACGTAGCGAACTGCATCGAGGCTATGAAGCCCCTGGCGGAGCTGTTTTGCACCTGACTTAGCCCAAGTTATCCAGAACCAGGCAGGAACGCAAATCAAATAAATGAGGCTGGGCTTATCTTAACTGCCAATTAGGATAACATTCACCAGCCGCGGTACGCTTGTCCCCGGATTATACACCGTAATGAACCTATCACTTATCTTAACATCATAAGCCGTGGTCGACATAGCCTCTACGACCCGCTGCTTGAGCGCCTCCTCGGTTATAGTTGGTGGCACTTCAACGGTAGCGCGCTTTTTTCCAGCTATCTGAATCACTACCGTCACAACATCGTCAACAACGTATGCTGGGGTGTATTCGGGCCACTGAGCAAAGCTAGTCGAAGCTCCCTTTCCAAGACGCTCCCACAATTCCTCAGCAAGGTGCGGTGCAAATGGACTTAAAATAAGCGTGAACTTCTCTAACGTATCGAGTGAAACAGGTTTATCTCCTATAGTATTTAACAGCTCCATCATCGTTGAGATCGGGGTGTTAAATGCCAAGGCCTCGATATCATCCCCTACCTTTTTGACTGCCTTATGAACCGCTCGCTTAACCTCCATGGACTCTTGCTCCACCGGAACAACATCACGATGCCCCACGTCCCCCGTCCCGACCACGAACGAATACGCCCTTCGCAAGAAACGCACGTTCCCTGATATCGCTTTAGGATCCCATGGACGACCTGTATCGAGCGGGCCCATAAACATGAGATAGGTCCTAAGCGTATCTGCTCCATACTTCTCAATAACCTCATCTGTAGTCACCACGTTCTTTAGCGACTTAGACATCTTTGCAACTATGCGCTCAAGTGACTCGCCTGTCTTTGAGTTCTTCCAGCCCCCTGCACCATCCTCCACTGCCAAGTCTGATGGTACAAGCGCGCCGCGAGAGTCCTTGAACGCAAAAGACTGTACCATCCCCTGATTAAACAGTTTCTGGAATGGCTCTTTGGTTGATACGTAACCCAAGTCGTATAAGACCTTATGCCAAAAACGCGAATAAAGAAGATGTAATACCGCGTGTTCGGCTCCACCTACGTAGAGATCTACCGGCATCCACTTCTTCTCTAGATTTGCGTCCCATCCCACTTCCGTATTGTGCGGATCGATAAACCTCAGATAGTACCAGCAAGAGCCTGCCCACTGCGGCATCGTGTTCGTTTCTCTCCGTCCGCGCTTACCTGTTTTAGTGTCAACGACATGCAACCAGTCGGTCGCTTTTGCCAGTGGCGATTCACCACTCTCTGATGGTTTGTAATCAGCCACCTGCGGCAACACCAGCGGAAGTTCAGCATCAGAAAGCGACGTTGTTGTACCATCCTCCCAGTGAACGATCGGAATCGGCTCGCCCCAATATCGCTGTCTAGAGAAGAGCCAATCACGGAGCTTATAGTTTACTACTCGTGTTCCCATCCCATTACGCCGCAACCAGCTAGTGATACGATCGCCAGCCTCAGTGTTAGACAACCCCGTAATTTCAAGCTCTTTGCCGACAGGACTGACGTGTGGAAGCATCACGCCCTCCTCAGTCCATGCTTCCGCTCCATTTTTAACAGCCTCAACTACTGCTGGTTTTGCATTTGCTGGAACGATTACCGGCTTTACGGGAATTTCAAACATCTTCGCGAATTCAAAATCTCGCGAATCATGCGCTGGAACCCCCATCACCGCTCCGGTACCGTACGAAACGAGTACGTAGTCACCCACATACACGGGAACCTTATCTGCATTGATCGGATTCTCAACATACCCGCCAGTAAATACCCCCGTTTTTTTGCGGTTATCAAAAGTTCTATCAAAATCACTCATCTTAGATGCAGCAAGGCGATACTCCTTGACTGCTTCCGATTGAGCAGATGTCGTTAGCCGATCTACCAGAGGATGTTCCGGCGCCACAACGAAAAAGGTCACTCCAAAAAGAGTATCAGGCCTCGTGGTAAACGCCACGAGTTTATCATCTGAGCCAACTACCGAGAAAACGATCTCTGCGCCAGTTCTTCTACCGATCCAGTTTCTCTGCTGCTCTTTAATGGCCTCCGGCCAATCAATACCCTCAAGCTCAGACAACAATCGCTCTGAATACTTAGTTATTCGCAACATCCACTGCTTCATTGGCTTGCGAACTACCTCGTGATTTCCACGCTCTGAACGGCCATTAATGACCTCCTCATTTGCCAAAACGGTTCCTAACGCTGGGCACCAATTCACCATCGCATCTGCATAAAAAGCCAGGCGGTGCTGCGCCTGAAAGTCCTGAACTGCCAGTGTGCCCCTGACCTGCACCTCATCCGGTATCGGCAGCTCTTCAATCGGGCGCGCTTTATTCGAAGCATCATCGAACCACGAATTATAAAGCTTTAAAAAGATCCACTGCGTCCACTTGTAGTAGTCTGGAGTACACGTTTTGATCTCTCGATCCCAATCGTATGCGAGCCCGATCTTTTTTAGTTGAGAGGTGAAATTCGCACAGTTCTTCTCGGTGATTACACCCGGGTGCTCTCCCGTGTTGACTGCGTGCTGTTCCGCTGGTAGCCCGAACGCATCATACCCCATCGGATGCAGCACATCGAAACCCTTCATTCGCTTGAAACGCGAATAGATATCGGTAGCCGTGTACCCCAGCGGGTGCCCAACGTGCAGGCCCGCGCCTGAGGGATACGGGAACATATCGAGCACGTAAACCTTCTGTTTACCAGAGTCAGTAGTCTTAAAAGTTTTATTTGACTCCCAATAACGCTGCCATTTGGGCTCTATGTTTCGTGGGTCGTACCCCTTTGGCTCATGTTCGGACACAGTAACTCCTTCATTGATACGCCTGCTTTCTAGGGCGCAAGTTATAACGTTTTCTGGTAACTACTCACCGTATTTAAAGATCGTCGCTGCAATTTCGTCGCTAAATGGGCTGATTTTGGCGGATCTTTTTTCTTGCCACCCCCCAAGTCGGGGGTTCCTTTTTTTGGTGAGTAGTTATTATCTCCTCCCCGCTTTGCTCCGCAAAGCCGCCCCTGAATAGGGGCTAACGTTATTGCGGCAGCATTTGCTGAGTATTCACGTCTTCTGTAGTTGTACCCCATTTTACCCACTCTCGACAAAGCCCTAAGGCGGCAAAATCACATACCTGGTAGTGTCTCAGGACAGCCTTCAATCAGACCCGCCTGACCTGCTCCGAAAAACTACCCCCTTGAAATCTTTACTTAGTCCTCGTTTTTAGGTACTAATCTGACGTGCGATCATGCGAGAGGATGTGCCGCAGCCAAGAGCCCCACTGGGGAGATGGCATAAAGGCGCCGAAATAGAGCTCTAGCGTGAGATGCGGTCGGTTTACCGACCTAAGTTGTTACGGAGTCGTAGTTCAGTTGGTTAGAACGCTCGCCTGTCACGCGAGAGGTCGCGGGTTCGAGTCCCGTCGGCTCCGCCATTTGGACCTTTAGGTCCAAATTCCGTATCCCACGTTATTCGAACCCGCGAGCTCTCGCGTGACCTTGGTCACGTGAGAGGAGGTGCCGCAGCCGTGAGCCCCGAAGGGGCGATGGCATAAAGGCACCTAAAGCGACTAGCAAGAAACGCGAGCTAGCGCAGCGTTTCT
>JBBALZ010000082.1:0-13766 GCA_040402735.1 Bdellovibrionota bacterium
AGCCGCCCCTTAATAGGGGCTAACGTTATTTCGGCGATATTTGCTGAGTAGTTACTCTCTCGCTATTTACTGGAAAGAACTGTACTGCCCCTTTGACGTAATTGAAATGCTTCTCTTTAAGCCAAACAGTGCATCGCAATTCTCTTCTCTTAAATAGGGGCCAAAAATGCGCGGAACCTACTGTATTTAATGAGTTTAACGGGATTTAGCCGCGCATTTTTATCCCTGTCAGGAATGCCAGTCTTTTCGAGTAGATAGCGGGAGAATTGCGATGCCCTGCCAAACAGTGTGCAGCCTGTTATGTGCTCTGGGTTAGTGGTATCATCCTCAAAAGAGCAGTTGCGGGTCTGAAAATGGCGCATCTACTCTAAATCAATTCGGATTTTGAATTTGCGGTGCTGGCCCTGACGGTGCCAGGGCCAAAGCCTCCGCAAATATCAAAATACTCCCTGCTTTGGAGCATCTATACCATTTCCATCCGCCTTAACTGTTCTTTTTAGGATCATCCCTCTATGACCGCCAAACTTCGTTCCCTCAGTATTATCGGATGCGGCAAAACCGGAAAAACTCTTGGTAGGCTCCTGGCATCTCAAAGGCTCTTCTCTATTCGCGATATCGTGAGCTCTTCCAAAGAGAGTGCTGAGCTCGCAGTGGCCTTCGTTGGAGCGGGTGATGTGTGTTGTTCGGTGTCTGCTTTGCGCCCAGCAGATATCTTTATGGTTACAACTCCGGATTCTAAGATCGTTTCTGTAGCACGAGATCTACTCGCCTCTGATCTGGTTGGTGAAGGATCTGTAGTGTTTCACTGTAGTGGTGCTCTGGGGTCTGAGCTGCTTGCTGGGCTCAGAGGGCGTGGCGCATCGGTGGCCAGTGTTCACCCGGTAAAGAGCTTCTCTGAGCCCAGTCAAGCAGTGCTTAGTTTTACTGGGACCCACTGTGGGATCGAAGGTGATGAGCGGGCTGTAGCAGAGCTCTCGCGTGCATTCGAAGCGATCGGGGGCCGTGTATTCACAGTGAAAGCAGATGCAAAGCCACTTTATCACGCAGCACATGTCTTCGCGTGCAATTACCTTACTGCGCTGATTGAATGTGCGATGCAGTGTTCAGAGCAGGCAGGGATTGAGCGCGCAGAGGCACTGTCAATCATTGCCCCCCTTGTGCGGGAGACTACCGAAGCGGTTCTATCGCGAGGGCCCGATGCTGCGCTGACTGGACCGGTAGTGCGGGGTGATGCTGCTATCGTTGCTGAGCAATCTACCCAGATATCTCAGTGGCGAAGCGATTACGGCGACCTCTATCGGTTGCTGGGGCAGGTGGCGTTGGATATCGCCTCTAGGAGTGGTGCCCTCCAGGGCGAGAGTGCAGACCTCATAAAGTGTGCATTAGCGGCGAGAGCCTGAGGGCAGAAATAAGGCGGAGTGGCTACTCCGCCTCCGAATGAGAGCAACTTCAAGAGCTCTTCGAGTCGTTGTCCTTACCACTCGGCTAATCCTACATCGTTGCGGAGGTGCTCCTGCCAGCATTTCTGAGAACCTCTCGAGCGAACTGCTCTGGGGCTTTCTCCGCTAGGTCAGCCAGTGAGAGTATGCCGATGATATGGTTCTTCTTGTCTACCACTGGAAGTCTCCGCACCTCTTTATCGCTGAAGGTTTTGCAGCTTTTGGTGACGTCCTGATCGGCTGTCACTGAAAATACAGGTGAAGACATAACCTCACTCGCAGATACCTGCGCAGGATTCTTTCCTGTAGCGACTGCACGACAACAGATATCACGGTCGGTGATAACGCCGACTAACTCGGGGTCCTCCTTTGATTTCACTACTGGAATCTCACCACAACTGTGCTCTGCCATAAGCTTTGCTACCTCACTTAGCTTGGCTGTAGGTAGGCATGTTGTTGGGTTTTTAGTCATAATCTCTTTAACGTTCATTGATCCTCCTAAATAGGTATGCAGCGAGCGATTTTGTCTCAAGCGGAATTGCCGAGTCGCCGCCGCATAGCTGGGAAATCCTATGTCACTTGGAGAATCTTGAGTCTAAGCTGGCTTAGAGCGCGCGCAGAAAAGAGCTCGTAGGCTACTCTACTTGTGCTCGGTATGTTGTGAGCGCTCTGACTGTGAAAATGCCTCCGGGTGTCGAATCGACCCCCCGAGGTGGGCTGTGTATGCGAGCGCAACACTGGCGATGCTTGATACGAAAAATGTGGTGATCAGCAGGGCGCGCTCAAGAAAGGCTCCACGCGAGATAGCTACCCATGTACACAAACTAGCTAGTCCAGCCGCGATAGTGGCCCACAGGCCTATCTCTGCAAACTCTTCATGCTCTTCAATCAATGATTCTGATATGCCCGGCAGGTGTTCTACGATCTCTTCGGCGCCTTCGCCGAGCAGAAATGCAGGGATGGCGATTAGGCTCGCCGCAATCAATATACCGAGAGCTACGCGTGCCACAGATAGCGATGAGCGTAGGTGTGCCACCATCAGCAGAATAACCCCCAGAGGGGTTAGTATAACTGGAAGATGCACAAGGGTGATATGGAAGTATGCAGCGTTCATGAGGTGCGAGGATACCCCAGATCCCCTGCGACTAAAAGTGGCTGCATCGGCAGAATGCAGTTACCTTGCCTATTGTGGCTGCTGACTTTGAGAGGATTCCTCAGCGGAGCCGCCCCGTCCTTGACCACGAGCCTCGCCACCTAGGCGCCCGATTCGTGCCATATGCTTGCGATCTTTACTTACAGACTGACCGCCTTTGCGACCAGCTTCGCGTGCCTCATCTGGTGTGAACTCGTGAGCGTTGCCGCGCAGATGAGCGATCTTACCCCCTTTGCTCGCGATTTCGCGCTGTCGCTCCGGATCCATTGCAGCAAATCCACGCGGCTTCTTCTCGGGTGTCTCTGTTTGATCTTTCATGGTGATTCCCTCATTTATTAGGGCTCCATGATAACGCAGAAGGGGGAGGGGGCTTGTATGATCAGGGTTTTCTCACGGAGGACTATTTGCGGGAGTCCTGATGTCTGAATTTAGTGCTACTGAGTGCGACTACTGTGAGGCATGTTGCGAGACCCTTCCTGTACCCGACTCAATCGGTAATGCGCGCCGCAAGCCTAGTAGTAACGCCGAATATTGGACTGGTAACGTCCGTAGCAGACGCTTAGCACTAGTAAGACCTAAGCATCGTGAAGCACAGGTACGTCTAGGCTTGGAGCCGCTTATAGCACGCTCTTCGTAACCACAGGACTAAAACCTGCAACTCCGTAGGCCCTGTTGTGCAGATCCTCAAGATGCAGCTTTATCTCTGCTGGAATCTCTGTGCCAGCGGTGCCTGTGTAGTCATCAAGGATGTGCTCGCGAAATGTTCTGTATGATTTCTGCGCTAGGTTAGTTCCCGGATATTCGCGTATGCAGCGCTCAAGATACATCTCAGCCCAACTTTCCGAGAAGAATAACGGTAGTTTTGTGTACGCATAGCCAAGCAGATACAGCGCCCGTGGCCGTTGCTCTTTCGGTAGTTTGCCGTCCTCAAGTAGTTGGTGAAGCATAGCAGTGCCACGCAGAAGCGAAACGTCATCTTGCGGTGAATCGAGGGAGGTCTTTGAACCACGCTGAATAAGCTGCTCAGCAAGCTGGAGTGAGCCAATTCTCTTTGCAGTATTTTCACGCCCCCATGCTGCCAGCTCGTCTGCCCACTGAAGAGCCTCGCGAGCGTCCTCTTCGGGAAGATCTGCTGTGCGTGCGATCGCCCGGAGGCGTTCAGCTCCCTCCGCTGGATTGCGATCGATTCGAGTTGTAATCAGGACCAGACTGCGCAGCGCCTCGTTATAATCCAACTTGTATTCGGGGCTCTTGAGAACCACAGTAAAAGCCTCCTGTGCCTCACTAAACTGGCGGGTAGCCAAGAGAAAGCGCGCGCGACTGAGCGGATCGAGAGACTCATCGATTGCTCCCAAGTTCGAATAGTGGCTGGCGACTTTGTATGTAGCGTGGCAGGTAAAACAATCAGTGGGCAGCTTGCGCAGCCGCCACCAGGCATACGAGGCTTTTCTCTCAGAGAATCGTCTGCTGGTGTCATCAAGGAGATCGGCCACATCACGCACGTTCTCGCTAAAGCCAGGTAATGAGTGGTAGCGGGATGGAATACTCTCTAACTTGTGAAAATTAGATCTTAATTCTTGGATTATACGCATAACCGTATCGTGATTGCTCGGATCAAGAAATCGATTTTCGGAAGCGATGTATGGCTGAATCTCTTTGAAGGGTACTAGAACAGAATTCATTCTAGCTTTAACCTCCTGCGCCTGGGCCTGTGTGGCGATAAAAGCTGTCGTGCAGGTTAGAAGGTAAAAGGAGAAAAAGATCGCTGTTTTCATACTCACATACCGATGCAGAGTCAAAATCTATCTCTACGTAAGAAACCTGTCCCATAGGGCCTGAGTCGCCAAAACTTCCTCGTCGCAGAGTGATGGTAAAGTCTTGAGCTCTTAATTAGTATCATCACCTTGTAGGGTTGATATGGCAATCAGCATACTTCTTACAGGTTCTTGTTCGTGCTGGCGGAAGTGCCTATACTTCACTAGCTCCGTGCTTTTATCCCTGCTGGATGGTTGGTCATGGAGGTAAATGAGTTTCGAATCGGTTTAGACTCAAGGAGAGCTTCTGTATGAGTGATGGAAAGGTGATTATAACGATCAAGAATAATGGACCAATCCGTGTTGAGGGTGGTGAGTTTGAGATTCGTGATGCCGCGGGAACGACGTTTTCTCTTGGCGGACGTTCGGCGATCTCGATATGTCGATGCGGCGCATCAAAAAAGCAGCCGTTCTGTGATGGTAGTCACGGGGAGTGTAAGTTCGCTTCTGAAGTCACTGCGTATGATTTGCCACCTAAGTAGGTGAGGCCAAACCTAGCTCACGCGAGCTTGTGCTCTATTGAAGAGCGAATAGCTTCCCCGCATCGGTGGCGATGTAGATCGCCCCGTCGGTGCCGTTCCCGATAGCAGCAATAGAACCTTGTGGCGTCTGAGTGAGTACGCGGTGTTCCCAGATTCCTGGACTCTTTTCGTCAGCCGCGTACACGATACCTGAGGTTCTGTCGGCAAACAGAATGCTCCCTCGTAGTTCAGGGTATCGCTCACCCTGGTATAACAGACCGCCGATGAGAGCAGAGTTTGAATTTGCTTTCGGTAGTGCCAAAATCGGGCGAACTGATGGGCTAGCAGCGCACTCTGCCAGACGGTCTTTCCTGCGGCACTCGCGCCCATCGAACTCGTCCCACCCGTAGTTTTTGCCTCGTTCGACTAGGTTGATCTCATTGTTGCGATCATTGGAGTCAAGTAGAACCATCTGATTGCCCAGCGGCGCACTAAAGAGCGCTTCCGGAGCGTGAAATCCGAGAGCATATATCTCTGGCTGAAAAGATGACTGCTTAACAAAGGGATTGTCTGTAGGTACTGAATAGCCGGTGCGTTCCCCTGGCCGAATCCGAATTGCTTTTCCAAGAAGAGATTGAGGCAGCTCTGCGGCATGCATGCTCGGCGTGGTGGGGCCATCGTTTGTCATTTCGCCGTCACTCGTTGCGATATACAGTGCTCCATCAGTCCCAAATTCAAGAGAGCTGCCGAGTCGATGTGGGGAGAGTCTCGCAATTTTAATAACTACCGTCATAGAGCTATCGTCGAGGCTCTTGTCTGAGTCGGGAACGCTAAAGCGACCGACCACGAGATCCCCTTGAGGATCCATGTAGCCCACAACGATAGTGAGCGCAGAGCCAGATGCCTGAGCCGCGATACTCATAAGACCTCTCGGAGATGCTGTTCCCACGATGGCCTCTATATCGATCACCTCACGGATTCTCCCAGAGCGTGTGTTAAAAGCAAGCACGCGACCAGCTCGTTCCGCTACCAGGATGGTGTCTGAGTGGGCTGGGTCTGGTATGAGCTTAGCCGGATTCTCTAGGTCATCAGACACCTCGCGCAGGGTTCTGTTAATCACCGGTGTAGTGATATCAGCCAGGCTAGAGGTACATGTTGCTACTATAAAGATCGCTAGCGCGCTACACCACCGAGCGGCCGGCATCTTACGCCTGCTCCTTAAGTACCGTAGCGATTGACCGGCAGATATGTTCGATATTTCGGGTGTTCATTGCGGCTACGCAGATCCGACCACTATCTAGAGCATGGATATGAAATCGCTCGCGCAGTGCACGTATAACATCCTTTGATAGTCCAGAGTACGAGAACATGCCGCGCTGTTTTTCTATGAACGAGAAGTCCCTGTCAGGTATCATCTCACGTAAAGTGTTTGTAAAAGCGTGACGCATCTCAAGGATTCGCAAGCGCATCCCTTCGAGTTCCTGCTCCCACATGCTCCGTAGCTCTGGTGTTGTAAGGACGGTTGCCACAAGTTGCGCTCCAAACGACGCTGGACTTGAGTAGATCGTGCGCACAATCCGCTTCATCTGCGTTAGCAAATTGCTTGATTCCTGAGCTGATCCCGTCACAACAGTGAGCGCACCACACCGCTCGCGGTACATCGAGAAGGATTTAGCGTATGACGTCGTAACTATAAACGTCAGCCCCTTATCAGCAAACAGTCGAATCGGTCGTGCATCCGCTTGCAGGCCCTCGGCAAAACCTTGGTAAGCGCAATCGATAAACGGGATAAGCTGGTGCTTTGCGCAGATCTCAGCTACGGCTTCCCAGGTTTGGAGGTCGATATCCACTCCCGTTGGATTGTGGCAGCAGGCGTGGAGTAGAACTACGCTATGCTCAGGCAAGGCGCGCAGAGACGCCAGCATCTCGTCTGTTTTTAGGCCGTTTGTTTTCGCGTCGTAATAAGGGTACGAGCCTACGGTGAGCCCAGAACCTTGAAATAGCATCTTGTGGTTTTCCCAGCTTGGATCGCTCACATATATCGCCGAGCCTGGAAAGAATTGGCGAATCAGCTCTGCGCCAAGACGGAGGGCTCCTGTGCCGCCTATAGACTGCATCGTCATAACGCGCTTGTCTCGTATTGCGGCGGAGTCTTTTCCGAAGAGAAGCTCTTGCGTGCCTAAATTGTATGCAGCGACTCCGTCAATCGTCAGATATGATTTGGTATCTTCCTTGGAGATCCAGAGCGCAGTCGCCTCTTTAATCGACTCTAAGATCGGAGTGCGCCCATCGTTATCTTGATAAACGCCTACACCGAGATTGACTTTATCTGTATGCGGGTCAGCACGGAAGGCCTCTGCCACACCGAGAATAGGATCGGGCGCTGCCGCGGGGATGTTGGAAAAATATGAGTCGCTCATAGAAACTCCGGTCAAATTAACAGTGCCAGGAGTCTATCATAAGTGTCTGCGGCAGGCCACGTATGAGCTGGCCTGATTTTCAAGGCTAATCGAGCTCATGGTCAGATTCGCTACGATGCTCGTAGTATTGTGACCTCATTCTTGTGAAACCTATCTCTCTTTCAGTGGAGCCCTTGTAGTGCAGCGATGGAACATATAGCCACACCCGAGATCACCGCTAACCTTCATCAAACATTCTCGGAGGGCTTGATCTCTGATTGGCGTGCGCTCGTGGCCAGCGGGCATCACGCTCAGCCATTTTATCAGCCTGAGTGGTTTCTGGCATTCGCTCGTTCTTTTGGATCTGGATTTGACACGTATACTGTTACCGTCAGTGAGGGGTCTCGACTTGTTGCGATCCTACCTTTGATGCGTAAAGGCTCTTTTTTCGGTGGAATTCCAGCGCGGGCGCTTGCGAGCCTTTCCGGAATTCATTCGTGTCGTTTTGACTTTATCACCGCAGAAGAAGAGCGCCAGGAGGTTGTTGCAGTCGCATGGCGAACAATCGCTGGCGATCCAGACTGGGATGTTGTGGAAGTGCTCGATGTCCCAGACCATGGAAGTTTTGAGCGGCTAGTGAGTGGAGCGCGCAAAGAGGGATTCCTAGTTGGTTCATGGTCTACGAGAAAGAGCCCCGTATTGCGTATTCCAGCTGGAGGAGGCGACCCATACCAGAACTGCCCACCTAGCTTTCGCACCTTTCGAAAGAGATTGAGTAAAAAGCTTGATAAGCTAAGCCTAAAAGGCGAGGTATCCTTTCGAGTTGAGACCGCAACGTATGAGGATTCGCTGGCACGTTTCCTACTGCTTGAGTCCTCCGGTTGGAAGGGAAAGAATCGGAGCGATATCGCTTCTAACGCGCAATCGACAGGATTCTATTCGTCTGTAGTAGAGTCGCTGCATCAGCGAGGGCAGTTGCGTCTCTATTCTCTATGTCTTGATGGTAAGCCGATAGCTATGCACCTAGGGTTAATGATGGAAGGCGTCTACTACTCTCCTAAGGTGGCGTATGACGAAGAGTTCTCATACTTCGCTCCTGGGCATCTGCTGGTGCAACACATAATCCGAGATTTAGCCGTTAATGGTGGACACACCTTCGAGTTTCTGGGGCCTAGAGCGGTGTGGAAACAGGTTTGGGCCGCTGAGTGTGTGGAACATCGCAATTGGTACATCTTTCGTTCCACTCTTCGTGGTCGGTGTCTGTATGCCTTGACTATGCAACTTGCCCCTCGGCTCAGGTCACTGCGGCATCGTATGAGAGGTGACCCTCAGGGTGTTTCTTTTGGAGCTTAGGTATGCTTAATCGTGGTAATGCGATTGGCCGATTGTGGAGTGAGATTCAGCGAGAGAGCGGGACAGGGATGTGTAGGCGCATGGTGCGCCAAGTATACCGTGAGTGGCATTCGTATGGGTTACGGCGCGATCTGCAGGTGTCGTTTAAGTCACCATGCGCGCGGATTCCCCTTATGGTGCGGTTGCTTAGCAAAGAGGATCTGCTGCAGTTGTTCTCTGGAGAAAGAGCGGGACTCTCACGTCAAGCACGCCTTGAGGAGGCACATCGTATTGCGCTGGTCGCCGAGCAATTAGTAACCCCATATGTCGCGGTAGATCGTACTTGTGACCGCCCGTGTTTTTTGCAGTGGCTATTTACGGCACGTTCAAATGATTTTGTGCAGCGATACTTCCGTGGCCGGTTTCCGATCTTGAGAGACGATGAGGCGCTTCTTGAATACGCCTTTACTCCACCTTTATATCGAGGGAATGGAATCATGCCAGCGGCGATGTCCATGATCGCCGAGAACGCTGCTCAGTATGGTGTCAGGTATGTTGTCACCTATGTTTCGCGAGAGAATCCGGCTGCTCTGCAAGGATGCGCCAAAGCTGGATTCTCGCCCTATGCCTTACGTCATGATCGCAGCTTTTTTGGTGGGTTGGTCAGAAAACGTCGCTTTACTCCGATTGAGAGTGCTCCGGCTGATGGTAGTGTCGAGGCGGGACCGCCGATGCTAGTAGAGGATTGATCGAAGATTCAGCGATACTGAGGCGCGAGGCGAGTTTGGGGTGAGCTATTAGCTCAAGAGTGTCTAGCCCGCTTGTGAGTGTAACCTGCACTGTATGGGGAGGGATAGGTGCTGCTAGCCCAGAGCTGAATGTGCAGGGTGCAGTAAATACCCTTATTTCATCCCATAGGTCTGCGTCAATGAAGCTCTGAATGGTACGCGGCCCGCCCTCTACAATTAACGAAAGTAGCTGTTGGTCATAAAGAGCACGACATAGCTGCGGTATAAAAGGCTCGTTAGTAGGACACTGCAGAATCACCGTTCTGCTTGGATACGTCTTCGATGGCTCTTCTGCTGATGAAAAAATAATCGTTGTAGCATCCGGTTTCCATATCTCTCTGTCCTCTGGTAGTCTGCCAGCGTTCCCCAAAACGATCCGAGTCGGCTGGTTCGGTGGTAGCTCGTTTTCTCGATAAAGTTCAAGATGACGCGCAGTGAGGCGCGGATTGTCGGTGCGTACAGTCTCGCTACCAACAGCTATCGCCATCTCTTGACCGCGCCAGTAGTGTAGCAGCTGTTGTGAGCGCATCGAGCTAATCTGTGTGGGTTCCCCGCTGGCCGGAGCCATGAACCCGTTCTGTGTCTGAGCCCACTTAAGAATGATGTAAGGGCGCAGCTCTCGATGCGCTAAAAGAAAGCGACGGTTTGCCAAAACGCACTCATCGTGGAGCAGGCCCTCTGTGACCGAAACGCCCGCGTTGCGTAATCGCTCAATTCCGCGCCCGGAAACTTGTCGGTGCGGGTCGCGGCAGCCGACTACAACGCGGGGGATGTGCGAAGCCAAGATTAGGTCAACGCACGGAGGGGTCTTGCCCGTGTGAGCGCACGGCTCAAGTGTTACATACAACGTTGAATCAGCGAGTAGTTCGGAGTGTTTTACCGAGGCGATCGCGTTAACCTCTGCGTGAGGGCCTCCAAAACGTTGATGACAACCTGCGCCTATGATAGCACCATTAGCAACCAGCACCGCACCAACTGCCGGGTTCGGTAATACGGCGCGCGAGAAGCAACGTGCTATGTTGAGCGCCCTTTTCATAAACTCTTCGGGGGCGGGAGTGCGCATATCAGGGCAGTCTGTGTAGTTTAGCCTGCCACGGTGAAGAGTTCGGGGGTCTCAGTGGGCGATAAGTCAGCGCTCGTTTTACTGAGCCATTCAATGTGATTTTTATCAGCATGGGCTTTGTTAAGAGCTGCTAGTAAATTGCCACGTACTTCTGCAGGTAGCGCAATCTCTTGGCCTACCCAGCTTGGAGCCTCTGTTGGGATCTCGTTTCCCTCCATGTAGGCGTCTGTAAGGCATTCAGCTAGGCGGAAAGGAACACCAAAGCGCAGGTCAGGTTCGGTGGCTTTGCTGCGTTCGTTAGATTTGCTGAGTTCAGCAGCGGCAACAAACTGCAGAGCGGCAGTTCGAGGGAAACCGATCTGCTCAAGCATGAGCCCACCGATTTGAATTGTTGTGCATGACCAAGCTTTTTGCTCAAAGACCACATCGAACGGAATATCCTTTAATTTAAGGTGCTGGCGATATTCTTTGAATGCTTTGCGATTCTCTCGAATCAGGGGGGCGAATGCGAGATAACGTAAGCTGCGTGTGAGAAGGCCTAATCCGAAGCCTACTTGCGGTACGGCTAGTCCGATCTCGCCCCCGACAGTGAGCGCCTCATAGAGTGGTATCTGTACGTAGTCCCACTCGTCTTTATCAACCATTTTGCCGAGATTTTTAAAGAGGTAGCAAAGGGTGAGCACAGCGGCATGATCGATCGGATTGAACGCACGCAAAAAATCCTGCGGAAGTATTTGGCTCTTTGATGCTAGTAGTGATGGTTTGAATCGCTTTGCCAGAAAGTAGTAGGTAGCTTTGATGGTGTCGTTTTTTATAAGTCTTAGAATGTGATTTTCACCACCGAGCGATAGTGCTTGCGACGCTACATGTGCCGCGCTCAGCACTCGCATCGCTTCTGTAAAATTGGCGGCGACGATACCAAAGGGTTTAAGTAGCTCAGCAGCCGTCACCCACCCGAGATTGAGCCCCAATTCAGCGTCTGTGTGTCCTGAGATCCCTTCTGTCATTAACCGAATATCCCTTTCAAACAGGGTACCACGCGCATGCTGCGGGCCACAACAGATCTTTGTAGTTGATCAACGGCCCGACGGCAGCAAACCGGAGCGGACAAGTAGAGGGCGGATGTCGGCCCTGCGACCCATAAACGCTTGAAAGAGCGCCTCAGGATCATCAGAGTCTCCACGACTTAAGATGGTATCTCGAAAAGCCATGCCCGTTGCTTGATCGAAGAGACCTGCGCTCTGAAAGCGAGAGAACGCATCTGCATCTAGTACTTCTGCCCATTGGTAAGAGTAATACCCAGCAGCATACCCTACGGGCGAGCTAAACAGATGGGAGAATGTTAGGATCATCGAATAATCCTCAGGTAAAGGAACGCTCGTGAATCTCGATAGTATACTACGCGCATGTGTAACAACGTCGCCGCATGTCGAGCGGTCGTAGGATCTGTGTAGATTCAGATCTACAGTTGAAAATCCAACTTGTCGCATGAGGTGCGAGGCGCTACGAAAGTTGCGGGCGCGTAGCATCTTTTGAAAGAGTTCTTCCGGTATCGGCTCGCCGGTGACATGGTGAGCGGCGCACAGGTCAAGTGATTCACGATCCCAACACCAGTTCTCGAGGATCTGCGAGGGGAGCTCTATAAAATCCCAGGCGACGTTTGACATTGATTGGCCGCGCAACTCGGTTGTGTTGCAAAGCAGATGAAGTAGGTGCCCGACTTCGTGGAAGAGTGTGGTAACTTCGTCATGCGTTAGTAGCGCTGGAGTCTCGCCGTTGGGGGGAGAGAAATTTCCGGCAATAAGCCCGACGTGAGGAAGCGATGGGCCATCGCTCAGCGCATGAGTGACCAGACTATTCATCCAGGCACCTCCGCGCTTGTTTTCACGTGGGAATAGATCCGCATAGAAGTGCCCGACTAGGGTTTGTGATTCGGTATCAAACGCCGAATACGCTGTAACCAGAGGATCCCAAGTAGGTAGAGATGTATTCACCCGGACGGAGATACCCAAGACTCGTTCTACGATCGTAAACAGGCCGTTAAGAACCCGTGGTAGAGCAAAGTAGGGGCGCAGGTCCTCTTCGTCAAAGTCATAGAGCGCTTTGCGCATCTTTTCAACGTAGTACGGGATATCCCAGGGTTTTAGATCCTCTTTATTGATGCCAAAACGCTCACCGATAAATTCAAAAAGCTCCTGGTTATCGCGGTGGAAGTGCGTCTCGATGTGGCTTTGTAAGTCTTCGACGAATTTGTTTGCCTCCGCCCCGTTTTTTGCCATGCGGTCGGCTAGTACTAGGTCCGAGAAGTCTTTGAATCCCAGTAAAGTCGCCTTTTGGGCGCGCAATTCAAGTATGCGGTATAGACACTCTCTGTTATCTAAAGCACCACTGGAGCACCGTGTGTTAAAAGCATGGTAGAAGTGCTCGCGCAGACTACGATCATCTGCATGGGTCATAATCGCTAGAAAGCTTGGAGCCTGGAGGGTAAAACGCCAGCCGCTGAGCCCCTTGGCGCTGGCAAGATTTTTGCCCATGGTAAGAGCGCTCTCTGGTAGTCCAGAGAGCGCTGTAACGTCGGACGTTACGTACTCAAAGGCGTTGGTTGCATCGAGGGTGTGCTGAGAAAAGGTATTGGTTAGCTCAGCTAGTTCGGTATCTATCTTTGCTAAGCGCTCCTTATCAGCGCCGCTCAGCTCGGCACCACTGCGCCTAAATGAATCCATAGTAGTGGTGAGAAATCTCTTGCGCGGGCCGTTAAGTGTGGCGGCCTCAGGGGTCGCAGCAAACTCTTTAAGAGCAATCCATAGCCCCTGATCAAGCATTACCCTGGAACGAAAGTCAGTTACCTTTGGTAATACTGTATTGTATGCTTGGCGCCAGGCAGGTGTTGTGGCCACGGACTCCAGGTGAGCTACGATACCGATTGAAAAATCCAGGTCTAGGCCCAGATTATCGAGTGCGCAGAGGGTGTTCTCAAAAGTGCGCGGGCCCGTTAGCTGCTTAATCGCCTGAAGGTCAGCTAAAGCTGAATTGATAAGCTCCTCTATCGCTGGCACGATCTGTGTAGCCTCAAGCGATGAAAAAGGGATAGTTGAAGTTCTGATGGTGAGGGGGTTTTTGGTGGTCAAGTTATTACTCGCAATCATAGCGCTTCGCAATTCTCCCGCTACCTACTGGAAAGAACTGGCATTCCTGATAGGGATAAAAATGCGCGGCTAAATACCGTTAAACTAACCCGGAAGAGACTAAACCAAAAGGAAGAAAAATTATCCTAAATTCGGCAGTTAAGGAGGATGAAAATGGTGCAGATGCTCAAA
>JBBALZ010000083.1:0-13390 GCA_040402735.1 Bdellovibrionota bacterium
TGATTTTGAGTAGATGCGCCATTTTCAGACCCGCAACTGCCGAATTTAGGTTTAAGCTAAGTGTTTCGGTAGATGTACTTAAAGCCCAACGACCTAACGATAGAGCCAAGAGTAGAGTTATCCATAGGGGTCGAAGCGAACGGATCCCAAAATCAATCCCGCAGCGTAGCCCCCTGTGGGCAACTCGTGAGCAGCAGACGCTTTTTAAGGCGTGAGAGAGCTGGATGTTTAACACCGCGCGCCCTTTGAGCAACTTCAAGATAGCTATTCCAAATACTAAGCCCAAACGATGTGCCAGCTTACTGGCCAGCTAAAAAAAAAAGGTAACTCTTTAGCTCCTTGCCAAAATTATCTTAAAAACGCCAGCCTCGAAGGGGCACAACTCTTTGCGTGCTGCATTAGAATCACCAACGATCCTCGCGGGTACAAACGCGGCTGGTCAGAGTCCAGCCCTCCAGGTCGCGGGTCTTACGGCTCTAGCTAGGACGCAACTGCTCACCAGTTTTTAAGATCATCGGTGTAATTTCGTCGCCAAATGAGCTGATTTTGACAGATCTTTTTTCTCGCCACCCCCTAGTCGGGGGTGCCTTTTTTTGATTATCTCCACCTCGCTTTGCCTAACGTTATTGCGGCAGCATTTGCTGAGTAGTTCCCAAAAATGAATGAGGCTGGATTTAGACTACATTCTGGCCACCTCCCCGATCTGAAAGATAGGTAGGTAAAGGGCTAGCACGGTGATGCCAACCACAAGGCCGATGAGTATCATCAGGGCTGGTTCGAGTAATTGCTTTAAGGCTTCGATAGCTTGTTCAAACTCAAGTCGATAGTAGGTGCTGGCCTTTGTCAACATCGACTCCAAGTGACCCGAAGCTTCGCCTACTTCAATAAGTTGACTGAGTAGATCGGGAAAATAGCGCGATTGTCGAAACGCTGTGCTGAGAGCCTGCCCATCACCAACTTCAAGCCGGATTTTTTCAAGAGCACTACGCGCCTGGTGGCTCTCTATTGTATCGCTTGAGATTGTCAAGGCCTCCATAATCGGTATGCCAACTCGGGTAAATGCGGCAAGCAACGCCGAGCATTCGCTCGAGTGCTTGGCTTGCAAAAGCGTCTTCCATCCGGGGATGCGGTGAGCTAATCGTCCAAGTGTCTGACGCAGTACCTGCTGGCGGTGTAAGCTCCGCACGATATACAAAACACCAGCAGCTAGCAGTAGCAAACCGATGAACCAGTAGTGCACAACGCAGTGGGATATGGTGATTAAACCTCTAGTAAGCAATGGGAGACTCACCCCACTTTCAGCAAATAGATCCTCAAAGATGGGCACTACAAAGGTCAGCAGACATAATACGACGACAGCGAGGGTAAGGAAAACTATAGTGGGATAGATCGCAGCTCTTGCCATGCGAGAGCGTAGTGCTTGGCGCGACTCTAGTTGATCGCCTATCGTGTCGAGCGTGTGATCGAGAAGGCCGGTATATTCTCCCGCTGCCACAAGTGCTGTGTAGAAGGCGGGGAAGCAATTCGGACTACGGCGCATTCCCGCAGCGAGAGAGTCTCCCTCGTACACTGCATCGCGGAGAGAGTTAAGCGCTTCTTGTAGTATAGGAGAGCGGGCGTGCCTGCATAGAGTGGACAGAGCTGATGGTATGGCGATGCCAGCACGCAGCATTAGTGCGCATTGACGCGTAAACATGATGAGTTCTGACGGTGGGACCCTTAGGGAGCGGATTTTCATAGGTTGTCACTACTCAGCACAATCCATTTCCTTCACATTAGCCCCTATTAAGAGTCGGCTTTGCCGAGCAAAGCAGGGTGGAGATAATCCTAAATTCGGCAGTTGCGGGTCTGAAAATGGCGCATCTACTCAAAATCACTGTGGCTTTTGAATTTTCGGTGCTCACCCTGACGGTGCCAGGGTTGCGCTTCCGAAAAATTCAAAATCCTTCGTGCTTTTGAGCATCTGCACCATTTTCATCCTCCTTAACTGCCGAATTTAGGATAATAACTGCTCACCAAAAAGGCACCCTCTACAAGGGAGAGGCAAGAAAAATATCCGCCAAAATCAGCCGATTTACCGACGAAATTGCGGCGATGATCTTAAAATCCGGTGAGTAGTTACGACCTAATCCTATGTTCGGATTTCTGGGCCAAAAGTTGCGTGGAGTCGCGCATTGAGCGTTAGTATCGACTCGTTGTAGACTAGGACAAGCGGCATGAAGGCGCGGCACAAGGTGTTTTAGCAATTGAAAAAAAACTTCAAAAAAAGACCTAGAAAGCGAGGCGAGCAGGAACCACTTCCGGTTCTTGAAGGTGAGATATTGCCTGCTGAGCATACCGAGCCGACAGGTTTGCATGCGGCAGATACTCTTGTAGGTGAGGAGCTTGAGACGCTCGATGACGGTGGGGAGGAGTTTGTTGATATCTCTGCCGAAGATATCTCTGAGGATCTGGGGGAGGTTCAAGGGGGTAATGATGCCGAGGAGTCCGTGTACTCCGATATTGAGCGCGGAGTTGTTCCGTACAGCCCACTAGATGCGTACCTGGCGGAGATTCGTAGGTTCACGCCTCTAAGCAAAGAAGCCGAGCATGCAGCGGCGGTTGAATACCAAAAGACGAAGAGCTCAGATGCTGCCTATACGCTGGTTTCAGGTTCACTCTGGCTTGTGGTCAAGATTGCACGTGATTATGAGCGAGTAGCAAAAAATGTGCTCGACCTGATTCAGGAGGGAAATATCGGCCTTATGGAGGCGGTGCGTAACTTTGATCCGTACAGAGGTGTGCGCTTTCCGTCGTACGCGGTGTGGTGGATTAGGGCCTATATCATTCGTTATATCATCGCGAATTGGCGCATGGTAAAGATCGGCACAACTCAGGCCCAGCGCAAGCTGTTCTTTAACTTAAAAAAGGAGAGCGATCGCTTAGAGCGCGAAGGTATCTATCCATCAACCAAGCTCTTGGCACAGCGACTTAATGTTAAGGAGGGCGAGGTCGTTGAGATGTCGCAGCGTATGAGTGGAGCAGATATGAGCTTTGATGCTCCGCTCCAGGATGATAACGATTCAAATCTCTTGTCGGTGATACCGAGCACTAATGATTCAGCCGAAGATCAGCTAGCCAAAAAGCAGTTGCGGGACACCCTAGCAAGTAGCATATCTGAATTTGAATTAGGATTAACACCGAAAGAGCAAGAGATCTTTCGTGGTCGAATAATGGCGGAAGATAAGCTTACTTTACAGGATATCTCAGATTCATTATCTATAAGCAAGGAGCGAGTGCGACAGATAGAGAACAAGCTCCGTGATAAGCTCAAACTTTTTGTTTCAAAACGACTCGGTGCAGAGCTTGATGATTGGGTAGAGCCGGAGTAGAGGCAACCCTCAGCGCGTAGTTGCGATGGCAGCAGCGGAGTACACAGATGCCCCCTCGGATCACAAAGCTTTTGCTCCAGCGAAGTCGCAGGTGATGCTTTAGTTGCCTTTGATCCCAATGGCACAGGAAGCCTGCAAGCACTTTTGAGTAACAGATAGCCCTTGCTCTTAAGTAGCCGAGTGAGTTACCGTTTGCGGCGGGTAATCTGTAACAATCTATAAGGAACTCTCTATGAATCGATCCCTGTTTTTGACCAGCCGTTCCGTTGCTTGTGCTTCTCTTGCCGCAGTGTCAGCCCTGTTTATTGGTTGCTCGGCAACTCCATACACCGGAGATGTTGTCTCTGAGGCTACGACACCAACTGGATTAAATGTCATTCAGACATCATCACGCTCTGTTCTGCCGGGAGGTGGGCTCGCGGGTGAGGAGTCTGAGCTCAAGACGATGACCGCAAAGGTTGAGAGCGTAAGCTTAAAGGCACGGACGTTAACTCTCCGCACTGCAGATGATAAAGTTGTGCCGCTCAAGGTTGGTGAGGCAGTTCGCAATTTGGCACAGGTGGAGAAGGGCGATACCGTGGAGCTCGATTATTTTGAAGCAGTCGAGTTCGAAGTTCGGAAGCCAACACCTGAGGAGATCGCCTTAGCTGGTGTGGGGGTTGATGTTGCTGGTCGTGCACCACAGGGAAGTAAGCCAGCGGCACTCGTTGCTGGAGAGCGGGTGGATATCCTAACGATCGAATCGATTGATAAGAAGAAGCAGTTGATAACTCTCAAGAGCCCTGAAGGGTATGTGACTGTTAAGGCCAAGTACCCGCAGAACCTTAAAGTGGTCAAGGTAGGCGATACCGTCGTTGTGAAAACCTCTGAGCTTTTTGCAGCACGAGTAAAGGAGTTAAGCTAATACACAGCTAGCTCTGGGGTCTGCAAGTATTTGATATTGTTGTTTTTGTTTGCGCCTGTCCGGGTGCCTACACTGCCCGGACAGGCACAGTGCCTGCCCTCGCCAATTGTAGCGATCCGTTATAACATTTCGGCAAACTGCTAAAGTGGCACAAAGAAATGGGTCGTATATTCCTCAGCTTAGTACTTTTTTTTATCGTTGCTGGAACCGTTTTGGTTTATCAGGCGACTCGCGGGACAAGCTCGCTAGTGCTTATGCCTTCTGAGCTGATTTCTCGTGCGCATGCGCGCGATCTTCCTCGCATTCGGGTCGGTGGTAGAGTAACGGAACCGATCGAATATCAGACCGAGCCGTTTTTTCTACTCCGTTTTCGTGTGAGTGATCCAGCAGGTGGAGCAACTACAGTTCCGGTAGAGTACCGGAACTTAAAGCCCGATATGTTTCAGGCCGGGAGAGATGTGTTGATCGATGGTGACTTTAAGGGTGGGACTATCGTGGCTGCTAAACTACAGACCCAATGCCCATCAAAGTATGAACCGGCGCTTCCTGGGGCGACAGCAGGGGTTTCAGAGTTAGAAAAGTAGGGGTTTGCAAGGAGGAGTAGTGATCGAGTTTGGGCATTTTGCGCTGTGTATCGGATGGTTGCTTGCTCTGGTTGGGGTAATCGGAGGTGCACTAGTAGGCTTCTTTGGACGGGCTGGAACCTCAAGTGTGTTGCTGCAGGCGCGCGTTGAGATGCTCAGACGAGCCACCATCGGTGTTGCTTTAGCACTGGCATGCTCGCTGATTGGTCTTGGGTACGGTTTTGTTACCAATGATTACTCGATTCAGTATATTTGGCAGTATTCCAACCAAGCGATGCCGTGGATCTACAAGATTACTGCGATCTGGGGCGGAATGGATGGATCGATGCTGCTCTGGTGCGGGCTGATTGCTCTCTTTTGTGCCGCGGTTGCTCGTAGCTCCGTACGTTATCCGCGAGCGCTTCTGCCCTGGTTGTACAGTTTTTTAAATTCTTCAACTCTCTTTTTTACGACTATTACCCTTTTTCTTACCAATCCCTTTCGCTATCTCAAGGCGCCGATGGTAATGCCGGACGGTAACGGGCTCAATCCCCTTCTTCAGAATGAGTATATGGCGATCCACCCACCGACTTTGTACCTGGGGTTCACGGGTCTGGCGATCCCGTACGCATTTTGTATGGCAGCACTCGCTTCGGGCCACATATCAAACGATTGGATTAGGTTGACTCGACGATGGACAGTAATCGGCTGGACCTTCCTCACAGCAGGTATCGTACTCGGTGGCCACTGGGCGTATCTAGAGCTTGGATGGGGTGGCTTCTGGGCCTGGGATCCGGTGGAGAACTCCTCGTTTCTTCCGTGGCTAACGGCCACAGCTTTGTTGCACTCGATAATGGTGCAGGAGCGCAAGGGGATGCTCAAGGTGTGGAATATTTTTCTCTGTGTGTTGACATACGCTCTTACGGTGTTTGGTACGTTCCTGACCCGCTCAGGTATCGTCCAGAGCGTGCACGCCTTTGCTTCAACTGACATTGGCTGGGTCTTTCTGTCGTATTTAGCGCTTGTGCTGCTTGTGGCGTTAGCTCTGGTTGTCTACCGGCGCGCGGATTTAAAACCAGAGCGAGCGATAGAGAGCTTGTTCTCGCGCGAGGCCGTTTTCCTGCTTAATAACTTAGTGTTGCTTAGCATCTGCTTTGCTGTGCTCTGGGGAGTGATGTTTCCGGTATTCTCAGAGGCTTTCACCGGGCAGAAGCAAACAGTCGGAATTCCATTTTTTAATGCGGTGAATGTTCCGCTTTTTCTGGCTCTGGTGTTCCTTATGGGTGTTGGGCCGACGATCGCCTGGCGACGCTCCTCAGTAACACAGATGATGAGCACATTCGCTCTGCCGTTTGCCGGAGCATTTGTAGTTGCGATCGCGCTTGTGGCTGCGGGGATTACCGAGGCGTACCCCGTGCTAGCTTACGCGATATCGTTCTTTGTAGCGATGTCGATTCTTGGTGAGGTTAATCGTGGCCTTAAGTCGCAGAGTTCTGCAATCCAGTCGGCAGCTTCATCTTCGTCAAAGTACTCGCCAAAGACGTTACTGCAGCTATTTCGTCGGCATCGCGTGAAGTACGGGGCCCACATCATTCACTTCGGAGTAGCGATGATGACTGTGGCGATTACTGCCTCGATGGCGCACAAGGTTGAGCGCGAGTTCACTTTGGCTCCTGGAGAGCGCTTTGCCGTAGGTCGGTTTTCGCTTGAGTTGACGGAGTTCCACGAAGAGGATCATCCTAACTACGGTGCCATACAAGCGCACGTCAATGCGCGCTCGCTTAAGGATGACTCAGTGTTGACAGTGTTAGTGCCGGAGCTGCGTTTCTACAAAAAAAATAAGGAAACAACCACTGAGGTTGCGTTACGTATGGGGCAGCGAGAAGATCTCTACTTGATATTGGCTGGAATTGACGAGTCCGGTAAAAAAGCTTCGATGAAGGTCTTTGTTAATCCACTTCAGGTATGGTTGTGGTACGGGGCCATTATCATGGTTATTGGAGGAATTGTAGTTGCTGTACCGGTAGCACGGGGCGCTGCAAGGAGTCTTCCAGCGCGAACCCTTGAATCAGCTCAGGTGGTGTAATCAATATGGTAGTTTGGATAGTCCTCTCGATCTCGTTTTCTCTGTGTCTTGGTCTCTACCTCGCGGCCCCGCTTTTTGAGCGTGACGCAGCTCTTGTCGCGGGGGCAGGTGTCTCGACCGAAGGTTCGGTAAGGCTCCTTGATGCTAAGGAGCGGGCTCTTCGAGCGCTCAAGGATCTGGAGCTAGACTTTGCTATGGGCAAAGTGAGCAAGGACGATTATGACCGGTCGTATGCAGAGCTATCCGGAGAAGTGGGGCGAATTATCAGCGAGCTTTCACGCCATGAATAGCACCACTGCAGAACGTGATTGCAGTGTTGAAGGCTGCCATGTGGGGACAGTCGTAGAGGTGCAAGGTGTCTCTAAGCGCTTTGGTAACCAGATCGTTGTGCGCCAGTTTTCTATGTCGTGTGGCTCTGGAGAGATAGTTCTTGTACTCGGTTCAAACGGTGCCGGTAAAAGTACACTCCTGCGGATGATTGCAGGGCTCGTAACCCCGGATAGTGGGAGTATTAAAGTAGCAAGTGGTCAGCGGATAGGTTTTGCTGGTCACTACACATGCCTCTACTCGCGGCTCTCAGTTAACGCTAACCTCTCGCTGTATGCGACGCTTGCAGGGATCGGTCAAATCGAGCTAGCTCAGATCCTCCGACGCTGGCAACTTGAAGAGGTGCAACACAAAGCGGTTTCAGATATATCGCGTGGAGCGCAGAGCAAGGCGTCACTAGCTCGCGCCTTGATGGGTAATCCTAAGCTGCTCCTGCTCGATGAGCCCTCGAGTAATCTGGATGAGGAGGCCACTGAGGTGTTGTGTGCGGTGCTGAGTGAGCGAGTGGCAGCAGGGAGTGTCGCTATAATCGCTACGCATGACCTGGCGCGGCTACAAGCGCTTGCTACTCGTGTAGTGGTAATGCAGTGCGGCGCTATCATTGCAGACTCAGGACTCAGTTCAACGCGTAGTTCGCTTGACTCCGTAGTCGAGCGCTATAGAAAGAGTAATCGATAGGAGTGTGGGGATCGAGGCATGGGACGGTGGCTACGGGTCTTACGACTTCTCATAAGCAAAGAGTTCGCCGTTGAGCTACGCGGCAAAGAGTATACAACACTCCTGTTTTGCACGACTCTTGTGATAGGAGCCCTCATCGGTGCAGGTGTGAGCTCTGCGGTGCTCGATGCAGCCACGACAACTAAGATATACCCGATGCTCGTGTGGGTAGTGTTTCTGATAACCACGACGACATCGAGTGCTCGGGCTAGCGAAACTGAGCTCGATGGGCGCGGTTTTGAGGGGCTGCTCCTCGCTGGCGTAACCGGAGCACAGCTCTATCTCTCAAAGGTAGCTGTAACTACTGTGATGTTCTTTATTACTTGGGTGTTGTTACTGGCAGTCACGAGCGCAGCGCTCGACCAAACTCTATCGCCTGTCTATGGAACGCTGCTAGCACTCGGTGCGGGAGCTGCGCTGACCTTGTCAGCGCTTGTGGTGCTTGTGTCTGGAGTTGCGGGAACCTCGACGCTACGTGGAGTTCTGATGCCACTCTTAACGCTTCCGCTTATCTTCCCTCTGTTCTTTGCCGGTGTTGAGATCACGACAGAATGCCTGCTCTACGGCGCTCTTACCGAGGGGAGTATTTGGCCCGGAGTAATAACAGTACTGTGCGCGGCGTTTCTGCTTGTGGGGGTTAACAGCTACGAGGCCGTGGTAAAGGGATAGTGGTATTTGAACCGCACCCCGTACCTTGCTATAGTTCGAAGACGGTGTGTCCGAGCCAGGGCTCGTGCAACCATCTTCTTCGAGACGAGGCATGAACTCCAAAACCCCTACCATCTGGCACTCTCTGGCGACCGTTGTGGCCTTCTTGCTCGTAGCCTGTGCGCAGTACTACGTTTTTATGGTCGTTCCAAATGAGCAGGTGATGGGCGCCGTTCAACGGGTCTTCTACTTTCACGTTGCAAGCGCCTTGGCGTGCTACGCGGCGGTAGGTGTCGTCTTTGTTGCGAGTCTTACTTATCTGGCAACTCGTAAAGATGGGGCCGATCTCCTCTCGGTGGCGGCGGGTGAGGTTGGATTTGTGCTGTGCACAGTTGTGCTCGCTACTGGAATGATCTGGGGCCACAGCGCGTGGAACACCTGGTTTCGCTGGGAGGAGCCGCGGCTTGTTACCTTTTTAGTGCTCTGGTTGATCTTTCTGTCGTTTACAGTGCTTCGGAACTTCGGAGATCCAGCTAAGACCGCGGTTCATGGAAGTGTGTTAGGAATCCTTGGGGCGATAACGGTTCCTATCGTCTACGTATCGATAAAATTTCTGCCACAGAGTGCCAGACTACATCCTGAGGTAATTGAACGGGGTGGTCTAAAGGATCCATCGTACTGGCAGGCGTTTGGTCTATCGGTCGTAGCGCTATTGGCGCTTAGCGCAGTGCTAGTATGGGTGCGGTATTGGCTTGGAAGTATTGAATATAGATTAAGAATTGGATGCGATGAGGGGGAGCGTGTGGTATGACGGTTGATACCTATCCGGATCTTTTTTGGGCCTACACAGCCGTGTGGGCGATACTAGCGATTTACATTGCATCGCTCGGTGCTCGATTAAAGCGGATTGAGCGTTCTATCGGTAGTTGCGGAGCTAGTCACCGAGATGTCGCGGGGTGTTGTGATTCGAAACGCTGAGTTCCTCTTCGGGGCTCCCTCGCTCACTACCATTCGAAAACAGCTTCTCCCTGAGGTTGCGATTATCGGCCGTTCTAATGTAGGCAAGTCCACCTTTATTAATCGACTCACGGGGAGGAAGCTTGCGCGTGTAAGTGGTAACCCAGGATCGACGCGCGAGCTAAACTTCTACCGTGTGGCCGGAGCATGGAACGGCGTTGAGCATGAGCTGTGCCTGGTTGATATGCCTGGTTTTGGTTTTGCGAAGCTCTCAAAAGAGGTGCGTGAATCGATATCGCGGCTCTCGGTTGAGTTCCTTCGAGAGCGACGTCACCTGCGAGCAGTTGTGTTACTGAATGATTGTCGTCGTGAGCCTGGGGAAGATGAGATTGCGATACAGTCAATCTGCGCCTCTGAGGGGATACCGTGCATTATTGTGCTAACTAAGTTTGACACCTTACGACAGAACGATAAGCCTAAAGCTACCAGAGATGTCGCTCAGTGTTACAACCTAGAGCCGCAGGATCTCCTCTGCACTGGCGAGAAGGTTTCAGTTGAAGCTATCTGGGATCGTATTCTTGGAGTAATCGAGTAGGGTTTACGCCTCATCGAAGATCGGGATCGGACGATTCTGGCTATCGACAGCGACCATAACGACCTGAGCGGTAGTAACCTTTATCGTCTGGATACTATCAACTCCCCTGACAGCCTCAACATCGACCTGGACTGTAATAGAGGTTCGGCCTTGCTTAATAGTTGAGCAGTAAAAGCTTACGGCATCCCCCACGAATACAGGAGCTATAAATTCTACCTCGCGCATTATTTTAGTGACATACTTTTTTGGAGCCACAGTGCGGGCGTGTTGGCCTGCTGCTAAGTCGATCAGGCTAAGGATGTGTCCTCCGAATATGCTTCCCAGCGCGTTTGTATCGCGGGGCATCATAATCGTTCGGATAGCAGGGTTTCTAGCTAGGGTTTCT
This sequence comes from Bdellovibrionota bacterium, assembly GCA_040402735.1. Lineage (GTDB taxonomy): Bacteria > Bdellovibrionota_C > UBA2361 > UBA2361 > OMII01 > OMII01. Next base: position 10,554 of record JBBALZ010000083.1, read on the forward strand.
TTCATAGCTTGAGATTATGTAACTTTTATGAGCTTTCGGGAAGCGCTGACCAACTCCTGCTCACCTTGTTGAATTGCATCGAATTAATTGGTTTGGTTGTGCTCGGAGGGCAGCGAGGAACTTGTTCCTTTCTTGGCCCATAGTCTTAATCAAAAATTTAAGTTCCGGTGGAAGTTTCACCTTAAGAATTAGGTCGAACTGCCTAGTAATCTCACCTTTCGGGAATGCGACATAGGAGCAGCCAGTAGGAAGTGCAGCGGGACAGAGATATCCAGGATTAGGAAGTCCATTCAGCAGTTGTTTTGTCGTTCGCAGCGATGTGGCGCCCCTACTTAGGAAAGGATTGCGGAACTTGCCAGTTCTGTTCCTCCAAATACCTTTTTTAGCGGCTCTCTCGGCTAGCTGACTTAGACGAGTTACTGTTGAGAACATCTGGCTATAAAGCCTGTTTGATTCAATAGTTGTGTACGGATTACAGCTATCGATGAGACCTGCTGATTCACAGAGCGGCACGTCTGATAGTGGCTGATCGAGCGAGGCGGATTCATTTATTAACTTCCACTCAGCGCTAACGATCTCGCTATTTCGCGCAGTATCGAACCAGACAAAGTATCGAAGCGGCCATTCAAATCCGAGGTATCCGTCAGGCTGGTCATCAGATATCGGATCAAAATCCGCCAACGGATATGGCTCTTGGTCTGGACCACGAGATGGATCGGCAAGAGACGTTATGTAATTCAATTTATCCGATTCAACCGTGAGCTTGACGCCTGATCTATTAGTGAATGGGAATCTAATAAATCCAGCGCCTGAGTTAGGATCTTCAACATAACATAGAGGCTGTGGCTTAACCCGTTGAGAAGCGTTGATTAGTATTAGTCCCCCGTTTGCTTGGGCTATTTCAGATATCTCAAGACCAGTTCCTGGCAAGCTCTCTCTAGTTACTCCGGCGATCTCTTCGTATTTCACCGCAGGCAGTCCAGAGGATATATCCGCAACTGATGCAGGTGGCACGGCGATGTTAAATCGGCCATCTGCATCAGTCTCTACAAGGTTAGCACCTACTATTACAGGTAGGTATGCCACAGGTGTCTGAGATATTCTGACCTCGCCCAAAATGCCTACAACAGGAAGCGGCGTTGGAGTGACTGTTGGGGTCGGAGTAACCGATGGAGTTGCAGTTGGAGTGTATGTTGGTGAAGAAGTGAATGTAGGCGTGGAGGTTGGAGTAATTGTAGGAGTGTTAGTGGTCGTATGAGTAGGAGTCTGAGTAGGAGTAGCCGTAGGCGAGCTAGTTGGCGTGTCAGTCGGAGAATTCGTGGAAGTTGGGGTAATAGTTGGCGTGGAGGTCGGAGTTCCCGTTGGGCTGTTGGTAGGTGTAGTTGTTGGCGTTGAGGTTGAGGTAAGTGTAGGAGTAACCGTTGGAGAGCTGGTAGGTGTATGGGTAGGCGTTACCGTCGGAGTATTTGTCGGAGTGGAAGTTGGCGTGTTTGTTGGCGAAGCTGTTGGAGTATCGGTTGGTGACGAAGTTGGCGTACTGGTCGGTGTGTCTGTTGGCGTTGATGTAGGCGTTCTAGTTGGGGTGACGCTAGGCGTGTTAGTCGGGGTTTCTGTTGGTGTCTGAGACGGAGTCGCTGATGGTGAGTGAGTCGGAGTAAACGTTGGTGTAATACTAGGGGTGCTGCTTGGCGTATGTGTTGGAGAAGCGGTAGGTGTGTCAGTAGGTGTGGATGTGGGTGTGCTACTTGGAGTGATAGTTGGAGTTCCTGTTGGAGAATTAGTCGGCGTGACGGTAGGAGTGTCTGTTGGGGTGCTTGTCGGAGTCATCGTTGGGGTCTGAGTAGGTGAATTAGTTGGTGTGTGGGTTGGAGTGGTTGTTGGTGTATGAGTTGGCGAGCTTGTAGGAGAGGAAGTTGGTGTTACGGTTGGTGTGTTGCTTGGTGTACTAGAAGGAGTATTTGTCGGAGTTGCAGACGGGGTATCTGTTGGAGTGCTGGTAGGGGTGCTAGTTGGTGAGTTAGTTGGGGAACTAGTCGGTGTGTTAGTTGGAGTTGTACTAGGAGTATTAGAAGGAGTCTGCGTAGGAGTGTTAGTCGGTGTAGCTGTTGGAGAGTTTGTCGGTGTGTTAGTTGGCGATGCACTTGGAGTGTTTGTTGGAGTAATTGTTGGAGTGTCTGTTGGAGTTACTGACGGAGTGTTTGTTGGTGTACTAGTTGGCGTATTAGTTGGTGAGCTGGTCGGAGTGTTGGTTGGTGAGCTCGTTGGGGTATTTGTTGGAGTATCTGAAGGAGTATTGCTTGGAGTACTAGTTGGCGTATCTGTAGGGGTATGAGTTGGCGACTGAGTTGGAGTATTGGTAGGAGAGTTGGTTGGAGTTTGAGTTGGAGTATTGGTTGGAGTATCTGTTGGCGAGCTTGTCGGAGTAGTAGTTGGTGTGTTGGTAGGCGAACTGGTTGGTGAGTGGGTTGGAGTATGGGTCGGAGTAGTAGTTGGGGTGTCTGTTGGAGTGATAGTTGGTGTTCCTGTAGGGGTATTGGTTGGCGAGCTAGTTGGAGTTAGGGTTGGAGAGTTAGTTGGGGTGCTTGTTGGGGTAGTAGTTGATGTGTCAGTAGGAGTAGTAGTTGGGGTATTTGTTGGAGTAGTAGTTGGTGTGTCAGTAGGAGTATTAGTTGGAGAGTTAGTTGGAGTCTGAGTTGGCGTAGTAGTTGGGGTGTTTGTTGGAGTAGTAGTTGGTGTCTCCGTAGGAGTATTAGTTGGAGAGTTAGTTGGAGTCTGAGTTGGAGTAGTAGTTGGGGTGTTTGTTGGAGTAGTAGTTGGTGTCTCCGTAGGAGTATTAG
>JBBALZ010000083.1:13490-13760 GCA_040402735.1 Bdellovibrionota bacterium
TTGGAGTAGTAGTTGGGGTGTTTGTTGGAGTAGTAGTTGGTGTCTCCGTAGGAGTGTTAGTTGGAGAGTTAGTCGGAGTCTGAGTTGGAGTAGTAGTTGGGGTATTTGTTGGAGTAGTAGTTGGTGTCTCCGTAGGAGTATTAGTTGGAGAGTTAGTCGGAGTCTGAGTTGGAGTAGTAGTTGGGGTATTTGTTGGAGTAGTAGTTGGTGTCTCCGTAGGAGTATTAGTTGGAGAGTTAGTCGGAGTCTGAGTTGGAGTAGTAGTTGGGG
>JBBALZ010000084.1:0-9189 GCA_040402735.1 Bdellovibrionota bacterium
CTGTCAGGAATGCCAGTCTTTTCGAGTAGATAGCGGGAGAATTGCGAGGCCCTGCAATTCACATTTTCGACTTGCAAAGTCGAATTTATGATATATAATCGACTTATGATCTCGCGCCAGCTGAACCTCTTAAAAATATTGGGGAAAAACACGTCTTCATTCCTGTTGGGCCCAAGAGGTACAGGTAAAACGACTCTGGCTAACAGCTTTGCTGATGAGGCTCAGCAGCTGGGGAGGACTGTGATATCGATAAATCTGCTCAGTCTCTCGGAGCAGTCTCGGTATACTCTGCACCCTGAGCTCTTTCGCAGAGATATCCAGTATCAGATCGACAGCTCGACAAAAGACCTGCTGATTATTGTCGATGAAGTACAGAAGGTTCCGGCGATACTCGATGAGGTACACTATTTTCTAGAGTCACCGCACAAGGACAGACTGCAATTCCTGCTTACAGGCTCAAGTGGTCGAAAGATCAGACGAGGAGCCGCTAATCTGCTAGCAGGGCGCGCAGCTTCACTTACCTTGCATCCCCTGACAGCTATGGAGGTCGATGTGCACCTTGAGCGAGCTCTGCAGTACGGAACTCTGCCGAAGTTTTATTTAGAACAGGAAGATCCATCACTGCTACTAGAAGCCTACGTTGATTCATATCTAAAAGAAGAGATTCAAAGTGAGCGGCTCGTGCGGTCACTGGCTCCGTTTCACAGATTTCTGACGGTCGCGGCCCAGATGAATGGCAGGCCTATTAATTTCTCTGCTCTGGGTCGCGATGTTGGAGTGAGCGATCAGACCGCGCGCGATTATTACTCGATTATGCTTGATACGTATCTTGCATGGGAGCTCCCTGCTTGGACGCGCTCAGCACGTAAACAAGTTCGGGGCGCATCTAAATTTTACCTATTCGACTGTGGTATTCTGAATGTTCTTTTAGGCGATTCGCAGGCTCGTGTCTTGCCCGGTAATCGCCGGTACGGCTCACTCTTTGAAAGCTATATTATTACCGAGTTTTTTAGACAGAGAGATTATCTTCGATGTCGCCGTGGGCTCCATTATTGGCAGAGCGCCTCAGGGCACGAAGTAGATATTGTGATCGATCGAGGGATCTCGCGAGATATAATAGCTATTGAGATAAACTCCTCGAATGACGTTGCTCCAACAAAGCTTAATTCTCTACGCGCCTTTAAGCGTGAGTATCCCAACGCTCGGCTCGTGTGCATAAGTCGGGCAGAGCGAGGCTATACTCACGATGATGTTGAGATAATGCCCTGGAAGAGCGCCATTCAAGAGCTTCTGCTAGGGGATTGAGATGAACCTAAAAACGGGGTTCCCGGCCTTTGGAGGACCCGATCGATTCGCAGATGCGAATCAAATACTCTTACTCTACCCCCGACAGCCGCTCGAATATCGAGTCGGCCAGAGAGATCCCGCGGCTGGTCAATCGAATTGTATCGCCTTTCAACGCCACAAACCCCTCACGCTCCAGCTCCACGAGACTCTGCTCGATCTTTTCAGGAATATCTGCCGCAAATACTTTAGCAAAAGTACTCCTCGATACACCGAGCTCCGTTCTGCGCATCCCCAGATAAAAGAACTCAAAGATCAGCGCCTCTCGATCAAGTGTCTCACGCCACGAGACAGCGCCCCCTTTACGCACACCGTCTATATAACTAGCAGGGAGTGCAAGCGTGCTCCACCTCTCAGCCGACTGGATCGCCCCTACCTCACTGTATCGCGCGCAATAGCTGTGGGCACCAGCTCCAACACCGAGGTAGTCGCCTCCACTCCAGTACACCATGTTGTGCAAACTCTCATATCCTGGTCGCGCAAAATTACTTATTTCGTACCGCTCAAATCCACTCTCTCGCGCCACTTCTGGTATCAGCTCTAACATCTGCGCTACTCGTTCATCAGGTGGCATCGTCAGCAATCCACGAGCCTGGCGCTGGAAGAAGGGGGTGCCTGGCTCAATCGTCAATGAATATGTTGAAAGGTGCTGAATCGGCAAACTGAGCGCCTGACGTAGATCGCCTTCAAGTTGCGCTACGGTCTGCCCCGGGACACCAAAGATAATGTCGAGACTGATGGCGGTAAAACCAGCATCAGCGGCGATCGAAATAGCATCACGCGCCCCCTGCGATGAGTGGTCGCGGCCCAATAGCTGTAAACGCTCGTCATCTAAACTTTGCACTCCAAAGCTTAAGCGATTGATCCCTGCCGCCCTTAACGCCTCAAGCTTGGCGCGCTGTGCATCGTGAGGATTAGCCTCTAGGGTCACTTCCGACTTCTCTTTGATTTCAAAGAGTGTGCGACTACAATCAAGAATCGTCCCAATCGCCTCGGCCGAGAGCAGTGACGGGGTACCCCCTCCAAAAAATACCGTGCCGATGGACCTACCACTGAATCGAGGATCGTCGCGATAACTCTTCAGCTCTTGGCAAACCGCCTCTACGTACTCCTGCTCCGGAACCCGCGCTACGGCATAGGTATTAAAATCACAATACGGACACTTCTGAGCACAGAATGGGACGTGCACATAGAGCGAAAAAGGCGCTCGCATCATCGCTTATTGGCTTTGCGTCTGGCTTTTCGTTGGGCCTCTAACTTTGAACGATCACCACCTGTAGCAAAAGACTCGTCGTCACTAGCACCTTCATCCGAAGCCTCTACATCACCTCCGTGAACAAGCTTCATCTGTCGCTGGCGCTCTTCGTGCCGCCGTCGCTCTTCTTGGATATGTTTAATAACCTCCTCTACTGGCGGCACCTCGTGGTAGCACAACCTTCTAACAACGCTCTCTTTCATCTCCTCAAGCATCTGCTGAAAGAGTACAAACCCCTCTTTCTGATACTCATAGAGCGGATTCTTTTGCGCGTACCCACGTAATCCGATCCCCTCTCGTAGGTGATCCATCTCTTGTAGGTGGTGGCGCCAGAAGTAATCAACCGCCTCAAGGAGCGTGTCCTGTTCAATTAGCTCAAACCCAACCGCTGCGTCAGCGCCGATCGCTCCACGGTTGAGTTGTGGCGCTACTCCTATCTCACGTAAGCCCTGAAGCTTCTCTGTTTGAGCAGAAACATGCGCCGAATAAAATTCGCGAGCCGCACTGCGCAGTGCATCGAATATAGTTTGATGCGTCAGTGCAATATCCGTCGGGAACTCAAAAGGAAGCCCGAAAAGATACTGGTAGCGCTCACTTAGCTTCTCTAGTGGCCACTCGATCGGCTTTACCCGCTCTTCGCATAGCTGCGTTACACTTGCTTCAAGGAGGTCGTCGAACATATCGAGCACCTCTTGACGAATCTCTTCGTTTTTGAGTATCCGGCTGCGCAGGTTGTAAATCACCTGCCTCTGCTTGTTCATCACATCGTCGTATTCAGTCACGTGCTTACGACTATCAAAGTGCATCGCTTCAACCCGCTTCTGTGCAGTCTCGATTGTGCGGCTCATAAGCGAGTGATCGAGGGCCATCCCCTCCTCCCACCCCATGCGCAGCATAAGCTGCTGTAAGCGCTCACCTTGGAATCGCACCATAAGGTCATCTTCTAGAGATATATAAAAGCGCGACTCACCTGGATCTCCCTGACGACCGGCACGACCACGAAGCTGGTTGTCGATGCGCCTCGATTCGTGGCGCTCGGTGCCCATTACAAAGAGACCGCCTGCATTAACCACTTGCTCGTGCTCCTCGTTGCACTGCTGCTTGAAGTTCTCAAGAGCTTCAACAAATGCAGGATCCAGCGGATCGCGGGTGCCAGTTTTGGCAGCGGCCATAAACTCTGGGTTTCCACCTAAAAGAATATCGGTTCCACGACCCGCCATATTGGTCGAGATAGTCACCGCGTTCAAGCGCCCTGCCTGGGCGATAATCTCGGCCTCACGTTGATGGTGCTTGGCGTTTAGTACATTGTGCGGAATCCCCTTTTCTTTAAGCACGCGTGAAACCGCCTCGCTCTGATCAATGCTAATAGTGCCAACCAATATAGGCTGTCCCTTAGCGTGAACCTCTTCGATATCTGCTACCACCGCTGCATACTTCTCACGGCGTGTTCTGTATACCACATCAACGTGATCCTGACGGACCATGCGCTGATTCGTTGGCACCACGGCAACTTCAAGCCCGTAGATCTCCTTAAACTCGCCGGCCTCCGTATCCGCAGTGCCGGTCATCCCGCCCAGCTTATCGTACATACGAAAGTAGTTCTGAAAAGTAATCGATGCGAGGGTCTGATTTTCGCGTTGAACCTGAACACCTTCCTTAGCTTCAATCGCCTGATGCAGCCCGTTTGACCAACGCCGACCTGGCATCAATCGCCCAGTAAACTCATCAACGATCACCACCTGGCCGCCTTGAACAACATAATCAACGTCACGTTCAAAACTTGTATAGGCCCGCAGCCCCTGTGTTACGTGGTGTAGGAGTTCTATGTTTGCCGGGTCGTAGAGGTTAGTAACACCAAGCATTTTCTCTGCTCTCTCCATCCCCTGATCGGTAAGTGATGGCTGCTTACTGCGTAGATCCATTGTAAAATCGGTTTCTTGCTGTAGCTGTGGTATTATCTTATTTACTTGAAGGTAGGTATCGGTTGATTCCTCTGATGGGCCAGAGATAATGAGCGGTGTGCGCGCTTCATCGATGAGGATTGAATCAACCTCATCGACGATTGCAAAATAGTGCCCACGCTGCACCATCTCTGCAGCTGAGAACTTCATATTATCGCGGAGAAAATCGAATCCAAACTCGTTATTCTGGCCGTACGTGATATCGGCTGCGTAGGCGGCCTTCTTCTCCTCTTCGCTCATACCGTGGTAGACGCACCCCACCGTTAATCCGAGGAATGTGTGAAGACGTCCCATCCACTCAGCGTCACGACGCGCGAGGTAATCATTCACCGTTACTACGTGAACCCCCTGACCCGTGAGCGCGTTAAGATACGATGGCAGAGTCGCAACCAGGGTTTTTCCCTCTCCTGTTCGCATCTCGGCTATCATCTTATGATGCAGAATGGCTCCGCCGATAAGCTGAACATCGAAGTGTCGCATACCGAGCACCCGGCGCGAGGCCTCGCGCACTACTGCAAACGCATCGGGCAATATATCATCGAGCTGCTCACCTTGAGCGAGTCGTTCTTTAAGAATGCCGGTCTGCGCTTGCAGCTCGCCATCACTCATCGGTTGATAGCACCGCTCAAGGTCGTTAATTTTAAGAACAACTGGACGTAAGCTCTTTAGTATCCGGTCGTTGCGGGTTCCAAATATCTTTTTGGCGAGGTAAACAAACATAGCGACACAAACAATAGCCGAGGCGTCTAAGCCTACCAGTTACGGCCCGTAGCTTCTTGAAACCACTGACTCGATTGACGGAAGTATAGTCAGGTTTCTTAAAAAGAGCGAGAGGACAATAAAATAAGGTAGATAGGCTCTACGCAGCCGCACCGGCTTACAGTTGGCTATCCCTCAAACGACCGGAGCAACCGTGCAGTTATCTGGCCTGCTAGCGAGCTGCCAAGGGCACCCCCTACGTGTTGCACTATCGCCCTTGGAACAGGTCGGCTCCTCACCCCACTGAGCACAAGCCCGGCGACGAAAGCGACACTACAGGCGACTAGTGGGCGTTGCGTTACACTCTCACGGATTCCAAATGGATTGCGGACCGATTCTGCACGGTAATGAAGGTGCTGCCGCAACTCCTCTACGTGGTCGTGGAGAGCTTTGCTAGTAGCTTCTATCTCCCCCCGCAGCCGTTCTGCTGTCTCTAAGACCACTCCGGGGATGGTTGAAGGTTTATTTCCTGCTACATCGTTTGCTGCATCCATCCAAATCCTTCCCGCAACGTCCTCAAGGCCCGCTCCGAACTTGCTCGGACATCTTCAAACCTCTTAATTCCGATGTATGCACAGAGTGTGCCCACCGCGCTTGATAAGCAAGCAATTATTCCAAACGCTGCCCAGAGCGGCGCCTGAAACCATTCGGTTGCTACAAGCTGCACAGCCATAAAAGCAACCAGAAGCACAGCGATAAAAAGCGCAGTGCTACCCGCAATCACATACGTGAGCGCTTGACGCATCTTAACGCTCTCTTCGCGCACCTCAACGCGCACAAGCTGCGCCTCCTGATGCATAAGCTTACGGGCATCATCGAGGATCTCTCGAAGAAGTGGTGTTACTGATGATTCAAGCTCCTCACGGATAGAGTCCATCATATTCAATTACCTCCGTAGACTGCGTGCAACATTGCCGAACACAACCCCAAGGGCGAAGCATACCCCAAGCGAGCGCAGCGGATGTCGTCTAACAACTCCGCGTATCTCCTGGCTAACCTCTTCGCGCATCATGTACTGTCCAGTAGAATCGAGCGCCTGCGAAGCTGTTTCTAGTGCTGTTTTAGCCACCCCTTCACGTGGAGTTTTCTCCTTCACCAGAGTTGCTGCTTGGCGCATCTTGGTGCCGATAAGGTTAAGGGCCTTATCGAGATACTGCCCGGCGGTGTGGGCATGTAGCTCCTCTTGTGGGGGTACTCTACCAGCCTGATCTGTTGATGGTTGACCTGTGGCAAATGACTGCTGCTCCATGATGAACTCCTTTCTCTGTAGAGGTTGTGTTAAAGTGATTGTGTTAACGCGAGATGAAGGCTATCCGGATTTTATCCGCATGGGGATGATAGCGGATGGGGTGCGGGAGCAAGTGCAAGATGAGATTAAATTCGGCAGTTAAGGAGGATGAAAATGGTGAAGCTAGCAAAAAAAGCATACGGCTGGGTTTACAACGGCCGCTCTATAAACAAGCTGGCGCGGGTCTTGTAGAGCCTTATCTCAGTATCGTTACGATCATCAGTTAAATACAGATCGTGTCTCTGCGCTAGTTGAGATAGGTTCTTTAGCCGATCGGTGCCTAGTGTTTGTTTAATATCTGCAAGATACTTGCATATCTCTCCAACTTGACACGGTCTCTTTAATCGACCCTCCAAAATACCGCTACTTGACTCTTCAACAGAGCGCTTAAACGCCAATAATAAAGTCGAGCCACTAGTAAGCGATAACGCATACGTTTCATCAAATACCGAAGATATCGTAGCTTCAAGCTTCTCTAGTAATCCCGTCGATTGAAAGATTGAGTGCGTGTCGCATACGACCAGCCCTCCAGGAGCAGCACGATCGTATGCCAACTTAAAAAACTCCCGAGTGGTTAAATGAAAAGGAACATATGCGTTTAAAAATGTATCTATAAGGATCATATCCCAGCCACGAGTAGTAGCGTTTGCTTCTTCATTAAGCAGCTGGCGTCCATCTCCAATTCGTACCCTCACATTCGGCAGTTCAGATAACGGGAGATGCAATCTGGCAACTCGCTCTACCTCTGGATCTAATTCATAGGCGCTCATTTTAATCTCTGGAAATATGCGCTTTACCTGAAACGGTATCAGACCACCTCCAAGGCCGATAAAAAGCGCATTTTCAGGGGGATTTTTCGCGGTCAAAAGCGCTGTGGCAGTAGCATAGTTATAATAACTGTAACGCTCATCTCTGTATTTGAGCAGGCTATTGTCGCGGTTCCAAATAAATTGAGTCAATCCTCCTAACATCAGAACACGTTCAATTACACCGTTTTTCATCTCATCCCATACAGCGATTAGCTGATAACCACTATCTTTGAACTCAATTAAACGCCTCTCTACTCCTTGCTCTCCTTGACCTAACTCAAACATATCCGATATGCGCCACGGCTCTCTGATTATCGCACCAGTTTCTCTGCATATCCCCAAAGCAATCGATACTATCACTAATAAAAGCCCCGCAGCCCCAAAGCGGCTGACTCTCTTGCGAGGTTTTATGAATATCAAACCTGCAATCACACTTACTATAGATAGTCCAACTAGGCAGGCACGGGTTCCGAAACTAGGCAAGAATACAAAGGCCGCGCTCCATGCACCAACGAGACTACCGACCGTCGAGCTAGCCAGTATCGCTCCACTCTCTTGGCGCCTCTCTGAGAGCGCCCACGGTAAGATAGTCGCCCAGAGCAGCGATGGAACACCGAGTGTGATTAATGCTCCACTAACCGCTGCTGGAAAAATAGATAACGACAGGAGCGATTTCAGAGCAGCCAGGATCCAGAGTGGCAAACCTAAAAGATACACTCCGCCGATAATCATCGGCCAGGCAACTCCTTTGGCTGTCAGAAAGCGCCACGAGATGTAACCCAAGCAGTATGCAATTAACGCTACTCCGATTAGGCCGGCCCACTGATAGATAGAAGAACCGAAATACGGTGCAAGCACTCTACCGGCAACGATCTCAGACGCTAAAGTTAGAAATCCCGTAACGAATGTAAGTAGGATCGGAACTCGTCCTTGCATCCGGCCACACTAGACCAGGTGCCCTTGGGGTCACAAGGAGTTTGATTCAGCGACGCTGTGAATTTCAAACCGCAATTTGGTGGATTTGCTTAGGAAAAACAACTACTTGCCCTGCTCTAAACCAGCGTTTTAATGAACCTGGCCGCTGTTAAAATCCCTCCGCTCGCCATAAACGCGGCCAGAAGGCTTCTTTTAGCATCTTAAGTCCCTGATAGGTCTAAAAATTTTTACGGCTTAGAGATGCGAAATTTTTATCAGCGCTTGGGTCATTTTTGCTTTCAGAAAACTCTCGCACTTAACGATATCCATTCTGACCGTCCGCATAGTTGGAGTTTGGACATGTAATGATGGTCGCTAGTCGTCAGTCTGAGCGAGGCTGCAAAAAAAAGGGCGATACTAAACGGCCTGATCTGCGCGCTGACTGGACAAGTGTATCTACTTTCTTAGACTCAAGCGCTCAAGACAAGCTTACCTACTGCTCAGCAAATTGCCTCAAGATTTATCCCGCAAGAGTCTACTCTCTCCTTTCTACACTTTTAGTCAATCTGCTTCAGATTATAGTTGTAATAATTTTCAGCATAACCATCGGAATCACTCGCATCGATGTGGCTGCTGCTCAACCTCCAAACTCAACTAATACTCCGACAGCTACGCCTACTAGTACTACAATGGTTACGCTTACTGCAACGCCTACCCAAACTCCAATGATTACTCCAACTAGCACTCCTACCGGCACACCTACGCTAACCCCAACGACAACTCCAACTGCCACTCCCACCAGTACTCCTACCGGCACACCTACGCTAACCCCAACGACAACTCCAACTGCCACTCCCA
>JBBALZ010000084.1:9289-13670 GCA_040402735.1 Bdellovibrionota bacterium
CCAATACACCAACTCAAACTCCAACAATAACCCCAACTAACACCAGAACCCCAACTAACACACCCACCCAAACCCCGACCGGAACCCCCACCGCAACGCCAACGATAACTCGCACAAGCACTAACACTCCAACTGCTACACCAACTCCAACTAGCACCCCCGTGTGCGATGCAACTGCAGCTGTTATCGGCGATGCAAGCTCTACCAGCTCAACAACTGCAGCTAGTCGTAAGAGCTTCTATGATGGCTCTTCAGGCACTCACTGGGCATTCTGGTATAGTGGCTCGCAGATCGAATACGCCTCATCACTTAACGGACAAACATGGACATCTCGTGGCACCTTATCCTACAACACCGCGAACTTCTCCATAGCTGCAAAGAGTATTAGCGGCACGACCTATATCTTTTTAGTGGCTGAGGCTAATACATACGATATAATCGTGCGTCGGGGCACAGTATCGGCCACTTCTATCTCTTTTGATTCTGCAATTACCGTCTTCGATGGTACGGCGGTTAACAATCGATACGTTAAGCCTCACGTAGCGCTCGATCTAAACGACAAGCTCTGGGTCGCAGCATTTAAGGATCTAGGTGATGTAGGTGAGCGCTTTCATGCCTACGCTAACAGAACTACCGCTAGCGGCTCAGGCACAATTACATTTGGCACTGCTACATCACTTGGGCAACCTGCCACAAAAGTTTCCGCTATCTCACTTATTCCTACCTCTAGCGATAAGATGTTGCTGGCGGTTTCAGGAGAGAGTGGCAGAAATATCCTAACATACCTCTACAACGGTAGCTCTTGGAGCGAGCTAGCAACTGGAGGGAGTTGGGTTTCTTCTGATTTCGGCGCGACCTCTGAGGCAAACTCATCCGTTAACGCTATTGCTATCAGTAGCGGTGGGGAGATCTACCTTGGGGGTGATTTTGGCCAGATCGGTAGCTTAGTCGTTAACAGATTAGCCAAATGGAACGGCTATGAATGGTCATCGTTAGGTAGCGGATTAAATGGCTCAGTTTCTTCTTTAGCAATAGACAGTAGTGGAGCGCTCTATGCTGGTGGCTCGTTTACTCAAGCCGGCGGGGTAACGGTCAACAGGATAGCTAAATGGAATGGCAGCGCCTGGAGCGCGTTAGGTGCAGGGGTTAGTAGCGGCGTCTCCGCTTTGGCAGTGGATGGAAGTGGGAATATCTATGCTGGCGGAGGATTTATTAGCGCTGGCGGAGTTACTGTGAATTACATCGGCAAATGGGACGGAACATCGTGGAGCGACCTAGGCGGCGGAACAGATGGGACAGTTGCGGCGCTCAAAATTGATAGTAGTGGATCGCTTTATGCAGGCGGCAATTTCGTTAATGCTGGAGAGGTCACCGTAAATTACATAGCCAAATGGAATGGCAGCGCTTGGAGTGATTTAGGTGGAGGCGTGGACTCTCCAAATGGAATTACATTAGCTGTTAGCTCTCTCACCCAAGACGCTAACGGCTATATCTATGCTGGTGGCGATTTCTCATCAATTGGTGGGACAGGCGCATCTTATATCGCTAAATGGAATGGAACTTCTTGGAGTTCCTTGGGCTCAAGCGTAGATGCCCCAGTTAAAGCCCTGTATGCAAAAGGAAGCGACATCTTTGCTGGTGGGGAGTTCCTATCGCCAGGAAATTCAATAGCCAAATGGAACGGCACATCGTGGAGTTCATTGGGCAATGGAGTTGATTGTGACATTTCAGTTTTAGTCGGAATCTCGACATGCCCGGTAAATGCACTTGCCATAGACGATAACAATACCGTTTATGCCGGAGGAGGCTTTGAAAACGCCGGATCTACCGGGATTAATTACGCTGCAAAATGGAACGGGAGCGCCTGGAGCTCTATCGGCGCGGGAATGAAGGCGAATGTTTCTGAGAGCATCGGAGGGTTGGTCAAAGATAATCTAGGTAACATATATGTGTCGCTTACATCGAGATTTGCTGGCGCAGTTACCGCAAACAAGATCGCCAAATGGAATGGGGTGTCGTGGAGCGCGCTTGGAACGGGCCTAAACGGATATTGGTATGCAGGAGTATCCGATAGTAGCGGCAATTTATATGTCGCTGGGTCTTTTACATCGGCTGGGGGCACCTCAGTAAACAACATCGCCAAATGGAATGGGAGCTCCTGGAGCGCACTGGGAGGTGGTATACCGGAGCACACTGATATCGACAATATAGCCCACGCTATAGACAGTAGCGGTAACCTATACGTCGGCGGGTCTCAATTAACCACTGCCGGAGGCATCGCGGTCAATTATATAGCCAAGTGGAACGGAACCTCTTGGAGCGAGCCGGGAGGGGGAGTAAATGCACCTATCGCTGCTCTAGCTACAAATAGTAGCGGCGATCTTTATGCCGCAGGCAGTTTCTCTGATGCTGGTGGCGTAACGGTTAACAATATAGCCAAATGGGATGGAAGCTCTTGGAGCGATTTAGGGGGTGGAACTGACTTATCGATAATGGCTGCTGTATCAGATACAAGTGGCAACCTGTATATTGGTGGAGCATTTACGCTGGCTGGGGCGATAACCGCCAATAGAATCGCTAAATGGAACGGCACTGCGTGGAGCACTCTGGGGTCGGGCTTCAACGATACGGTTAACACTCTAGCTCTAGATAGCGATGGAAACCTCTTTGCCGGCGGTGACTTTACCACCGCTGACGGCACTACAGTTAATCGTATAGCCAAGTGGAACGGCACTTCATGGAGTGGTGTTGGGTCTGGTTTTACACAAACGGTAAAATCGATAGCGGTATCAGGCTCGTACGTTTACGTCACGTCAGCCTCTACAATTACTAAACTAACCCTAGCTGCTAGCGGTTCACAAGAATCTGAATCTATCGCATCGCTAGTGGCGGGAGATAGCGGCACAAGCCACCTGTTTTACATAGACACCAACAAAGATGTCATTTCCAAATCGCTCTCTGGATCGCCACCAGCCTGGAGCGCCGCAACTACCGTCCACACTGGCAACGTCTCGTCAGTTACCGGAGGATTCTATTCAAGCTCTAACGATTTGGTCGCTTGGTTCATCGATAACAGTATCGTTCAGTATCGCGAGTCGAGTAGTCCATACACGTCCTGGGGAACCTTAAATACAGTTACCTGTTTAAACTCACCGAAAAACATCTCATCATACATAACTACAGGAACTGGCAGTCAGATATTAGCCTCATGGAACGATTCAAGTGGATCTGGCGGCGAGGTGCTAGGATCTTTAAGCGGCCCAACTCCAACGTATACGCCTACTCAAACTCCGACCAGTACCCCTACTAATACACCGACTGAAACACCAACTAGTTCACCAACTACTACTCCAACTACCACTCCTACAGGAACAGCTACCGATACTCCTACAGAGACCCCGACGGAGACTCCTACTGAGACTCCAACGAATACTCCAACTAATACTCCTACTGAAACTCCTACCGATACTCCCACAGATACTCCTACAGAGACTCCTACAGAGACCCCTACTGATACCCCCACCGACACGCCTACAGAGACCCCGACGGAGACTCCTACTGAGACTCCAACGAATACTCCTACTCAGACTCCTACTGAGACTCCTACCGACACTCCTACAGAGACTCCCACTGAAACTCCGACTATTACTCCAACTATTACCCCTACGGAGACTCCAACAGAGACCCCTACTAATACTCCTACAGATACGCCAACTGAGACTCCAACAGAGACCCCTACTAATACTCCTACTCAGACTCCTACTGAGACTCCTACCGACACTCCTACAGAGACTCCCACTGAAACTCCGACTATTACTCCAACTATTACCCCTACGGAGACTCCAACAGAGACCCCTACTAATACTCCTACAGATACGCCGACTGAGACTCCAACGGATACTCCTACTCAGACTCCTTCTGAAACTCCTACAGAGACTCCGACTGAGACTCCAACTATTACTCCAACTATTACACCTACGGATACTCCTACAGAGACTCCTACTAATACACCTACAGATACGCCAACTGTGACTCCAACGGACACTCCAACGGATACTCCTACTCAGACTCCTACTGAAACTCCTACAGAGACACCTACTGAGACTCCAACTATTACTCCAACTAATACACCTACACATACGCCTACTGAGACTCCAACAGGCACTCCAACGGATACTCCTACTCAGACTCCTACTGAAACTCCTACAGAGACACCTACTGAGACGCCGACTGAAACTCCAACTATTACACCTACGGATACTCCTACAGAGACTCCTACTAATACACCTACAGATACGCCAACTGTGACTCCAACGGACACTCCAACGGATACTCCTACTCAGACTCCTACTGAAACTCCTACAGAGACACCTACTGAGAC
>JBBALZ010000085.1:0-13667 GCA_040402735.1 Bdellovibrionota bacterium
CACCCAAATAGACCGCCTTTTCCGAGGGGGCTAAAAAAAGAATTGCGATGCCCTAGCTGCTGTTTGGATAGCTTTACTAATTTCTTCCTTACTTATAGGCTTGAAGTCTTTTACACATTCTGGAGTAGGTGCCTGAAAATTACTCATAGTGCCCTAAGAAACTATTAAACGTGCCTAATCACCGCTGAATCAAGTGGTTTCCCGAAGGATTTGCTCAAGAGTGATATAATTGATGCACTTTTTATCATCCCCCTAATAGGGTATGCGCTGCATCGGTATATATAATCCTAAATTCGGCAGTTGCGGGTCTGAAAATGGCGCATCTACTCAAAATCACTGTGGCTTTTGAATTTTCGGTGCTCACCCTGACGGTGCCAGGGTTGCGCCTCCGAAAAATTCAAAATCCTTCGTGCTTTTGAGCACCTGCACCATTTTCATCCTCCTTAACTGCCGAATTTAGGATAATTTTCGATTAAACCAGGACTTGCTCCACAAGTCCACCGATTATTGAGGATATAGGGTAGAATAAATAGGTCAAGGGGAGCCGTAACTAATAAACAGAAACGTAATACTTTGGCATTTTGCCGAGGTTTTGATTAAAAACAGCAGCTCCGAAGGGGCTAAATAATAAGCCCAACCGATGTGCCAGATTCCGGGTCTGCACCGAGAAAAGCAGAGAATCGTGCTCAAATCAAACCTGCGCGCGTCAGTTTATTCAAAAATTAATTGCGCAGGGTTAAGCACATCTATATTTGCGCGTCTCTATATTTCTCAGGAATACTAAATAGTTAAAAAAATAGCTACAAATCCTCATATAACTGCCTGCATCAGCCGACTACCCCTCTAAGAGGTGCAAGTATGGCTGGATGTTACAGATGCGGGCTTCCTGAGGGGAGTGAGTCGAGGCTCTGTGAAACCTGTTTTAATCACCGATTTAATCACGGAGAGCCTGTCGTTCCGTGCGAAGCTGATCTTCCGCCAGAAGGCCCGGAGTTCACGCCATGCATGAAGCGCTGGCTGTTAAGTAGTGGCTTGGTAATCTACCTGGGGGTAGTTGGTTTCGGCATGATGGTACAGGGGGAGAGGCTTGAGTTTAGAAAAAACTCATCTCACAGCGATCTACTTAGCTTTGGGGCAAATGATTTCCCAGTTCAATACGAAACCAAGCTTTCATTCTTGTCTGGGCCGCTGGGTGATCATAGCGCAGAGTGAGCGGACCAGACTACTTTCAATCTAATAGCTCCTTAGCGATAATCATTCGTTGAATCTGGTTTGTGCCTTCGACGATCTGAAGCATCTTAGCGTCGCGCATGTAGCGCTCAACAGAGTACTCCTTTATGTAACCAGCACCACCTAGTAGTTGCACAGCATCGGTAGTTATCGACATGGCAGCGTCGGTGGCAAAGCACTTAGCGCAGGAGGATGATAGGCGAATGGACTCTGCCGTCGCGGATCCAATCCGTAGTAGGTCTAGGTCGTAGGCTGCGCGCTCTGTGAGAAGTTCAGCAGACTTAAGTCTCTGATACATATCGGCGACCATAAACTGGAGCCCTTGGAAATCAGCGAGCTTTTGGCCGAATTGCTTGCGCTCCTTAATGTGTGCAATCGCTGCATCAATAGAGGCACGCGAGAGTCCGTTAGCACACGCAGCGATATTAACTCTGCCGCCGGCAAGTCCAGAGAGGCCGATATTAAAGCCTCTGTGCAATTCGCCGAGTAGGGCTGAATCAGGTACAAAAGCATCTTCGAAAAATATTGAAGCTATAGGTGAAAGCTCCGCGCCCATCTTCTTCTCAGGCTTTCCAATGGTTAATCCTTGAGTGTCACACGGTACGATAAACGCCGAGACCTCACTTGCGTGTGAGGTGGTGACAGTCTTTGCAAACACGATATATAGATCCGCAAATCCAGCGCTGGTGATGTAGCATTTGCTACCTTTTAGGCGAAATCCACCCTCAACGCGGCGCGCCTCTGTCTTTAGCGCATGAGCATCTGAACCAGCCTGAGGTTCGGTTAGAGCAAAAGCTCCGAGCAAGCTACCTGTAGCGAGCTGCGGGAGGATGGCGCTCTTTTGAGCTGCGGATCCAAAGCGGGAGATTAGACCCGATACCATCGTATGCACAGAGACGAAGATTGCGGGCCCGATGTCAAAGCGTGCCATGGTTTCAAACACCTTGGCAGTAGTGACTGCCGATGCGTCTAGACCGCCGTACGCTTCGGGTATTCCTAGTCCGCCCAGTCCGATTGTGCCAATCGATTTCACGAGGTCTTTAGGTACCGTGTTGTAGAAAGCATCGTTTTGATACTTGTGGAATTCGTCACGGCTTAGGCGCTCGACCGTTTCAACGATTAATTGGTCAGGCTCTCTGAGGGGGATATTGTTAGTGGTCATATATTACTCGTACCGAATCCAGGCTATGCAGGCAAGGGGGTTGCCTCGGCGCGGTAGGGGAGCACTACTCGGGTGCAGAAGGCTTGTGCTGGTTCGAGTTCGTTCTGCAAGGATTCGCTGACACGGCTTATCAATGCCGCTTTAAAAAAGATGGAATCTTCCATATCTTCAATCTGATCTAGGTAGCGCAGCTCGTGTTGGGCACCGGTCTCGCTCGGAGAGCCACAGACAAAAGGGTTAAATCCACGACATCGTGAAAGGTGTCGACGACGCTTCTCAATCAATGCTGGGACGTCGACCCAGAAGCTAAACTCAGCACAGTTGTCGATACTCCTTCCGTGTCGCCAGAGGAACACATTGCGCTCCGTTTCCGCCAGGAACCAAAGCGGCATCGCCTGATTGACTGTTGGCTCAAGTAAGCCTCGCCGTGCCAACTCTTTTTCAATTGCCTTTAGCACCCCCAAAAGTACAGCGCCCTCGGGGATATTCTGATTGTTTTTGCACACCTGAGTGTGCACTTCCTGCATAGCTGTGGTAGATTTCTCATCTGAGGCAAAGAGCCAACCCATTGAATCCCCGTGATAAACCTAAATTCGGCAGTTGCTGGTCTGAAAATGGCGCATCTACTCAAAATCACTGTGGCTTTTGAATTTTCGGTGCTCACCCTGACGGTGCCAGGGTTGCGCCTCCGAAAAATTCAAAATCCTTTGTGCTTTTGAGCATCTGCACCATTTTCATCCTCCTTAACTTCCGAATTTAGGATAAATGTTGCTACCACAGCCTTCAGCCGGACGCTGTGGTGCACACTGTGGTGCCCGGACGCTGCAGTGCAAAGCATGGGCCAGGTAGTGCTGGTGTATGCTGGACGGGTTTTGCCGGCCCTCCTTAAGTTGGTTGTTTTGGAGCCGTAATAAGTACGGGTGCCTTTGAGGTTGAAGTATTTGTAACTACTGACCTGATTTTCAGATCGACGCTGCAGTTTGGTCGCTAAATGAGCTGATTGTGGTGGATCTTTTTTCTTGCCACCCCCTAGTCGGGGGTGCTTTATTGTTTCCACCCCGCTAACGTCATTGAGGCAGCATTTGCTGAGTAGTTACAAGTATTTTTATCCGTAATGACAGACCCAAACGTAAGTTCACACAAGTCGCAGGTAAGGATCTGTCACCTATCCGATGTGCACCTAGGCTATCGACGGTACAACAAGCTTACCAAGTCGGGACTCAATCAACGCGAAGTCGATGTAAATGTTGCTTTTCAAGAGGCAGTAGATCGAATTATCGCGATAAGGCCCGACGCAGTGGTTATCGCTGGCGATCTCTTTCATTCGGTGCGGCCCTCAAACGGCGTGATCACGTTCTGTTTTAGGCAGCTGCGGAAGCTAGCTCGTGCCAGCGGTGCGCCGGTAGTTATAGTTGGTGGAAATCATGAAGCTCCTAAGCGTGTTGATACCGGCTCGGTGTTGCAACTGTTCAGTGAGATTGAGGGGGTCTATGTAGCGGACTCAAGTTTGGAGATATTTTCATTTCCTGATCGCGGGCTGGCAATTACCTGCTTACCGCACGCAGCCTTTTCGGATCTGCCATCTATATCTCTACGAGCTGACGATCGATTCCCTCACAACGTCCTAGTTGCGCATGCCCAGGTAAACAAGGGATGGGTGAGTGACTTCGGCGGAGCAGAGGTAGATTTAAACTCTCTTAAGCCACATGAGTGGGATTATATCGCACTTGGTCACGTGCATTTGCACCAGGCTGTAGGGCGTCAGGCGGTGTATTCCGGAGCCATTGAGCATACTTCGACGAACATCTGGGGAGAGGCGCGTGATCTCAAGGGGTTTATTGAGGTGTCGCTGCCAAACGGAAAACAAACGTTTCATCCACTGACTTCACCGCGAGAGATAGTAGTGCTTGATTCTATTGATGGTGCTGGAATGGAGCCGCAAGATGTTATGCGGATGATATCAGAGCGAATTGAGAGTGTAGCCGGGGGACTCGATGGAAAGATCGCGCGACTTGCTCTGATTAACATCTCGCGGGAAAGTTACAAAAACCTCGACCATAAAGCGCTGCGCGCTCTGCGAATGAAGGCGCTGCACCTAACCCTCGATATTACGTTTGTCTCCGCGACGGGTGATGTGCAGTCGATGGGTCGACCGGTTACAGGATTGCTTAAAGATCAACTCGTAGAGTTTAGTAAGAATTGGGACGCGCCCGGGATTGATCATCAGGAATTATCAGCGGTGCTAGAGCGATACCTGACAAAGGTGGAGGCATCCGATGAAGCTTCGTAGTCTGTACATGCAGCTCTTTCGTCAGCATGTAGACGGTCACGTGGTATTTCCCGATGGTTTAGTGGGAATAATTGGTGTTAATGGGTCAGGAAAGACGACAATTGTTGAGGCGGTAGGGTTTGGACTGTTTGGCTCGCGTGCTTTACGTGGCCGCATAGAGGATGTTCGGACTCGAACAGCTCCTAGTCGCGGAGCTGGGCGCAGTCGCCGTGATAACGAGATGCGGGTAGAGCTCTCTATAGAGCATGATGGCACTGTGTTTCGTATAGTTCGTTCACTTGTTGATGCTGCCCTGTACGTTGGCGGAGAGCCGAATCCGGTTGCCGAAGGGAATCGGGAGGTTTCTGCTCGTATTTCCGCAATCATCGGCATGTCGTACGAGGAGTTCGTCGCGACGTACTGCACCGAGCAGAAGGGGCTTGAGTTCTTAAGTGGTAAAAGGGGTGCAACCGAGCGCGAGAAGTTTATTATTCGTGTCCTTGGATACGATAGACTTGAAGAGTTGCAGGAGCTGCTGCGCGGCGATCGTAAAGAAAGGCGAGCTACTCTCCAAGGTTATGAGGCGAGCGTTGGCACCCGTGAGGAGATCGAGCAGAGGCTCGCCGCAGAGGAGCAGCAATTACGGGTGGTGCGTGAAAAGCACGATGAGGCGTTCCAGGCGCTGACAAAGGCGGAAGGCGAGTTTTCGGTGCTTCGAGTCAAGCTGCAGAAGTTAGAAGAGATGAGGAGCCGCTTCGTCAAAGAGCGCGATGGTGTGCAAGCGTTACAGGTGCGTGTTGAAGAGCGGGGAAAACGCCTTCAGACCCTGGCCGATTCAATTATCAAGAGTGAGGATGATTTGCGCCGCGCTCTGAAGCCGCTTGCAGGAGCGCGGTCACTTGAGGATGTTTTGGGTGATACTAAGCGAGAGCTTTCCCTGGCGAAGGATAGGACTGAAGCGCTAGCTGCAGAGGTTCAGGCTGGTGAGGTTTCGTGGCGTCAGGAGCAGTCAACCCTTCGTGCACAAAAGGACGGATTGATTCGACAGGCAGAACAAGTCGCGCAGCGAGTTCGTAAAGTGGAAGAGCTCGATGCTGGAGGTGAATGTCCCACGTGCAGCCAACCACTCGGGGAGACATTTGAGGCGGTCCATGCACACTTGGCTGCTGAGCATAGTGAGTTGCAAGATCGAGTAAAGCAACTGATGCAATCCGAAAAAGAGCGTGCACAGCCTCCTGCAGAGCTTGAAGAGAGGCGCGAAATGCTGCGGGCGGCTCAAGGGGATATGGAGAAGCTGCAGGCCAAAATCAACGAACTTGTCACGTGCCAACAGCTAGAGCAGAAGCTCAAGACGATTCAAGCCGACCAGCGTGCTACGCAAGTCGACATGAATACGGCCGAGGAGAATCTTGAGCGCGGGAAGAAGAAGTTATTCGAGATCGGGTTCTCTGAGGAGGAATATCTAAAAGAGAAGGGAGCGCATGACGCAGCGCAGAGGCTTCTCGAGGTCGCACGACTCCAGAGGGTCAGACTTGAGGGAGAGGTCAATACGCAAGCTGCGCTGGTCGCGCGTTCTCTTAGTGACCGCGAGCGCTTTGACGAGCGGCAAATTGAACTTGAGAATCTTCGTCGAGAGGTGCGTATATTCGATGAGTGTGATCGAATAGTGACTGAATTTCGGAAGTTTGTGAACTCGTCGATACGGCCGCGGATGGCGGAGCTCGCGAGTGAGTACCTGACTGATCTCACGGATGGTCGGTACTCGGCAGTGGACTTAGGTGAAGATTTTACACCGACGGTAGTGGAGGACGGCGAAGCGAAGAGGGTGATCAGTGGAGGAGAAGAGGATATCTTAAACCTCTGCATGAGGATCGCACTTTCTCATATGTTAGCAGAGCGAGCAGGGCAGAGTTTTTCGTTGTTGATGCTCGATGAGGTGTTTGGATCGCTCGATGAGGGGAGGCGCGGTAACGTGCTTGCGCTGTTAGAGAAGCTGCGACGTCGATTTGAGCAGATCGTTATCATTACTCACTTAGATGACATCAAAGACGGAGTGCAGCACCTGATTCAAGTTGAGTATGATGAAGGAGATGGAAGTGCACGGATAACGGGAACACGGGATGTGCAGGGTGAGTTTGAAATGGCATTGAATGTCTAGAAGCCATTTCAAAAATTCCATGCAGGCGAGGGTCTGCGAGCTACGAGAGCGCGAGAATGCAGGGAGAAACGCGCGCAGGTGTATCCGCTGCGATACGGCGAGCACGTTTTCTCCCGAAGACGACTGCACGCGAAGAGATATAGGAGTTTGTGGCTTTCCGTCCAGGCTAATTCGTACTGGTCGCTACCGGGTGGTCGTGATAAACTTAAGCGTATTTCATCCCGGGCATAGTGTGTCGCCCGGAGCTACTTCAGATTGAGGGAACGGCATGAGCATATCTTCCAAGCTTCCGGGTGGAGATACCATCTTCGGTAAGATTATTCGCAAAGAGATACCGGCCGCGATTGTCTATGAAGATGAGGAGGTCCTTGCGTTCAAGGACATAACCCCGGTTGCGCCGGTTCACATTCTGGTGATCCCCAAAAAGCCGATTCGCAACCTAGCGTCTGCTGCTCGTGAAGATGAGACGATTCTAGGACGCCTAATGCTTACGGCGGCAGAGATCGCACGTCGTGAGGGGCTCGCTGATTCGGGCTATCGGGTAGTGACTAACATCGAGGGTGATGGAGGACAGACGGTATTTCACTTACATCTCCATATCCTCGGTGGGCGTAAATTGGAGTGGCCGCCGGGCTAAGATCGCCTTGTTGTGGCTTACGTTGAGTGATTAAGGTTACCGAGAGGAGATTGTGGTATGACTGAGCAAAACTGCATAGAGATATCGAGAGCTGGTGCGATTCATACGATCACCATTAATCGACCTGATAGTCTTAATGCGCTTAATCCGGATGTACTTCAGAGCCTTGTGCTGGAGTTTGACGATATCGCGCGTGATCCATCGATTCGTGTGGTGCTTATTCGTGGTGGTGGAACAAAGGCTTTTGTTGCTGGGGCTGATATTAGGTCAATGGCGCAATTAGGCCCGCGGCCGATAGCCGACTATGTCGAGTTGGGCCAGCGTGCACTGCGAGCGATAGAGACGTGCGCAGTGCCGGTTGTTGCAGCTATTCACGGCTTTGCGCTGGGTGGTGGATTAGAGCTGGCGTTGGCTTGCGACCTAATCGTTGTTGCAGAGAGTGCACGTCTTGGGCAACCCGAGGTAAATTTGGGAATTATTCCAGGATTTGGTGGGACACAGCGGCTTATACATCGGTGTGGAATCGGCCAAGCTAGGCGCTTGTGCTACACGGCTGATCTGGTGTCAGGGCAGGAGGCTTTTACCATAGGGTTAGCTGATAAAGTTATTCCGGATTCGCAGTATCTTGACCAGGTGCAGGCGATAGCTGAGGGGATCGCCAGTAAGGCGCCGTTAGCAGTACAGGGTGCCAAGAAAGTGATCAACCGCTCGCAGGATACGGCGCTCCTCTCAGGTTTGAGACTTGAGGTGGAGGAGTTTTTGAGACTTTTCGGAACAGCCGATAGAGAAGAGGGGATGGATGCATTCCTGGAAAAACGTAAGCCTAGTTTTACCGGGCGTTAGTGCTAGATTAAATGGCGCGATTTTACAGGAGAGGTGAGTATGGTTTGGCGTGATAGTGTGGCGTTTGAGTTGAGCGAAGAAGAGAACTTTGCTTGCGATACGGCTAACACCTTTGCACGGAATGAGGTTGCGCCCCTTGCAGCGAAGATAGACCGAGAGCACTACTTTCCTCGTGAGTTGCTCCCGAAGATGGGCGATTTGGGCCTGATGGGTGCTATTGTGCCCCAAGAGTACGGCGGTGCAGGGCTCTCAACGCTGGCGTATGCGTTGATCATCGAGGAGCTCTCCGCAGCGTGTGCGTCGACTGGGATCATTGTAAGCGCGCATACTTCGCTGTGTGTTACTCCGATCTTGGATTACGGATCAGATGAGCAAAAGCGTTATTTCTTGCCTAAGTTAGCAGCTGGAAAAGCTCTCGGTTGTTTTGCGCTCTCGGAGCCCAGTACGGGAAGTGATGCGGCGGCGATCACCACAACGTATCGCCGTGAAGGGCATGAATTTGTAATTAACGGCACCAAGAATTGGATTACGAACGGACCTGAGGCTGGTGTGTGTGTTGTGTTCGCTACCTCGGATACCACTAAGGGCAATAAGGGGATTACGGCATTTGTCCACGATATGAATCTGCCCGGAATATCATGCGGCAAGCGAGAGGATAAGATGGGTATCCGGGGTTCGCCGACGTCTAGTATAATGTACGATAATGTACGGCTGCCCAAATCTGCGATTCTGCACGAGGAGAATCGTGGATTTCTCGTTGCGATGACGACCTTGAATGGCGGTCGAATCGGAGTTGCTGCACAGGCCGTTGGTATCGCGCGATCGGCGCTCGATGATAGCATGCGGTATGCTCAGGAGCGTAAGGCGTTTGGCAAAAAGATCTGCGAGCACCAATCTATTCAGAACTATTTGGCAGACATGGTGTGTCATATCGATAGCGCTCGATATCTCACGCTCGATGCCGCAAAGCGAAAGGATCAGCACCGCTCGTATGTCCGGCAAGCGGCTATGGCGAAGTTGTTTGCCTCAGAGACGGCGATGATGTGCGCGGTTAAGGGTATTCAGATTCACGGTGGATACGGCTACGTGACAGAGTATCCGGCTGAGCGGCATCTTAGAGACGCAAAGATAACAGAGATTTACGAGGGTACTAGCGAGATTCAGCGCATACTGATAGCCACACAGCTGCTAAAGGAGTAGTCTTGAGTGCCTGTGGCCAAAGCGCCGGGATATTTATTTTACCACTGATCTTATGTCCGATACTAATAAGAAGTTCCAAGCTAGTCAGTCTTACCAGTTGTGGAGGAGAGGCGTGTATACGGCGCAGCGTGAGCGCCGTGCGAACTTTAAGTCGATCAGCTTTCGCGAGCAGCCGGAACTTGTAACCCCAGAGAACGGTGGGGCGGTCGATTATCAGCGTGATCTGGGGTACCCTGGAGAGTACCCATTCACTCGGGGTGTGCAGCCAACAATGTATCGCGGCCGGCTTTGGACGATGCGTCAGTTTGCTGGTTTCGGTAGCCCAGAAGATACCAATCAAAGATTCAAGTATCTGCTTGAGCATGGGCAGACAGGGTTGTCCACTGCGTTCGATATGCCGTGCCTGATGGGTTATGATCCCGATCATCCGCGCTCGTTAGGCGAAGTGGGGCGAGAGGGGGTAAGTGTCGCAACTATCGATGACATGGATATATTGTTCGATGGTATCGCCCTGGATCAGGTAACGACATCAATGACCATCAACTGCACAGCGACTGTGGCGTTTGCCTTTTACTTTGCATTGGCTAAGAGGCGTAACATCTCTTTTGATAAGATAGGCGGCACTATACAGAACGACATGTTCAAGGAATTTATCGCTCAGAAGGAGTGGATATCTCCGCCATCACCATCAGTAAAGTTAGTGTGCGATGTTATTGAGTTCTGCGCAGAGTCAGCGCCTAAATTTAATCCGGTTAGTATTAGTGGCTACCACATCCGTGAGGCTGGTGCGACAGCTGTTCAGGAGTTGGCGTTTACACTCGCTGACGGCTTGGGTTACGTAGAGCACTGTCTAGGTCGTGGAATGAAGATTGATGATTTTGCGCCGCGACTCTCTTTCTTTTTCGATGTGCATAACGATTTCTTTGAAGAAGTTGCCAAGTTCCGAGCGGCTCGTCGATTGTGGGCTCGTTTAATTCGCGAGCGTTACGGAGCTAAGACCAATGCAGCGTGTAAGTTGCGTACGCATGCTCAGACAGCAGGAGTAAGCCTAACCGCCCAGCAACCAGTGAACAACGTCGCTCGTGTAGCGCTTCAGGCACTAGCGGCGGTGCTTGGTGGAGTGCAGTCGCTCCACACCAACAGTATGGATGAGACCCTTTCGCTACCAACAGAGGATGCTGTGCGAGTGGCGCTTAGGACCCAGCAGATTATAGCTGAGGAGAGTGGGGTTACAAACGTCGTGGATCCCCTTGGAGGATCGTACTACGTAGAGAGGTTGACTACAGAGATCGAACAAGAGGCGATGGCGTACATAAAGCAGATCGATGCGCTTGGTGGGATGCTTAAAGCGGTAGAGCTTGGATTTCCGCAGAAGGAGATATCTGAGGCGGCGTATCAATTTCAACTTGATGTTGACGCAAAAGAGCAGTGCATAGTTGGCGTTAACAAATACACTGAGGGGGGTGAGCAGGAGATACCAACGCTAAAGATAGACCATGCCGCTGAAAAGAAGCAGGTAGACCGAGTTAAGGCATTTAAAGCCGGGCGCAATCCAGAAAGACATCAGACGGCTCTAATGGCTGTAGAGCGGGCGTGTGTTGAGAATCGCAACGTAGTACCTATTCTAATTGATGCAGTTGCCGATGGGGTGACTCTAGGAGAGGTTTCTGATATTTACCGTAAGGTTTTTGGGGTATACTCAGATCCTGGTATGTTGTAGCGTTTTGGTGAAGATTCCCCAGGGATAAAGGATAATAAAGCTTTATGAGCAGCTCTCAAGGTGCATCTCGGCCGATTCGAATTCTGATAGCAAAGGCTGGTCTTGATGGTCACGATCGTGGTGCTAAGGTGATTGCTCGAGCGCTTCGCGATGCCGGCATGGAGGTCATCTATACCGGCCTGCATCAGACGACTGAAAATATCGTACGAGCGGCGATTCAGGAGGACGTTGATTGTATTGGATTGAGTATCTTATCGGGGGCTCATATGACGTTGTTCCCGGACCTGCTCGATAAATTAAAGAAGGAGGGGGCGGAAGATATAGCTGTGTTTGGGGGAGGAATTATCCCTAAAGATGACATAGAGGCCCTTAAGAAGTTGGGAGTTAAGCAGATATTCATTCCGGGCACGCATACGCAGGATGTGATATCCTGGATCCAGAGTAATATTGCTGTCCACGAATAGACGGGCGCGACACAGCAGATCTCTATGAGCAAGGCGTTTGTAAAGGGCGACGGCGAAGACGATCACGATAATGATGTCGAGATCGAGCCGGTAGTGCCAGGCGGAAAGAATTACATGACTCCAGCAGGTGCGGAACGGATGCGCCAGGAGCTGCGTAAACTGCGCTATGAAGAGCGTCCTGAGGTTACGCGAGTTGTTTCTTGGGCAGCTGGTAATGGAGATCGCTCAGAGAACGGAGATTACCTATACGGCAAAAAGCGCTTGCGTGAGATCGATAAAAGGATGCGCTTTTTGGCCAAGCGATTAGAGTCTGCAGAGATCGTGGATCCGCTTTCTATCACCGCCAGTTATGTGCAGTTTGGTGCCACAGTGAAGATCCGGTATGAGGATGGATCCGAGAAGACCTTTTCGATTGTTGGTATCGATGAGGTTGATCTTGCCCATGGGCGCATCAGTTGGGTGTCCCCCCTAGCGCGGGCCTTGATGAGGGCTAGCGAGGGGGAGTTCGTGACATTTCACTCGCCCAAGGGACAGCAGGCAATAGAGATACTAAGCGTTACGTATATTGCTCTTGAGTAGGGCATAGCTGATATCTAAAGTATCGGTACAGATAGCTCGGGTAAAGATTCAGGTGCGCATTTATTAACGGATGTAAAGTCTGATTACGAGACATCAACACAAGCAATAGGCCGAGAAATCGGCTGTAGGAGCATCGCTTTTTCTCGTTAATGGCCTAGATTTGCATATAGCGTTTGCTGATCATATTCTCGTATAATGCTCATTCCTAAATCAGCAGGGTGCGGGTCTGAAAATAGTGCATCTACTCGAAATCACTTTAGGCTTTTTAATTTTCGGTGCTCACCCTGACGGTGCCAGAGGCCAAGCTTCCGACAATTCCAAAATACTTTGTGCTTTTAAGCACAGGTGCCATTTTTAGACTCGCAATTGAAGAACATAGGATGATCAATCAATGAAGTTAAACGTTGCATTTTGCTCAATACTAGCCATATTAAACACAGCATATGCAGAAACACCGGCGAAGCGAGATTATGCTTTTCTGACAACTTGGCCCAAACAACCAAGAGATGATGCCTCAGTAAATAGCGATGCTCAAATATCCACCGACCGCCCCAGCTTTACCGATGCCAGCAATACAGTACCCAGAGGAACAAGACAAATAGAGCTTGGCTATACCTATTCTCGCATTAAGTCACTCTCATCTAAACTAAATTCTCATTCATACCCAGAAATTGCGCTGCGCCAGGGGATATTTACGGATTGGCTTGAAGTGCGAGTTTCACAGAACTTAAACTCAACCAATTATGCCGGAAAGACAGAGACCGATTTCGATAATCTAGAATTAGGAACTAGATTTGCCATCACTCCCCAGTTCGGATTTTTACCGGAACTATCGGTGACTCCACATCTACAACTACCAACCGGGAGCGGAGAGCTTCGAGCTCATCACAACCTGCCCGGAGTAAGCATTTCTTACTCGTGGGATATCTCCGATTATTTTTCAATTGCAGGATCGACCCAAGTATATCAAGCCGAAGAACTCATCTCTAACTCTCGGTATTATGAGTGGCTTCCATCGATGGTAATGACCTGGAGTATAACACAAGAAGTTGCAATATGGTGTGAAGTAGCAGGATTTTTACCGACCAAAGCAGCTAAGCAAAGCGACTCATATTTTACTGATTTTGGAATTCTTTACGTACTTGGTAAAAACGTGCAGGTAGATTTTAGGATAGGAGGAGAGTTAGGAGGCGGGCTGGACCAAAATATTTTTACAGGAGTAGGTCTATCTATTCGGTATTACTCAACCTAAAGTAACTGCTCAGCAGTTATCTGAACGTGAAGCTAAAAACATTAGCCCCGAAGCGGCAGAGTATCGCGCCCTCCCTTTTTGGTACACCTGATCGTTACCTGTAATGCCTCAGCGGAAAATGGAAATCAGGCTATAGCTTCTTCCTTGGTAAGC
>JBBALZ010000086.1:0-13609 GCA_040402735.1 Bdellovibrionota bacterium
GATGACGGGTTAGGGACTACGCCCCTAACGACCCCGCTCGCTATTGCCCCTATCCGAACTTGGCAAAGGGTTTCCCCTATCCGAACTTGGCAAAGGCCAAGATTCGGATGACGGGTTAGGGACTACGCCCCTAACGACCCCGCTCGCTCCTCCATAATCCCGACAAGAGCAGTTAAAGCAGATGCAAATGGTGTAGCTGCGCAAAAGTACGAGGTGATGTCGAATCCCACATACTTGAACCCAGCACGATCCCACGTACCCGAGCCCAGTTTTAACCTAAATTCCGCAGTTAAGGAGGATGAAAATGGTGCAGATGCTCAGAAAGCACGCAGGATTTTGATATTTGCGGAGACTTAAACCCTGGCACCGTCAGGGTGAGCACCGCAAATTCAAAAGCCTAAAGTGATTTTGAGTAGTCGCTCCATTTTCAGACCCGCAACTGCTGAATTTAGGATAATCAGCCTCATTTTCATCAATACTTATCCAGATAGAGCCATCCAACGTCAAAAGCCTCCGTAGAGCCTAAAGACGATTACGAATAAGGCTAAGCCATACCGAGTGCTCTACTCCATCGTCATAATGCTCATATATGCGGCGGGTCAATAAACCCACACTTAACCTTCCTCGCAAACTCTGCCTCCAACGCTTTCAACGCCAAGAGATTATCCCCAAATATAAGCCGATTATCGAAGATATCGCTCTCTCCAACTCGCGTCTTAGCGTGATACGATTTCTCGACATCCTCAAGCAGTATCCGTGGCTCAAGTTTGGGCCGCTCGTCTTTGCCGATCCAGGTAAGCTCTAACTTCTGCTTTTTCATTTTCTATCTCTCTCAAACCTCTGCCGACTCTTTTCTAACTCCGCTGCCAATACCTTCTCGTCAGGTAATGCCATCTTATATTCAGC
Organism: Bdellovibrionota bacterium; assembly: GCA_040402735.1. GTDB lineage: Bacteria > Bdellovibrionota_C > UBA2361 > UBA2361 > OMII01 > OMII01. Next base: position 907 of record JBBALZ010000086.1, read on the forward strand.
CGCTAAAACTTTATTGTTGAGCCCCTCCAGCGCATACTTCGCTAGGGTAGCATCCTTTGAGGCGCATAAAATCAGCCCCACTGGTGGATTCTCATCAGGATGGGTCCAGTGCTCACGAGCGTAGTTTAGGTAAAGATGAATCTGGCCAATATCGGCGTGGGTAAGCCTACCGATCTTTAGATCGATGATGACGAGACAGCGCAGTCGCCTATGATAGAACACGAGATCGACCCTGTACCACTCATTACCGATTCGCAACCGTTTCTGCTTGCCGACAAAAGCGAAGTCACCTCCAAGCTCAAGCAGAAAATCTTCAAGCTGATGGACGAGCGCCTCTTCAAGGTCGTTCTCTGAATACTCGTCTTTCAGATCAAGAAACTCTAAAACGAACGGGTCTTTGATCTCCTCTTCTGGTGTGAGTCTGTCAGAGGCAAGCGCACGCTGCCCCTTCTTGAGCATCGTGCCTTTATTCCGTGACAGCAGTGTGCGCTCATAGAACTGGCTGTCGATCTGTCGAATAAGCTGCCGCTTTGACCAACCACCTCGAATCGCCTCCTGCTCATAAAAAAGTCGTGCCTCTTTGTTTTTTACGGGGAGCAGCTCTACGTAGTGTGACCAGGGCAGTGGAAATGGGGGGTGTAATTCAGCAGCCAGTGGCTGTTGAATTTGATAGTTCAGTGATATCAGCTGGTTAGGGCTGTCAGAGGTAGATTCAGCAGACAGTGGCTGCTGAATGTTCCACTCCAGATAGAAAGTGCGCATGAGGCGGAGGTTTGTTGCTGAGAATCCTCTTCCAAATCGTGCCGTAAGATCGGCTGCCAAAGTTGCTAACAGCTCCTTCCCATAGTGTGCTCTTCGCTTACCCGCTTGCTCATGTCTGATAATTCTTTTACCAACATGCCAATACGTCAGCGCCATTATCGTATTTACTGACCGGGCAGCGCCTCTTCTTCCGGCCTCTAGTAAGGTGCTTACGTCTTTAAGCAGATCCTTATAGCCGTCGGTAACTATATCCGGCCTTTTCCTCTTCACACCAACCTCCACCGAATCGTAAAGATCTCTGCTCGCTCGATGTGACGCTTGAGCCTCGCCTCGGTGGACGAAAGCAGCTCCTCTTTCTTGGCATCCACAGCATCCTGGGCCTCAAAGAGCGATTTGCGTTTCTCGTGCCTCGCTTTTTCAAGCTCCTTAATCTTCCTGTGAGTTTCAATCTTGCGCTCAAGATCTCCGATTAAGGCTGCCTCCTTCTTGAGCTCTCGAATTTCGCGGTCTAAATCTTTAATCTCACCCTCAAGCGCACTCTTTACATCAGCAGCCCATGAATCAAGCTTCGTCATCTCAGTTTCAAAAAAGCTCGAATTGCGAACTCAAAGCTCCTCAAAGATAGCAAGCTACCTCTCTTTGAGAGCTGCCACAAGTAGCTCCTCACTTTTAGCAGGGACGGATGTTCGGGCTTGCGAGATCTGCTCGCCGGAATCGGCTGATGCAGCTGCAGCTTTTAGGGTGTCTTCGAGTCTTCCCGCCAGGGCGTTTAAGGTTCCTGAGATAGCAAATGTTGAATTCGAGGAGTGAGTTTTGAAGGGGTGTTGCCGTCAGAAGGATCTTAGGAGCGTGTTGCAGGGCGTTTTTAAGAGCATTAGCGATCTTATTCTGCGGTTTGTACACGTTTCTCAGGCGATGAGCTTCGTCGATTACCACAAGATCCCATGGCACCTGTCGCAGGTAAGGCTCTTTTGTGCGAGCGAACTGATATGAACACAGCACTATATTTGGCTGAAGGAACGGGTTTAAGTTCCCGCGATTAATCTCTTGATTAAAACTCTTCGCTTCAAGGATCGTTGATTGAAGAAAGAATTTATCCGCAAGTTCCTGACTCCACTGCTTACGCAGGTTTGCCGGAGTGATGATCAAAATGCGCCGAGACTTAAACCCTGGCACCGTCAGGGTGAGCACCGAAAATTCAAAAGCCTAAAGTGATTTTGAGTAGATGCGCCATTTTCAGACCCGCAACTGCCGAATTTAGGTTTAATCAATACGCAGCTGAACCAGAAGAGAGTAGCTGTTCGGCTAACCAGGTGAAATTGTTCTAAAGCTAACGGGACACTAGCGAAGCCCTATAAATATACTAGGGCATTTGGAGTATCTCCTTCACGTTATGATAACCTAATAGTCATGACCGCATTGGCTAGACAACGCGCAGCAACTCTCACTAACGTTATACTCGGTGATGATGGTTCGGTCCCGATTCCTGCTGAGGCGGCTGATAGTAAATTTATTAATAAGATTATTAATAACCAGGCCTACGGCGACGAAGTCCTTGAACACCTGTGCCATCATCCTAATGAGATATACGATACCGCAGCTCTTTATGCGATCCTCGCGGCCCTCCTCGTATACAAACACACTTTAGGCCCCCGATACGGAGTTATGGTCTTAGGCGACCCGCGCTTTCAAAACGATCCTATAATTGTAAGAGCAGCGGCTAAACTAGTTGAAGATAACCTAGCCGACATATCAAGAGCAGATGCTATAAAAGTTGCCCAGATCGCTTATCGAGGTGCCATAACTTGTCCTAGTCAGGATGATTCACCAGAAATAGCTAGAATTGCGAGCTCAGCAGCCTCTAGATTGATTAGCCTAATTCCGAACGAGGATCTACGTTACGAACTAACTTTTAAACTGGCCGCAACAACGTATCTCGCTCAAATTATCGGGCTAGCGACAACTAGACAGAATATCTGGTTACGGGAATTAATGAATATCCCGCGATTTGATACCGTAATTTTGCTCTACAAAATAGCAGCCGGTGACTTGAGGCCCTTAGCTCAATTAGTATCTAAGGATCCATCAACTGAGCCTAAACTTATAGATCCTCTGAATCTCAACTTTGCCGATTCTTTTAAAGCCTTAGGCCTTGATGGCATTAGGAGATTTATTACTAATGAATTAGGGATGGCATTTCAGGATATCTTCTTATCAAGGGACCCGATCTACGGAGCTCTTTGCAAATTAATCCCCCGTGTTTTAGTGCAGTTCCTCTTAACATCCGGAAGCACAGAGACATCTCCAGCTGCAACAGAGCATGCCGAATCAGAATCTATAACTCCAGAGACAGAAGCGAGAAGGTTTTTGATATTTCTAGCGGAAAAGGAACAGGATCAGGATCATGAGCATCTTAGCATAAGCACTTTAGCTGCCTTCCTTTTCCGTGAGCTTAATCAACGCGCATCACCTTAATCCTAACAAGAGTAGTTACAAGTGATTTCGAGTTGCTACGCTATTTTTGAGAACCGCAACTGCCGAATTTAGGTTAAAACCCTAAGCTTCTCCTCAGCACCAGAAAGCAGCCCTCGTAACCTCTGAATCAACATAGTCCCCCGCTCATAAGCGGTGATAGCCTGATCTAGCGGCAAATTACCGGATTCAACAGCAGACACTACACCCTCCAAGAGAGCTAGCGCCTCCTCAAACTTCAGATCTGATAGTCGCTCAGCTTCTACATCGCCGCGCATAATCTCTTCTATTGTTAGAGTTTTTTGGTCACTCTTTGATCGACTCATCTTTCTTCCCCCGACAGAAAATACATCGCTAATCAACAACTCCTCTAACCACCCCGTCAACGAGGTGTGTCTCGAAATGGTCTCCACTCGATAGCTCGCTCGCACTCCTTATGTGTTTTGAATGCGAGTAAACTATGCTGTAGCCTCGTGCCAAAACAGCCCGCGGATTTACCGCGTTTAATCTAGCTTCGATGGCGTTTATCCGCTCAACGCCGTTTGCATGTACTCGAGCATTCGCCTGCGAGAGCCGTGTTACTAAACGATCTACCCGCTCAGAGTAGAGGTTAATGTCATTTAGATCAAAAGATCTAGTCAAACGCTCTTGATATTGCTCAATCTGCGCATAGAGATCTAATTTACTGACCGTAACGGCTCTATTAAGGCGTTCTTGAAGGGATAAAATACGATGCGACAGGAGCTCAAGCACCTTATCGGGCCTGATCCTGGCTAAACTAGACTCAGCAGCCTTAAGACGCAGATCAGCCTCTAGCCCCACTGCTAACAATCTCTGCCTCAACCGAAAAAATAGATCGTCAACTCTCTGAACCTTGTACTGAAACCATCTGTCAGTATCCCGCAAGCGCCCAGCTAACTCACCTATTCGCCTCATTAGATCAGATATCTTGGGTACTGCCATCTCCGCCGCCGCCGTTGGCGTCGGCGCTCTAACATCGGCAACAAAATCACACAGGGTAACATCAACCTCGTGACCAACACCTGAGATAACGGGTCGCGAACATGCGAAAACAGCTCTGACCACTTCTTCCTCGTTAAACGCCCAGAGATCCTCAAGCGAACCACCCCCGCGCGCAACGATAACTACATCAACTAATCCTGAGCGATCGAGCTTTCGAATCGCCTGGGCTATCTCTGCGGCAGCTCCTTCACCCTGTACTCGAGTATCGGCCAGGTACACCACCATGGAAGGAAAGCGCTCGTGAATCTTAACCATCATGTCATGGATAACAGCACCCGTACGTGAGGTCACAATCCCCACAGCTTTAGGTAGGAAAGGCAGCGCTCGCTTGCGTTCAGGAGCAAAAAAACCGTCAGCTTCAAGCCTCTTCTGAAGCTCCAGAAACTTGCGCCGCAGCTCTCCTTCACCATCTTCAAAGAGTCGGTGAACGACTATCTGAAACTTTCCGGATTGGGCATATACGTTAGGTCTGCCGTGGCACCGCACCGTCATACCGATAGAAGGCCTAAACGATAAGGTGCGAGCCATCCCTGACCACATCACGCACGCTATCTGTGCCCCTTCATCCTTGATCGAAAAATACACATGGCCACTCTGCGCAACGGTAATCTGCGATATCTCACCTCGAAAAAGCAGCTGCGGAAAATGCAGCTCCAGGATATCGTTAACGAGACGAGCGACCTCTGAGACTGAAAGGTATGCTGGGTCCTGCTGAGCTGAACGCTCAGACGGGGATACCGGCGCTAGCTTTTGTCCCTGTTTTGCAGATGGTGGTGGACGCGTTTGAGGGCTCACGTCTTTTAGGCTACTACGAAGAGATTTGAAATTGAAGAGTAATAGCAAGGCTAATACCCGCAGAGTCGGGCCTTTTACGAGGCTCTCTGCAATATGGAGATATCTCTTCCTCTCCCTGGCTCTCGATAGTGTTGTAGCCCTTTATTTCAATAAAACTCTCGCTGTTGAACCGTCGCAGATCGTGGCAGCTATTGCCGCAGTTTGCGCCTTACCGTTCCTCAACCAGGCCGCCCTCGCACGGGGATTAGCCAAGGTTCGTCGTTTACAAAGCAATTCAGGTCAATCAAATCGACTTCCACAACGCGCTGTTACGACTGCGCTGATTATCCTGATGATCGGCGCAAAACTAGCTTTTCTACCGACGCTCAATAGCCTTGTAGCCATCGTAGTAGCTCTGATAATACTACTGTGGATTACTTCTGGAGTTCAGCACGTCATGCGCGAGAATCACGAACGTTCACGCACCTTAGCCCATTCACCGTGGCTACACGTTGTGTTGTGGGAGCGACAGATCATACTGCTCTTTATCCTTCCCATGATTTCAGCTCGAATCGTCAGCATCTGCGGCGCCTTATCCCTCGGAAATGCCGCTTCACCTGCTTTCGCCGTAGGTGCGCTCGTAACAAGCATTATCTTACTCGCAGCGCTTAAGCCCGAACGGTCGGCGTTTATAGGATGGTGCCCGAGTTGTCGCTCTCCCGCTCCTATAGCCTTTGTTGAGTACGGCTCGTGTCCAAGATGTAATAAAGAGCTCGCAGAGAATACGTAATACCGCCCCGTGTGGCACTATCGACCGAACAATCGTCCCCAAAGCCCTCTGGAGCTCGCGCCCACTACCGGCCCTGATACAGCAGCCCCGAATGACGAGTCTCCAGCACGGTCTGCATCTGCCAGGTCGGAATCAAAATCCGCCGCATTCTCATCGACCTCACTCAGCACTCCAGCTAATCGGATCGGCTGTTGTGCGCGGTGCAAAAGATCGCCATCCTTGGTGACCAGTGCGGCTTCAACAAACTGCCCCTCCACCTGAGGCTCACCCTGCATGTGATATTCACATGAAACCGTGTACTGACAAAGCCCCGCTACTTGCCGGGTCCATACGCCCCGATGCTGCAACTGAAGGTCTCTAGTTGCTATTACCTGCCTTGTTCCTTTGGAAGAGCATAACGCAAACTGCACCTGCATGCCGTCGATGCTCTGCTCACCTGACTGTACATTCACCACTACTCGGGAAGCAATTCTCTCCCCTTGAGCATTCGCTACAGCCTCAACATCAACGATCATTGGTGCCGGTGCTCTCACATACACCACCTGCCCTGCTGCGGCCCCGAGCGGCTTAACGAAAAACTCCTTGGTCTCAGAAACCAATACATCGCCTGCTAGCGAAAGAGCAGTTATCCGGGCGAAGACTCGATGTTTGGCAAGAGCTCGTCCGCCTTCTTTGCCAAATGACCAGCCAAGAACCTCCTCGCGTCTAAAGTTCGCCACTACCGATTGCTCTGCATGTGCAGAATAGGGATCAACGCATACTGCCCGTGTAACCGGCCTAAAACTCATCCCGAGAGAATCTGAATAGGCTTGCAACAAAACGTGTCCATCCTCTCGCTCAAGAGCGATCTCAACGCGGTACGGCGAAAACAGCTCTCCTACCCTACCTGCCGCCAAGTTTGCCAGCTGCTCAGCGTGATTACGCGGCGAGAATCGTGCCTGCACTCGGATGCAATCATCGCTACCGCTCTGCCAGGCCGGCTCGATTTCGAATGATTCGAGCTCAATCCGCATATCTCCCATAGCTCGCTCAGACGCAGGTGTGCGCCGTTCAGGCGACGTGGCGCCATTCACATCTGCTTTTAGCCGATCTCGATCCGGCACCTGCACCATCACTCGGCTCATATCTCCGCACAGCACCCGATCATCCGCTGAAACAACGACTAGCTCGCATGTAATCTCATGAGCTCCGGGGGTTAGCAAAAGAAACTCGACGGGGATATCAATGCACAAACCTTGGTATAACGCCCAAGCTCCGCGCGGATGGAGCACGCGTCTGTAGCGATACGATGATACCGACTCGACGGCGACATTAAGCTCGGTCGCCACAAACGGCATACCAAGCGACGAAAGCTCAACGATTGACCCCTGCGCGTTAATAAAGCGACACTCAAGCATTACGCTCTCACCTGCGTGCATGAACAAGGAGAGATCAAATGCAACAGAGATCGAATTACGCTCCCATCCCGCGATAAGTTTGTAGCCCGCTGCAACCGTTAACTCAGAGAGCTTATCCCCCGAAACCACATCGTGCGGCCACATGCCGAGAGAATGTGGCGCAGGCACGGCCGAAAGCCCCAACTGACGCGGCGGCACACAGATGTTCTCAGCTCTCGACACGCTTAAAATCTGACGACCCTCGCTGTCAATCACCGTAGCAACGATTTCGACCTCAGAGCGTCCCGAGGGCAGTTTAAGTGCCGCATAAGGCACAAATGCGCGCACCTCGTCGATAACGAGGCGCTGGGAATTGGGACGTATCGGCACTAGAGAGCAAAATATACCCTCTTCTGGGAGCAGCTCAATCGGCCCATCACCCCCTGGGTCAGTCCAGCTTGCCCATTCCGGTCGAGCGGTAACTGGCTGACCATCACTCATAATTGAAACACGTAACCAGAGCGTCTCTCCATCGCGACCCAGTAAGCGTAGCCCACACGTCAGAAGACACCCCTTAACTCCGAATACCTGATGATCATGCATTACATCGAGGCCGAAAATTAAATCGCGTGCATCTCTTTGCGCTACACTATCTCCGGCCAAGAGGGAAAAATCATCGTTACTCTCAAGTTGCAATGCACACAAACTCATTTTTCGGCGCACATACCACTTAAGGAGCATCACAAGCTCATCGAGCTCCCGGGCGACATCGTATGCAAGCCCCCTGGACGCCTGTAGCACTCCTGCATCTCTTAGAGCGTCCCGGTCCTGAGCATCGCGCAACACGAGCGCCTTATGGGCCCGGCGTGCGAGACCTGTGACGATCCCAACCTCTACCGACCCAGCAAAGAGCGTACTTAACAGTTGAGGAACGGGAGCCTCAAGATTAAAGACCCCTGTCTCTCTGTGCGCCAACTGACGAATAACCTCAAGCACTAGCTCGGCCACTTTAGCTTGCGCCCGCGGCGACCCACGGTGCTTTTGACCCCTGTACTTGGCGCAACGACGTATCTGCTCTTCAAGCGGCGCGATAAATCCTTGCAGATCACGAGAACTCTCACTCAAATAACGCTTAAGATCTATCCGCGAGTGCTCCGCACGATCACGAACTGCAGGGAGCCGATTTACTTTAATCGCAGGCGAGGCTCCAGCGCTCCGGCCTTCGGGCCTGCGCAACGCACTGCCGTCCTGAGGTATACTCTCATCTCTCTCAACTTCCAGAGCATCCTTTTCAACTACATTCATTTGGACGAACTACAGACCTAAACTACCTTGCATTCGATCACCGGCGAATGCCGCGGGATCAAGTCGTGACGAATAACGCGATCGAAAGTCGCACGGAAAGTGCGTGAACGACTATTTACCTCGATTCACCCAAACCTTTCAACCCATGCAGAAAATATTTCATCATATATGCCAGCTCTTTCGAGTAGATAGCGGGAGAATTGCGCTGTCCTAAGGCCGCCTGACGCCATTTGGCAAATTACACGATCTTGGACTATACTCTCCCGGTGCGTCCCCTGTTTGGGGCTCTATTCTCTAAGACTTTGCATCTGCGAGACATTTTTAAAGGTATCCGATGGCCACTGACATTAAAATGCCCCAACTAAGCGATACGATGAGCTCTGGTAAGATCCTTACCTGGAAGCTTAAAGAAGGAGACACAGTTAAACGTGGCGACATCTTAGCTGAAGTTGAGACAGACAAGGCCAATCTTGAGATTGAGTCATTTTTCAATGGCACACTGCTAAAGGTGATGATACCAGCAGGGTCAGTAGCCAAAGTTGGTGAAGTGATCGCTATCATCGGCCAAGCTGGTGAGGCTGTAGCGGCAAAAGCTCCAGCATCTGCTTCAGCTCCCGCAGCTACTCCTGCTTATAGCGCACCTGCACCTACAAAAACTGCATCTGCCGACCCAATTAGCACACCCAGTTTAAATACCGTAGCTCCACTCACCGTAGTCAGCTCTCAAGAGCGAGTAAAAGCCAGCCCACTCGCAAAGAAAGTAGCTGAAAACCTCCAGGTAAATCTCTCAAGTGTCCAAGGTTCAGGACCAAACGGTCGCATAGTCAGGCGTGATGTTGAGGCTGCCGCTGGGACTTGCGCAGCACCAGTTATCAGCCAAGCAGCACCGGCATTCACACCCGCTCAGCAGATGCAGCCAGCTACCACTACTGCTACTGGCGCTGCAGGCACCCTTACGCCGCTCTCTAAGATGCGCGAGACGATCGCTCGACGGATGCAGGAGAGCGTTAACACTTCACCCCATTTCTACGTGACCAACACGATTAACATGGGAGAGGCGATGCGCCTGCGCGAAGTGCTAAAGGAGCGCCCTGAGTACAAGGGCATCTCGGTAAACCACCTAGTGATTAAAGCCGCAGGCTACGGCCTTTCTAAGGAGCCGCGAGTTAATGCAGCGATGCGCGATGGTCAGCTTTACCAACCGGCTTCGATAAATATCGGAGTTATCACTGCGATCGCCGATGGACTTATTATTCCGGTTCTAAAGGATGTTGATCAGATGTCGCTCAAGGACGTTGTGTTTGAGGCCCGCGCTGCCATTGAGCGTGCCCGGGCCGGCCGTCCGAGCTCAAGCGATCTTTCCGGAGGCACGTTTAGCATATCCAACATGGGAATGTTTGATGTCGAGAACTTTACGGCGATCATCAACCCAGGTCAGGGTGGTATTTTAGCGGTCAGTGCGATTAAAGAGGAGCCGGTGGTGTATCGTGGACAGGTCGTTGTAGGATCAACGATGAAGGTAACGGTATCGGTTGACCATCGGATTATAGACGGAGTTATGGCAAGCACATTCCTAAAGTACTTTAAAGAGGCGCTTGAACTCCCTGCGCTTCTGATGGCGTAAGACGGCTTAGGGCAATCGAAAAGGAGCCCCTGTATGGCAATAGAGGTACCTCGTAACGCAACAACGATAGTTAAGCCTTCGTGGCTTAAAGTAAGAGCGCCTGGGTCTCCGGAATATCTGGAGACCAAGAAGATCGTTAAAGACCTAAAGCTGCACACTGTGTGTGAGGAAGCTATGTGCCCCAACATCGGTGAATGTTGGTCGCACCACACGGCAACGTTCATGATTATGGGAGAACTCTGCACTCGTCGGTGTCACTTCTGTTCGGTTAAAAAGGGGACCTCTGAGACTCTGATAGCTCTCGACCCGTTCGAACCGGAACGTGTTGGCATTGCAGTAAAGGAACTCGGACTCCGCCACGCTGTTGTTACATCAGTTGATCGCGATGATGTAGCAGATAACGGCGCTGGCCATTTTTGTAAGACCGTTCAAGCAATCCGCAAGCATGCGCCTCAATGCAAGGTCGAGTTGCTCATACCCGATCTCAAAGGCTCTCGTGTCGATTTAGAAACGATCTTAAGTGCTAAAGTAGATGTATTAAATCACAATATTGAGACCGTTCCGCGGCTGTACAAAAAGGTTCGGCCAGGCGCGGGGTATATCCGTTCACTCTCGATCCACCGTTGGGCCAAGGAGATCGATCCAAAAGTGGTCACGAAATCGGGAATTATGGTTGGGCTTGGTGAGACCAAGGACGAGGTGCTACAAGTTATGGACGATATGCGCAGCGCCGATATCGAAGTTATGACGATCGGACAGTACCTGCGACCATCAGAGAATCAACTTCCTGTGCGCGCATTCATCACCCCCGAAGAGTTTCAGGAGTACGAAGTAGAGGGGCGCAATCGCGGATTTAAGTTCGTCGAATCGGGTCCTTTTGTTCGTAGCTCGTATCACGCCTGGAAACACACAGCAGATGTCCCCCAACGAGTTGACTGAGGTTGACGGCACACCGCACCAAGAGCCTCCTGCGCTCTACCTAATACCGAGTCTGCTTGCAGAGACGCCACCTGATTACTCGCTTCCCAGCGCTGTTGCAAACGTGGTGAGTAGTCTAAAGCACTTTGCCGTTGAAGAGGAGCGCTCAGCTCGTGCATTCATCAAGGCAGTCTGTCCGCAGCTACAGATCCGCGAGCTGTCGATTAAGCGCATTGCTGAGAGCCCATCTAATATCGAGGTAGCGGAGCTTATGTCGCCTCTCCTCCAGGGAGACAGTGTCGGTGTCATTTCGGAAGCTGGCTGTCCTGGAATCGCTGACCCCGGAGCTCACCTAGTGACGTACGCTCATGCGCGTGGCATACGTGTGGCTCCTCTTGTGGGCCCCTGCTCGATGGTGCTTGCGCTTATGGGTTCTGGCTTAAACGGACAGGCCTGGCGTTTTGTGGGATACCTGCCGGTTGATCAGGCACAGCGCACAGAGCAGATTAAAAGTCTTGAGGAGCGTGCTCGCAAAACCGGTGAAACCCAGATATTTATGGAGACACCGTACCGAAACGATAAGCTACTTCAAGATCTACTAGCGCACTGTGCATCTGATACACGCCTCTGTATCGCCCAGGGGCTTACTGGCCCGACGGAGTTTATCAAGACTCTCTCCATTGGCGACTGGCTCCGTAATAGGCCCAAGCTTGAGAAGGTGCCTTGTGTGTTTCTTGTTGGGGGTTAGAAGTTATACGAGAGCATCTCAATTATCCTGCTATCTACCCGAAAGAGCTGGCATTTCTAATAAGGATAGAAATGCGCGGCTAAGCATCGATAAACTCATTAAATACAGCACGTTCCGCGCATTTTTGGCCAAGCTACTTCCAAGCTACTTCTCCCAAGCTACTTCCCAAGCTACTTCCCAAGCTACTTCTCCCAAGCTACTTCTCCAAGCTACAAGCTACTTCTCTCAGAGACCGCGCGCCATAGCTAGCTGATATTACTGGTTTATCACGGCCCATGAAATAACGAGTGCGAGCAACCCGGCTGGCCAGGAGGCCAGCCCTCCATAATCCTAAATTCAGCAGTTAAAGAGGATTAAAATGCTGCAGATACTCGAAATCACAAAGGATTTTGATATTTGCGGAGGCTTAAACCCTGGCACCCCAAGCTACTTCCAAGCTACTTCTCTCAGAGACCGCGCGCCCAAGCTACTTCCCAAGCTACTTCTCTCAGAGACCGCGCGCCATAACTAGCTGATATTACTTGTTTATCACGGCCCATGAAATAACGAGTGCGAGCAACCCGGCTGGCCAGGAGGCCAGCCCTCCATAATCCTAAATTCGGCAGTTAAAGAGGATTAAAATGCTGCAGATACTCGAAAGCACAAAGGATTTTGATATTTGCGGAGGCTTAAACCCTGGCACCGTCAGGGTGAGCACCTCAAATTCGTAACTACTCAGCACTTTGCAGAACGAGAAGCTAAAAACAGCAGCCTAACAACCGCGCCGGATCTAATTCCCGTCCCGCTAGGGCGGGAATCCGACGCTAAGAGTGTTAAGCGTTAGTAAATGTAGAGAGGTTTAAGTTAAGTGTTTCGGTAGATGTACTTAAAGCCCAACGACCTAACGATAGAGCCAAGAGTAGAGTTATCCA
>JBBALZ010000087.1:0-13424 GCA_040402735.1 Bdellovibrionota bacterium
CAGTAAGCTGGCACATCGGTTGGGCTTAGTATGTGGAATGGTTATCTTGAAGTTCATTAAAGGGAGTACGGTGTTAGACACCCAGCTCTGTCACGCCTTAAACCTAAATTCGGGTAACACTTTAGCACTTTGCCAACGTATTGATTAAAACAGCAGTCCCGCCGGAACGCTATATCAAGCGTGCTGTGTTGGAATCGCCAATAATCTTTACGGGTGCGAACGCGGCTGGACAGAGTCCAGCCCTCCAGGTTGCGGGGCTTGCTGCGTAAGGAGGGCGCGACTCCTTGCACGCTGTATTGGAATCGCCGATGATCTTCACGGGTGCGAACGCGGCTGGACAGAGTCGAGACCTCAATCTAACGATAGAGCCAAGAGTAGAGTTATCCATAGGGGGCGAAGCTAAGGGATCCTAAAATCAATCCCGCAGCGTAGCCCCCTGTGGATAACTCGTGAGCCAGGAACGTTGCCGATATTGCAGCATCTTCATTGATGAAGATGTAGCTTGCGTATTTGCTCCCTCGGTCAAAATGGCACAAGGTTTCGGCCAGACGGCCCCGCGTGGTGACGGCCATCTTAAGCGCATCGCACACAAGCTCGGTAGTCATTCGTGAACTAAGTGGCCAGCCCACAACTCGACGGCTAAACAGGTCAATTACAACCGCGCAGTACAACCAGCCCTCGATCGTCCAGATGTAGGTTACGCCTACACGACCATAGGTGCGCTGGATGTCCTTGTATGCCTCCGAAATAGCGCATATAAGTTTCTGCTCATCCTCTAACGCTTTATTCTTCCCAGATCTCATCCTCCCCGGTTAGTGGTTGCGTGGCACTTTTGCACCTTGCCCTAAACAAACAGCAGCCCCGAAGGGCATGTTTTGCCGGACTTCTCTCGAAACAACACGATTAAAGCAGCTAACTACCTAGCACGTAGTGCTGTGCATAGTGGCAATGTATTTGCTTAAGTACTTCCTGAAACAATCCGGTGGGATGGTGCAGGATGCTCCCAAGCAGGCTTACGACAAGCCGCCCCTGGTAAAGATACAGAGAGTGTTATCTTTATGATGCGTCGCCTGCAATTTGAGGAGGCTCAACAGAGCTCCTACGCAATAACTCCTGCCCGCGCTGGGGATGAGATTCGAGACGAGAGTGAATCAGAGTCGCTCGCAGCCGAATTTCAGAGCTTACTGGCGCAAATTACAGGACAGATTACAGCTATTCCGGATCAGGCCATAGCGATGAGCTATGCACTCGCGCAAACGGTTGTTACCGAACGCATTAAGGCGGTCGAAACAGCGCCTATAGAGCAGGATAAGTCCAGTGACGATGACCAGAGTGGTGAGATAGGTGGCGAATCTCGCTCGGCAACAGATGGATTCATGTCTGACTTAGTAGACAGGCGCTCAGAGATGGACGATGAGCGTGATACTGCTATTGTGCGGGACGATAAAACCGCCGTTACCGAGGAGATCTCAATTGATACTGCAAGTCCGGAAATTGCACCGGTATTAGTTGATCAGCTAGGGCAAGTTGTTCAGCAACAGGTCGTGCAAGAGGTTTTCGAAGTTGTTGATAATCAACAGGTAACCGATCTCGATACTGATCACTTGGCGCTCCAGCAAGAGGTAATAGAGCGTTCAGACGTTGAGGTCGTAACAGAGCAAGCAACGGTTAATCAAGTACAAGTTATTGATTCCCCTAAAAACGTGCTCGATGATGGCGGCGGTAAAATTGCTATTGCTGCTCGCCATGAAGCTGAAAAGACGGTTAAAGAGGAAGAGACTAGTGAGGATCTTCTAGCTTCCGTACTTCCTACACAAACTGAAAATAGCGAAAATACCTCAGAAATTCGAAGAAACACAGGCGTATCTATAAATAGCAAGCAGACTGAGGAAGAGCGCATAGCCACTTCGCAAGCACAGGCGCAAACAACATCGGAGCAACCGTACGATAAGTCCAGCTACAACTCGGAAAGCGGCCAGCAACGTTCCCAAAACTTAGAAGAGTCTGTAGTTGTTCAGCGTCAGAAGGCAAGTGACTCAAATCGAAAAATAACAGCGCAGGATGTGGAATTGGATGTATTTAAGGCACAAGAGTCTAGCCCGACGCTCGATACACGCAAGGGCGATATGCGACCTGACAGTAGCATTCAGATGGCTCTACTGCGACAGGCCTTTGAAAGCTTGCGAGTTGCGCGCTCAGAAGGGGGCGACCTATCACGACAGAGGCAGCAAGCCCAGGTAATTCAAAGCGCAGGTGCAGTGACAGAGGCTAAGTCCAGTCAAGGGGAAGGGGCCTCTCGGGCTAAATCCCTTACGCGCCCGCAGATTGGAAGGATGCTCGAGCGTGTTGAAGCGACCCTCAAAGAGGCTGCTCGCGGGCGCGATGGCAAAACTATCTCGCTGCACCTGGAACCAGTAGATCTTGGTAAGGTCAAGGTTGATGTAAGCCTACGGGAAGGAACGCTTCATGCGCGTATTTCTCCCGATAATCAGCAAGTTGCGCAGGCTCTGCGTGAACACTCTCATGAACTTCAGGGGGCCCTTCGCAAGCTCGGTCTTGAGGTTGATTCAGTCACCGTCTCCGTTACCGTGGATGAGTTTAGCGGGGAAATGAATACCGGCCAGCAGATGACGGACGGCAGGAGTTTCCAGGATAACCGGAACAACGTTCCCTTTGAGAGGGGACAACTAGCTGATAACACAATTGGCAATGAACTTGCTGTGAGGTCTAAAGCTGGCGCCGAGTCTGATCGGTTGGGAGCAGGGATCGTGACTGACCACTGGATAGCGTAAGCGAAATTAGGTGAGAGAGATATATGTCAACGAGTTCAACGGGTGATGTAACGGCTAGTTCAACTGCTCAAGGGGTGCAACTCACCCCGAAGAATAAGAATGAGCAGATCGGTAGGGATGAGTTCCTTACACTGCTCGTTACGCAGTTGAAAAATCAGGATCCGGAAGCTCCGATGGATAGCAAGGAGTTTGCGGTCCAGCTAGCGCAGTTCACCCAAGTAGAGAAGCTCATCTCAATCGATGAAAGAATGAAGGCGCAGAGTGATGCTGCCTCTATGGGATCGATGGCTGGGTATCTAGGACACCGCGTTGTTCTTAATAGTAGCAAAGTTGATGTAAGGAGCGGAAATGCGGGGCAGCTCCAGGTGGAACTCGCTCGTGATGCGAGCGGCGTAAAAGTCCAGTTCCTGAATGCCAACGGTGCAGTAGTAGGTGAGAAGGAGCTGGGAGAGCTAAACGCAGGTAAGCAGTTAGTCTCACTCGATAGCTCTGGTGTGCCTGATGGAACGTATGCAGTGAAGGTAGTGGCGATGAATCGATTTGGTGGTGGAACATTTCAACCGACAGCCAGCCCAGTAGGTTTGGTCTCAGGGTTTATTCCTGGGCCTACTCCGAAATTAATCGTTAATGGTAGGGAGGTGAGCATCGGAGAGGTGAAAGAGGTCGCGCTCAATTCAGTTAGCGCTTAGTTATACATGAAGTTAGTGGCAGACAAGGATAAGTCTCTCACGAAGTAGCTGATTCACGGACGATTAGATATTGGCGTGTAGTTAAAATACTGGACGCACTAGCTGCCCGTGCCCTGAGCATGCAGGGAAGGTCGCTAGTCTTTTCAAAGGGAAGATATCCGTGACAGGCATAGTTAATGGGCTCTTTGCAGGACGTGCTGGAATCGCAAGCCACGGTAGCGCTATATCAGTAGCGGGCGATAATATCTCTAACTCAAGCACTACAGGCTTTAAAGCCAATCGTGCCGAATTTGAAAGTCTGATTGCCGGCGAAGGAGTGGTAGGTCGACAGTTTGGTAGCGGCTCATCTATCTCTTCAATTGCTATGCTTTTCGAGCAAGGTACTCTAGAGTTCACTGGCCGCCCTCTGGATCTAGGGATCAGTGGGAATGGCTATTTCATGTTGGCAAAGGGTGAGGAGCGCTACTACACCCGTGCAGGGAATTTCAAGATCGACTCATCTGGATTTATCGTAAATCCATCGGGATTGGCGGTGCTTGGTTTTCCGGCGAATGGAAGTGGTGCATTAGAGCCTCTGAATGTAAATTCAATAGAGCAGAGTGCTATTCAAACCACTGAGGTAACTATAGCAGGAAATGTTAACGCTAGCGCTAGGCTTGTCACAGCAGCGAGTATCCCTAATCCTGGAAATGCCGTCCCGCCAACAGTAACATATGCGAATCTGAATCAGGTCGCGGAGTACTCAACGGTCGTTGATTGCTTTGATTCCCTTGGGCAGAGACACCCAGTAACGATCTTCTTTTATCACACCGGAGTTAATGAATACACCGCGCGCGCGTATGTAAACAATGAAGACGTGGATCCGCTACCAACGCCGCCGGCGACTAGCACTACGGGATTTCCAAGGCAGATCGGCGAGGTCGTGCTCACCTTCGGAGGTGACGGGCGGCGAAATCCGCTACCAACAACTGGAGTGTCAGATCTCACGGCTAATGTCCAGTGGAGCAACGGATCTGATGCAAGTGACATCGAGTTCATGTTTAATCCACTTACACAATTCTCCTCGCAATCTAACATTCTTTCGATTACACAAGATGGAACTGGAGTAGGGTCGGTTCAGAGTGTTAGCGTTGGCACGGATGGAAAGATTACAGCGCTTCTATCAAATGGCGAGCAGAATACGTTAGGCCAGCTAGCGATGGCAACCTTCTCTAATCAGGAGGGCTTAGGGCGCTTGACCGGAAATATCTTTACTACAACTACAGCTTCTGGAGCTCCAGTAATCGGTCGCCCAGAGTCCGGAGTTTTGGGAGGTGTAAAATCCGGCACACTTGAGTTGTCTACAGTAGATATCGCATCAGAGTTTGTTAAGATCATAACTCTGCAACGTGGATTTCAAGCCAGCTCAAGGATTATTACCACGATTAATCAGTTATTAAACGAAATTATTCAGTTGGCGTAAAAGTACTTCAAGCGTTAGCATCGTGGTATGAAGTACAGTGAGCAGCAACTTAAAGAGAAGGTTTTGGCCCGGGATTACCGGGCGGTTGCTCGTTTAATAACTAGGATTGAAAGTAATCATCCTACTGCTAGAGCTTTAGCTGCTTCGATGCGTAGGCCAAGTGGACAAGCGCATGTAGTCGGCGTAACGGGCTCACCTGGAGCTGGAAAATCGACCTTAGTTGATCATCTTGCCTTAGAGTTTAGAAGAGCAGGAGCCTCTGTGGCGATACTTGCCGTCGATCCTTCTAGCCCTTTTAGCGGTGGCGCAATACTTGGCGATCGGATTCGGATGAATCGCTCAGCAGATGACGCGGATATATTTATTAGAAGTATGGCTACCAGGGGTTCTTTAGGTGGACTTGCTAAAGCAACACTTGAGAGTGTTCATGTGCTGGATTGCGCCGGTTTTGATGTAATACTATTAGAAACTGTCGGTGTAGGTCAGGCTGAGGTTGATGTTGTGCGATCAGCAGATACCTGTGTCGTCGTTCTCGTTCCAGGAATGGGAGATAGTGTTCAGATCATCAAAGCTGGACTGATGGAGATAGCCGACCTTTTCGTAATCAATAAAGCCGATCGCGATGGAGCGCTAATCCTTGAAAGAGATCTACTTACCTTAATGTCTCTGGTAGAGCTAACTCCTGATGAGTGGAAACCTAGAGTAGTAAAGACGGTAGCCACAGAGAGAACAGGTACGGAGAGTGTAGTCGAGGCGATAAAGGCGCACCGAGCGTGGCTAGAGAGCTCAACTAAAGGTTATGCTCGGCGACTAAAAGTGGTTTCTCAAACGATTAGCTCTATGGCTAGCGAGTGGATAGCCCAGCGCATGCTACGGGGTAAAGAATCCGAAATTGAAAACCTTGCACGAGCATGCGTGGCCAGAACAAAGACTCCGTTGGAGGCGGTGCAGGAACTTATTGCTCAATCCACCGGTTCATCGAGCTAGCTCTTTAGCGACGATGTTGCTCATTATCTCGCTAGTTCCTCCGCCAATCGGCATAAGCCGTAGGTCTCGCCACCACCGCTCTGGTGAAAACTCAGTGGTATATCCATAGCCTCCGTGTATCTGGAGCGCTTTATCGGCTATCCAGACTGCGTCATCGCATACCATTCGCTTGGCCGCCGCAACATAGGTTCGACAATCCTTGCCAGCTAAGAGTAGATCGAGCGCATGATGAGCAAGCGCTTCGCCAAGGTGGATCTTGCGCCGCATCTCTGAAAGAAAGCGTGAAATGGCGCCAAATTCTGAGATCCTTTTTCCGAAAGCCTGACGGTCTGTAGAGTATTTTTGAGCTGCTTGGTAACACATCCTGGCACCAGCAAGAGATGTTAGGGTGAGCATCAGCCGCTCCCAGTTAAGGTTGGCTGCCGCTTGACCCCAACCCTCTCCGAGTCGTCCGAGTATAGAGCTCTCATCGACCTCAACATCTTCAAATATAAGTTCAGCCGTGTCAGACGCGTGCCAACCAACTTTGTCTAGGGTCTTAGCTACTCTAAATCCCTTGGTTTTGGCATCAACAACAAAAGTTGTAAATCCACCATAGCCAGCGTTTTGATCGGTCTTGGTTAGAACCAAGATGAAATCAGCTCTGGCACCATTGGTAATAAATGTCTTTGATCCATTTATGTACCAACGCGTTCCACGCTTTGTCGCTACAGTTCTAATTCGCGCCAGATCGCTACCAGCACCGGGTTCCGTAAATGCATACGCGCCTATCGCCTCACCCGCCACTGCACGTGGTAACCACGTTCGCTTCGCCTCAGGTGAGCCGAACTTCTCAAGACCGTGGCTGATAACTAACGAGTGCATATTAACAGCAACGGTAAGTCCGATTGATGGTAGTTCCCCAAAGGTTTCACACCAGGCACCAGCCATTTTGTAATCACCGCCCACCCCACCGTATTCCTCAGAGAGCAGGATGCCTAAGTAACCTTGTTGTCCGAGCAGCGAAAAGACATCATCAGGGAAATGCCCAGCTTTCTCCCATTTGGTTACGTGAGGGGCAAGCTCTTGATTGATAAGCCTTGATACTGAGTCTATAAAAGACTCATATTCAAAGTAGTAGGGTGAGATTTTCATGGAAATCCTTGGAGTCTTACACTCTTTCGGCGATTATCTCGGCGATATCGCGTACATCGAGTTTTTGCTCGTTACCTGTAAGTTTAACTCCATCTTCCATCATTTGCATGCAAAAAGGACAGGCCGTGGCCACAGTGGATGCCCCGGTCTCAGCAGCCTCTTGGGCACGAATTGAGTTGACACGCTCGCCAATCTTGAGATCCATCCAGAAATGGCCGCCACCTGCTCCACAACATAATCCCTTTTCGCGGCTACGCTCCATTTCAAGGATGCGTAGCCCTTTGATTGAGCGCAGACCCTCACGCGGCGCATCGTACTCGTCATTGTAGCGACCCAGGTAGCAGGGGTCGTGAAATGTGACATCCTTCAAGGCACCTTCCTGAAGCGGGAGTTTATTTTCAGCGATCAATCTCTTGAGTAGTTGCGAGTGGTGAATGATCTCAGGAGAGCGACCTTCGCCTAGGTTTCCAAATTGGGGATACTCATTTTTAATAGTATTAAAGCAGTGTGGGCAGTTGGCAACGAGCACTTTGAATGAAACTGATTTGAGGAGCTCGATGTTTTGTTTAGCCATAGTTTGGAATAGGTTCTCTTCACCGAGTCTTCTAGCAGGATCTCCGGTGCATCCTTCAAGTGATCCGAGCACCCCGAACGATAAGCCAGCTTTACGCATGATTGAAACCAGCGATTTGGCGATCTTCTGTTTTCGTGGATCGTAGGCAGAAACGCACCCGACCCAGTATAGGTAATCAACTGAGTCTCCTGGTTGTAGCATCGGAACATCAAGTCCCTTAAGCCACTGAATCCGATCTTCTGCTGGGCCGTATGGATTCCCACGACTTTCAAGGGAGCGCAGCGTGGCTTGCGCCTCGTGAGGAATCTTTCCCTCCATAACCGTCATGTGGCGACGGTTGCCGACAATTTGATCGACGTGATTGATGCCAACGGGGCAAGCTTCAACGCAGGCCATGCAGGTGTTACAGCTCCAAAAGACATCTGGATCGATTACATCGCCTGAGATTATCGCATCTGCTGAGCTACCAAGAGTGCGCACTGATTTTTGCACAAGTGGATTTTGAGCTCTGTATGCGCCATCGGCGACGAATCTACCCTCTTCGCTTCGCACAGCATTAAAGGGCAGGAGTACCTGCGCTGATAGGGTTTGATCAAGCTTTACGGCCGCTTTGGGAAGTTTTGACTCTCCCAGAGCGCCGATAGCATGAAGGGAGTAGGCGTGGTTTCGGGTGTCGAGAATCATCCACTTCGGTGAGAGTGGCTTTCCAGACAGGTACGCTGGGCAGACATCCTGACAACGTCCACACTGCGTGCACGCATCAAGATCCAAGAGGTTTTTCCAGGTGTAATCCTTTATAGTGCCAAGACCTATCGAGAACTCTTCGCCGCTTTCCATCAGCGCTTGAATGTCTCCGGTAAATGGCAGAGCTCCCTTAGGCCTCTCGGTGCGTGAAAAAAAGAGATTAAGCGGGCTTGAGAAGATATGAAAGAATTTAGTGTAGGGAAAAAGAGCAACGAATGTATATACCGTTAACGTGTGAAACCACCAGGTGAGGAAGTGTATCGAGCGAGCCTGGTCATTAGTCAGGAACCATACCCCTTTGGCAACAACCCAGCCAACAGGAGAGTACGGTGCCCATGGATCATTTGTGACATAAACGCGCAGTCCTTCAAGGATGTACCCTTGAACCACCATCAGCGCCAGCATCGCCAGTATGTAATCCTCGTTGCGGGAGAAGCTAGCTCCATCAGCATGTAAGACATGCCGACGATAGCCAAAGAAGAGAACTCCACCCAAGAGCAGCACACCGAAGATATCGCTAAAAACAGTTACCCAAAGGTAGAAGGCGCCTTGATATATCCGTATACCTAAGTCGTGATGGATGAAGACCATCGTCGTTGTAAAGGTTAAGACGAGAAACCCCAAGTATACTAAGAGATGCGCAACTGCGGTGCCGCTTTTGCCGCGAACAACTTTCTTCTGAAACACTCCGCACTGAATCAGATCGTCTAGGCGACTTAGCCACGAACCGGTATATTCCGGCGCCGGGTTTCCAGCGAGCCATAATTCCGAGCGGCGCAATATACCGTTGAGGCCGACGATTAAACTCAAAAACAACAACCCATAAAGCCCAATAACATTGGGTAGGGTGTTAAGATTCCACATAATTTCGCGAGTAGCATTCATGGGGATACGTTATCGAGAAGCTCGGTGTGGCACCAGCAGATTTTGCAACTAGTTGGTGTTTATTGGGATTATAGCTAAGTGGTTGGTAATATTGCTTTTTGTGATTCTACTGAATCGCATCAAAATACTCATTCTATAGCTGCCTTAAGAATCAATTGCTGCCAACAGTGCATCTAACTTCTGAGGCGGACGGGTCTTTTTAAGAGCACTATCAGTAGCGCGGAAAACTAAAGCAAAAACTATCTAATAAGGATAGAGCGAATGGCGACAGATGGAGAAGTGCCGTTACAGGGCGAGATTCCAGAAGATAAGGGACAGGAACGAGTTGCAAGTGGAAACGCCACAGCAAGTAATCCTGCTACAGCAACACCAGGAGCAAGAGTTGAGGTAAGCGCGCAGACTATCGCTCGTATGATGGGAATTGCGTCAGCTACGGACCTTCAGCTGCTTGAAGGTCGGCTGGATCTGTTAGCGTCGCGCGTCTCTACGGTGATGATGAAGATGGATAAAGTTATAACTAGTTTGGGCTCTCTGGCGAGCACCGGAGATATCGGGCGGCTTGAGACGCAGGTAGCTTCGATAAAGTCGATCTTGAGAGAGGTAGTCGAGTCGATTGGTGTTGCGCAGGAAGGAACAAGAATAACAGATCGTGAAGTTGGTGAAGCTCAGAGCCGCAGGCTTAAGGGCGGGATCCAATCAAGCTCTGATTAATTCCGACGGAAATAAAAATATGACACAGACCAAATCGCCGAAAGCTCAGCAATCTGAAACACCTCTAGCTGAAAAGATTGAGAAGACACGCTCAACAAAGAATAACTACGTGCTCGATTTAAAGGTTAACAGCCCCGCATCTCTAGGGTACCTACAGATCGATGGCCTTGAGTCTGCGCCTGCTATGGTGCGGCTCTCGCGGGTTAAGGGTCTCGATGTAATCGCTATCACAGATCTCTATAGTGGTGAGTTTATCGACCCGCTGGTGAAAGCTGCAGCAGGTGCACCGCTTACCGTTATTCCTGGCGTCAGTCTTCGTTGCAGGGTAGGGAGGTGTGATGACATTATAATTTCATGCCTATTTCCTGAGACCACCAGCACTGCTGATATCGCGACGTTTCTCCTAGCGCTCCAGATTCCAGCACATGCAAAGGGAAATGTAAGTTTTGTCGTCGCGCAACCCCTCGATCAAGTGCTACATACCCTTGAGAGTTTTAGCGGGGTAGCTATTCCAAATCGTGTCGATAAGACACCAACACGTATGAGTGTGCTCGGTGAGCTCGTTGATACCTATGGATTTCGTGCTTTTGACCTAGCCTATACCGATTCCGCGGCGCTCTTTAAACGACGTTGGCCAAAACTTAAGTTTCAGTTGTTCTCTTTCTCTGACGCTTACGCGTTGGCTCAGATAGGTAGCCGTTCCGCGCGAGTGAAGCTTGCAACCCCGGGGTTTGAGGGGATTAAGCAGATGGTGGCGCGCCAGAGCGCCGCTAGCTAGATCCTTGCCCCTAATTGCAATGTAGGGGAAGATGCGCTGCATGGCCTTCTGGTTAGTAAAAACTGAACCGCACGTATACTCAATCGACGACCTACGGCGGGATAAAATAACAGCCTGGACCGGAGTGCGGAATTATCAGGCGCGCAACTTCTTAAAGCAGATGGAAGTCGGTGACTTAGTGCTTGTATATCATTCGAATGCGGAACCTCCTGGAGTAGTTGGGGTTGCTCGGGTAAAGCACGGCGCAAAAGCTGATCCTACCCAGTTTGATAGAAAGAGTGAGTACTTTGATCCGGCTGCCTCTCTTGAGAAACCGCGCTGGTTCTGTCCTGATTTGGCCTTTTCGGCTAAACTCGCTGTGATGGTAACTCTGGAATCTCTGCGAGCTCAAGCATCACTGAGCGGATTGCAACTGCTTCAGCGCGGTTCACGGCTTAGTGTGTTGCCAGTTTCTGAGAAGCATTTTGATATTATTCGAGCTATGGGAACTGGGAGCTTGTAACAGAGCTGAGCGGATGCCAAACAGGGCGCAAAGGAATACAACGTGTCAGATCGAATCGTAATAAAGACAACCGAAGAGATAGATCTTATGCGTGAAGCTTGTCGCGTCACAAAGACTATCCTCGATGAAGTCGGTGAGATTATTAGGCCTGGTATAAGCACCGATCAGATCAACACTTTTGTGCACAGACGCACCCTTGAGTTAGGTGCGATCCCTTCGCCACTCAACTACAAGGGTTTTCCGAAATCGGTCTGTGTCTCTCCGAACGATGTCATCTGTCACGGAGTCCCTGCGCCATTCACTATGCTCAACCGCGGAGATATCGTTAACGTTGATGTAACCTCCTATAAGCATGGATTCCACGGTGATTCGAGCAGGATGTACTTTGTTGGGGGAGAGGATGCTTGTTCGCCGGAGGCCCGTGATCTTGTAGCGACAGCACGTAAGGCGCTTTATGTAGGTATCGATGTTGTTCGCCCTGGTAATCGCATAGGTGATATAGGGGCAGCTATCCAGGATTTTATCGCATCAACAGGCAAAGGATATGGCATTGTCAAGGAGTACACCGGCCATGGATTGGGGAGAGAGTTTCATGAAGCGCCGCAAGTGATTCACGCTGCGCGCAGGGGCACGGGAGCGGTAATAAAACCTGGAATGACCTTTACGATTGAGCCGATGATTAACGCCGGATCTCCTAAAACCTCGCTCTCAAAGGTCGATGGATGGACTGTGCGAACAGTGGACGGTTCGTGGTCAGCTCAGTGGGAGCATACGATAGTAGTCACGGGTGGGGGGTGTGAGATACTTACATAGTCGTAACTCTTTAGCACTTTGCCGAGGTTTTGATAAAAAAACAGTAGCCCCGCAGGGGCAGACGGAAGAGCCGGATATAATCCTAAATTCGGCAGTTGCGGGTCTGAAAATGGCGCATCTACTCAAAATCACTGTGGCTTTTGAATTTTCGGTGCTCACCCTGACGGTGCCAGGGTTTAAGCCTCCGAAAAATTCAAAATCCTTCGTGCTTTTGAGTACCTGCGCCATTTTCATCCTCCTTAACTGCCGAATTTAGGATAATTCCCGTCCCGTTAGGGCGGGAATCCGGCGACTATGAGGTGTGTGCTTCACTTATGAAGCGCTGACCTCAGTAGCACTTAATAGTGGTTTGCATCTGATGTAAATGAAGCGCCGGTATTTTTCCTATAGAGCAACAAGTAGAATTATCCACAGGGGACTACGCTGCGGGATTTATGGAAGATCCCTTCGCTTCGCCTTATGGATAACTCTATTTTTGGCAGAGACTGCAATTCCAAAGCTTGAAAGATCTCTTCCAGATCGCTACAAAAGCAGACCTTCCAATCGGGTTTAAGTAGCCACTAACTGGTATCAGGCTAAGTTTAGGGCAAAGAATTCGGAACTCTATTAAGCTCCGTATGCCCGGTGCTATGATGCGCGGCCGCTAGAGCTACTGTTTTTAATCAATGCCTCGGCAAACTGCTAAAGTGTTAAATTAATTTCTATTCATAGCTTGTAGTTAAGTCACAGCTAAAACAGAGCAGCGCATATCTCTAGTAAATCATGAAGACCGGAAGGTCTTTAACTATACGGAGTGTGTTTATGATTCGGTTTTCAAGAGTTCTTGGTTCGGCCTGTAGTTTATTATTTTTAACTGTTGGAGTGATTGATTCAGGATTTGCTCAGATGCAGGCAAACAAAAATCAAGATGTTCGACAGATTGTAGGTACTGGTTTGCCAGGGGACACCAGGCCCCACCCTGCACTACCGGACAATATTTCCGAAGAGTTTCGTTTTCCATATAATCCTTTTTGCAAGGATCAACTCACTACTTTTAGAGATGTGAGTTGCTTAATGCGGTGTTTTGCTCAAAAACAACCGGAGGACTACCGGCTCGTTGTCTACCTGTGCAACGAAACGCCAAAAATAGATGATTGTATAGATGCTTGGCTTGAGCTTGAGCCGCAGGCTTGTCAAACAAACTGTTGTAGACAGTCTGTATAGCGTGCAGGGAGGCCAATGACTGCTCTCGCCACTTATATCTCTGATTGGCGAGAGAAGTTGTTTGAACTTCTTTTCTGTGAGACGTAAGATGCTGAATGGTCTTCCCCCATTTTCATTGAGTCAGTAAGTTTCGATTTTTGATGACGCTCA
>JBBALZ010000088.1:0-13414 GCA_040402735.1 Bdellovibrionota bacterium
ACCACTAACTGATATCAGGCTAAGTTGATGGCGAAGAATTCGGCACTCTATGAATATCCGTATGCCCGGTGTTGTGATACTCTGCCGCTAGCGCTGCTCTTTTTTAATCAATACCTTCGCAAACTACTAAACTATTAGCTAACTTTTTACCCACTCGAAAACCCGATGAGCCTTCATTAAAACCTCGGCAAACTGCCAAAGTGTTACAAATCCGATGAGTAGTTACGAGCAAATAACTACCGCCCCACCGACGCCTTAATAGCTAATATAAGCCCCTTGTCGTGTGCACAATCAGTGCCTGTCAGTACCGAATCAGCGGCATCGAAATGCACTCGGGTATTTAGGATCTCCCCACCTTCCTGATCTCGCCAGTGTAACCAGAGGCCAACTTTTTTGGCATCGATGTACATGGGTCGAAACGTAAGAGAGTGACCATTTGGTAATTGCAAAGAGTTGCGCGTTCTAAGCGCGATCGTCTCTTCCTTTGTTGATAGAAGTTGAAAGGTATCAAAGGGCAGCTGTGATAGTTTAGGCTCAAGATCTCGAATGTTTCCTTCAATATGAATTGGGCGAGCTACAGCTGCTGGTGTCTCTTCCGCTACTCGTGGCGTGCTTGCTTGAATAGTTCGTACCGAGAGCGTAATCATGTGCGCGTCTGAATGGCCTTCTTCACTACGAACCTCAGTTGAGCAGGCAATTACACATGCAAGAGCCATAGCTATTCTTAACGTCAGCTCTCTGGTGGATAAAAAATAGCTGCGGTACACCATTATTTGAAACTCTGTACGTTTAAGTTTTCTCAGTAGGGCCGCTTTGGTTGGCTCTGTGGATATACTACCCCAGGAGTAGCTTTAAGCACTAGGTCTAGCGGAGTTGGTTTAATCTGCGGTGTAGGATTGCGTAAATTTGAAGGGATTGATCGTGGTCGTACCCAGATGATGGTTGATGAGCCGCTTGGATCAGGTATAAGTTTAAGCGAGCCATTTGCACGCATCCAGTCGACCTCAAGTGATCGTTGTTGCCTCACCTGATTAGTCTGATAGAGCGCCATCTGACTACCAGAGTTGGTTATGGCTGCTGGTTGAATGAGCTGATTGTGTGCTGCTGGTCCTGCCGACGGGGCACTAAAGCTTACAATCTGTTGCGGTCGCGCCAGCGCCATTACGACTACAGAAGCGATGGCTGCGCCTGAGAGCCCACCGAATGTCGCATGTCTCAGGTTAATTCGCTGCCAGAGCGGTTCCTGTCCAGATGGAGCGCGAAGCGCACCTACGTAAAACTGCGTACGCTGCTCTTGATCGATCTGCGCTTCAATTCGAGACCACATATCAACACCGGTCGGTTCGTTACCCAATGTGACACACTTAGATCGGATCTCTTTTAATTCAGATAGAAAGCTCTGAGCCGATGGGTTCCTTGTAATTAACCGGCGAGCAAAAAATGCAGAGATGTATGAGCACTCACCATCGTGAAAACGTGATATTAGAAGCTCCTGTTTCTCCGAGAGTGCGCCGCCCTTTGGCACAGTGATGTTCTCTGATGTATTACCCATTTTCTCTATCCTCGGGCACGCTTAGTATTCTTTACTTCCCCTGATCTATTGCTCGTATCCTGAATATCATTGTCGACTAGCTGTCCAGTGCGCTCTGGAGCAAACTCCCTAAGAGCCTGTTGTAGTGCTTTACGGGCATAGAACAATCTACTCATTACTGTTCCTCGTGGCACACCCAACGCTGCCGCAATCTCTTCATAATCAAGCCCGTCCACTTCGCGCAAGGTAATTACTGCTCTGTGTTCATCCGAAAGGGACGCAAACACCTGATCGATCTTCTTGCCTGCTTCACGACGAAGGAGCGCTTCCTGCGGACCCTCTATGTTCTGTGAGAAGGGCACATTTGCACCCTCTGTGACGCCAATATCGGTGCTGCCCACACTATTAGAGACGCTAACTTCTTCCTTATATTCAAAATGCTGTCCACCCCGGCGTTGATTTTTACGTTTGAGGTCCACGGCCATGTTAAAGGTTATCCGATGCAGCCAGGTATAGAAGGAGGCCTGATTTTTAAATTTATCTAATGATAAGAATGCTTTAACAAAGCTCTCCTGGACTACGTCTTCAGCGTCTGAGCTGTTTTTGAGAATATCCAGGGCGACCCGAAGGAGGCGACCCTGATAGCGCTCTACAAGCACTCGATAGGCGCTCTTATCACCGCTGAGAGTGGCTGAGACCAGAGCCCCGTCAGAAAGGTTTGAGTGAGGTCGGTTCTGCAGGTTGCTCCCGTCGTTTGGGCGGTTCATGCTCCCTATACAACCACAAGTGCGGCTAGGTCTCAACTTAATGTGAAATGCCAGCTCTTTCGAGTAGATAGCGGGAGAATTGCGAAGCCCCAGAAGATCACCTAGCCTGAGGAGCTGATTCGCGGTATGTTTTAGTGGCCTTATGCGTTCAACAGCAACTCTTTTTCTACTCCTTGGTGCGCTTGCGGTTGCAGCGTTCTCATTTCTTTCGGATGACGGATTCGGAAAGCTTTCTAATCTGACTCGCACCCTTGAGCAGCAGCAACGTACCAATGCTCGGCTGTCGGATACGGTTCAGGCCCTCAAGCGAGAGGTGCGCGGACTACAGTCCGACCCGCGAACCGTAGAGAAGGCGGCCAGGAGTGATCTAGGTATGGCTCGGCCTGGTGAGATGGTGGTGATATTCGAGAAGAAGGATGCAGGTGCAGCGAGCGAGCGAGAGGTGGACTCTGGTGGAAAAGGTAGATAAATCGAGCAGTCAAGATAGTGTGGATCTCAAGCGGGGGGTTGATGATTCCTGGCAACACAAGCCCCGGCGTCGCCGCAGTGGTGTTGCGACCGATCTGACCAAGGTGAGAGCTATTATCTCAAAAGTATTATCCCACCGTGGCCTCGATAAGCGAGTTGAGCGTTACGAGTTTATCCTGCACTGGCACGAGATCGTTGGTGAGCGATTAGCTGAGGTGAGCAAACCGGAGTGCATCATAAATAAGCAGCTTATCGTCAATGTGTTGCATCCGGCTTGGGCGCAGGAATTAACTATGATTAAGCCTGTGCTGCTGGAGTCCTTGGCGCGGTTTCTAAAACCTGGAGATGTAGTGCGCGATATGCATTTTCGGGTCAGATAATTAGCACTTAAAATCCGGTGAGCAGTTACGATCATTCACTGCGTAGAGTTTAGCCCGAAAAACACGAGCACTGTATTGCCGTAGCTCCGTTGCGATTGTTCGCGTAGCGTTTCTAGATTAAGCGCCTCGTATTCCTTTGGATCAATCTGGACGATTATCTTGCCTCCAGGAGCGATGAGGTGCGGGCGTTCAGCTATTGTACGCAGCGCTTCAATCCAGATCCCTTTGTATTGCGGCGGCGCAACATAGACTAGATCAAAACTTTTCTGTGTATTCTTTAAGTAAATAAATGCGTCTGTGTGACGCACCTCAGCTTGATCCGTAAGTCCGCACGATGCCAGGTTTTCTTTAATGGTAGCGACGGCGCGGACGTTGACATCGAGAAATACGCAGTGGCTGGCCCCTTGGCTTAGTGCCTCTATACCTACGGCGCCTGTGCCGCCGAAGAGATCTAGTACCGATGATCCAGAAATATTAGGGCGTAGGATGTCGAAAAGCGCGGTTTTTACTCGATCAAGGATCGGTCGTGTAGAATCTCCAGGAACTGACTTAAGAGTGCGTCCCTTAGCTGTACCACCGATAACTCGCATACTGGCCGCTTGCTAGTTACAGCGTGCGCTCCATATCCCAGTTCTCAAGGTAATCCCTGATAAATGCCAAGAACTGTCCCCCAAGCGATCCATCGACGATCCTGTGATCGTAGGAGAGTGTTAAGTAGCAGATCTGCCGGATAGCGATCATGTCGTCGATCACTACGGGCCGTTTTTTGATCGCACCAAGACAGAGAATCGCCACTTGAGGCTGATTGATAATTGGAGTTCCGATAATGGTACCGAAGACACCTGGATTGGTCACGGTAAATGTGCCACCAGAGACATCATCTGGCACTAATTTTTTGTTCCGAGCCCGTTGAGCCAGATCGTTAAGAGAGCGAGCGATACCGACTAAATTCTTCTCTTCGGCTTTTTTGATTACAGGTACTATCAGCCCTGAGTTGCCTAAGGCAACAGCGCACCCGAGATTGACATGTTTCTTTAGAATAATCTTCTTTCCATCTACCGAGGCATTAACGTAGGGAAAGGCCTCAAGCGCTTTGACAGCTGCCTCGAGAAAGAACGGAGTGAAACTTAGGCCAAAACCCTCGCTCTTTTCAAATGCTGATTTATGCTTAGCGCGCCAGTTGGCGATATTTGTGACGTCGACCTCTTGAATTGAGTACACGTGCGGTGATGTGTGTTTCGAGCGCACCATGTGGTCGGCAATCGCTTGACGCATGGTGTCCATTACAACGACCTTGGTTCCGTCTCCGCTCCAATCACCACTTACCGGTTCAGGTTTGCTAGCGGGACGTGCACTCTGAGTTGCTGCAGGTGTTACAGGAGCGGGGCTGCTCGGTTTAGCTGAGCGCGCTTCGACGTACTTAAGGAGGTCCTCCTTGTTTACCCGCCCACCTTGTCCAGAGCCTGATATATTCTTTAATTCGCTCGGCGAAACTCCGTGCTTTTCCGCTAAGCTCTTTACAAGGGGTGAATAGTAGCGACCCTCCTCCTCTTTAACTTCCTTCTTTGAGACAGCGGCTGGTGCGGATGATTGAATCTGCAGTGGAGCCTGCATTTGTGCGGCATTACCGTTAGAGACTTGGGCTGGGCGCTCCGCCGTGGTGATAACAGCGCTGGATTCGCCGGCTGTGTCTATGACGGCGATCTTGGTTTTGACCGGAACTACGTCGCCTTCATTAAATAAAAGCTCTACAAGCACCCCCGCCGCTGGCGCAGGGATCTCAGAGTCAACTTTATCGGTTGAGATCTGCAGGATCACCTCATCCTTCTGCACGGCATCCCCCGGCTTCTTAAGCCACTTAGAGATCGTTGCCTCAGCGATTGACTCTCCCATTTGTGGCATTAACATCTCAACTTTCATTTTTATAGCTCCAGAATACATCCGGGGTGGAAAAACTAACTCTTCACCAAAATAGTGCATACCCGATTAGGGGATGACAACAAAGAAAGTCCAACAAAAATGCCAATTTTATTCGCACATTTTAGCAAACTTTCTAATTACTTGGTGAATACTTACGAAAAACTTTTGTGGAAGTATAGACCGTAAGGCTAGTAAGGGGAAGATCCGTTAAAGTGCCATGTTTTGTGCTCGTAACTACTCAGCAAATTCTGCCGCAGCAATACCGTTAGCCCCTATTAAGGGGCGGCTTTGCGGAGCAAAGCGAGGTGGTGATAATCCTAAAAACGGCAGTTGCGGGTCTGGAAACGGTGCATCTGCCCAAAATCACTCGCGCAGGGTTTAGCTACTCACCCGAAATACCAGGGCTATCCCAGCAGGTCATCGGTCTCAGATTGGTTCAGATCGCAATCAGAATTTGACCCGGCATGTATTGGGGGAGGTGCAATTCCTAATGCGGTTAATAAACCCCTTAGGTCGTTTTCTAGGCCTCCGATTAGATCTCTCACCTTAGCTACGCTTTGACCACACAGGTCTTCAAATTCATGTGCCATAATTACTTGATGACCTAGAGCCCGAATCTGATAAGAGGCGGATTGTTGCTCCTCTGCAAGTTGTGCTAGCACCAATCCCGAAAAATCACTGCTTAGTGCCTCTTTCTTAATCTGTTCAGCAAGCATAGATAGCTGATTACAGATCTGGTCCTGCTTCTGGATCAGATCAAAGACTTTCTGGCTCGCCTCATTCATCAGTCGTAGAGTTGAAGTCAGCTTAGTGATAGCGTCCGGTATATTGGTCGTAGTCATCGTGACCGAGCTCGGATCAAGCTGGGCATAAAGAGCTATTATCGCGTTTCTAAAACTCGCTAACTGATCACCCTGCATATCAAGCTTAAGTGCTAGAAGGATATCCTTTAGATCGGTAGCTTCACTGATTTCGGTAACGTTAGTGTTGGTCATGATGACTAATAAGCCTCTAAAGAGCTCCTATCGCGATCCCTCACGAGCGCGACGTTCGAATATAGCTGATATCTTCTGTTGCAGGGAATCAACCGTAAAAGGCTTTACGATATATTGTGAAACCCCAGCACTTGCCGCTTCTAAAACGTTTTCGCGTTTAGCCTCGGCGGTGACCATCAAAAATGGAGTTGTCTTATGACGTTCATTCGCCCGTACCTTTCTTAAGAATTCGATGCCCATCATGTTGGGCATATTCCAATCTGAGATGATAAAGTGAAAATCCTCACGACTTAGCTTTTCAAGCGCATCGATTCCATCGGCGGCCTCGGTCACGTTTGTAAGCCCAAGCGAAGCTAGAGATTTCCTCATAATATGGCGCATCGTCGCAAAGTCATCGACGATAAGTATCTTCATTTTGGGATCAATCGGTGCTGGCATAATAGTTCCTTATTTTACTGAATCCTGTTCAAATTGCTCTTCGGGAAACTCGCCATTAAAATTTCGCTTGCTCATTAACTTTTTCCAACGTTCCTCATCAGTGACTGCCCCGCGTTCAGGGCCCTTATGGCTCCAATATTCGGGGCGTGGAGAACGGTGTGAGTGTCTCTTGTGCGCCGGTGTTTTGCACAATACGTCTCCTGCTTGGCCGATGTAGGTCAGCCAGTACTGCGCGGCTTCGAAGTCTTTAGCGACAAAGACCTGTTCCAGTTGTCCGGTTTCTGTTACGCGGTACACAACAAAGGGGTCTCTCCATTCCATTATAAAATCCTCCTTCCACAACAAACTAACATTAAAGTGTATCGGCACTTTTGTTCAGCACTTTACGATCGGAGGTGCCAGTCTTTTTATTTGCTGACGAATCAGTCATCACTAGGCGCTCAATCTCTTGAGCGATACCGTTTAGCGGTGATACGTAGGGATCTAGACCCGCGTCGATTATTGAGCCCGGCATGCCCCATACTGCGCTCGATTCTTTATCTTGGATAATCAGGGAGCCACCAACTCTCTTAATCTCCTTGGCGCCGTTTAGACCATCCTGTCCCATCCCTGTTAGAATAACCCCTAAACTTTTATCGCCATACGTCTTGGCTACAGATCTAAATAAAACATCAACCGCTGGACGACACGAGTTCTCTGCTGGACCATCGTTGAGCGCAACCACAGTTCGACCAAGGAGACGCTTTATCTCCATGTGAAAACCACCCGGCGCAAGGTATACCTGACCAGGCAAGACCTCTTGCGAGTGCTGAGCTTCACTCACTGGTAACTTTGAGACCTCACACAACCTAAGAGCAAGCATCTTAGTAAAGAGTGGTGGCATGTGCTGAACGATAACTATCGGCACGGGAAATGTGGCTGAAAATTGAGGTAGCAGCTCCATCAGTGCATTTGGACCACCTGTTGATACCCCAAAGGCAACTATACCTACCTCAGATAACATCTTATCCGGTTTGGCTTCTCTAGGGATATCACTACGAACCAGCGAAGAAGTTCTAACAGAGCTGGAGCCGCTTGCGTTGCGCTCCTGTTTGGCCAGAGCCTTTATTTTGCGCAAGAGATCATCACCGACAACATCGCGCGTGTTTACCCCGTGACTCGATGGTTTGGTCACGTAATCAGATGCCCCAAGAGCTAAGGCATCTAGGGTATGCGAAGCTCCATCCGCAGTTAGAGAGCTACACATTATTATTGGAACCTGGTTGCCTCGTTGACGGATCTCGCGAACAACATCAAGACCGTTCATCTCAGGCATCTCTATGTCAAGTGTAATTATATCAGGATTTAGGCTGGAGAGCTTCTCGAGTGCTACCTTACCATTGGGTGCGCTACCTACAACCTCGATAGATGGATCTTGACCTAGTAGATCACCGAGCACCTTTCTGATAACAGCGGAATCGTCAACTACAAGAACTCTAATTGCGCCCATGAAATGGCTACCACCCCCCAGGATAGATCACTGTCAGGATGGTATTCGGCTGATTTCAATAAGAGCCTGAGGAAGGGGAGTGCAAAATAAACCCAGCCTCATTCATTTTTGGTAACTACTCACCTGATTTAAAGTTCGTCGCTGCAATTTTGTTGCTAAATGAGATGATTTTGGCGGATCTTTTTTCTTGCCACCCCCTAGTCGGGGGCGCCTTTTTTTTTAAATCCATTTGTAAAGTATATCGACAGAGTTACCGAGAGAGACTGTGGGTCGTAAAAAGGCCCGAGCATTCACCCTAATCGGGACCAATTAGGGCAAGTGATAAACTGAGGCAACGGGGAAGTTCGGTATGAGTGAGCAGGATGAGCTGCTACATGAGTTTCTGGTCGAGACCAAGGAAAATCTCGACCACCTTGATGAGGAGCTACTAGCTCTTGAGACAAGTCCAACTGATAGCGGCTTAATAAACTCAATCTTTAGGAGGCTTCACACGATAAAGGGAGTTTGTGGCTTTCTAGATTTTCATAAATTAGAGGCCGTATCTCACGCAGGTGAAACGCTGCTGGATCAGATTCGTAACGGCAAGATTCCGATAGACGATACCATCGTTAGCCTATTGCTCCGTCTCTGCGATGCTATACGAACTATAGTTAAGACGATTGAAGATTCGAGCCAGGAAGGTAGTGGTGATTATACAACCCTGGCAGCTGAACTATTAGCCGCTGCTAACTCTACGGAGCATGGTGTTGCAGAGAAAAATACTGGCGACCGAAGCAGCTCCAACCTTAATAGCTGCACGCACAATCACACAGAACCTCAAACTAACGTCGCTAAAGAGCTAACTCTCGATGATGAATTTGAGGCATTCTTAGATATGCAGATAGCTGAACCAGCTCCTGCGCCCAGTGCGCCGAGCAAGGCAGTTGTGGCAGAAACATCTCTGCGGGTCGATGTTGGGCTTCTGGATCATCTGATGAACTTGGCTGGTGAGCTAGTTCTTGCGCGTAATCAGATCCTGCAATCAACTAAATCTCAAGGTGATGCGAACTTTCGAGCGGTTGCTCAGCGTCTAAACTTAGTTACTTCAGAGTTGCAGGAGGGCGTTATGAAGACCCGCATGCAGCCGATTCACACAGTTTGGAACAAATTTCCTCGGATCGTTCGGGATCTATCAATTAGCTGCAAAAAGCGCGTGCGTTTAGAGATGCATGGCAAAGATACAGAGCTTGATAAGACCTTGATTGAGGCCGTAAAAGATCCGCTCACTCATATTATTCGTAATTCAATCGACCACGGAATAGAGCTGCCCGATGCGCGACAAGCTGCCGGAAAAGACCCAGAGGGTTGTATCACTATGGGCGCCTATCAGGAGGGTGGTTACGTTATAATTGAGATCGTAGACAATGGAGCGGGTTTAAACACGGAAAAGATTCGCAGCCGAGCGATTGAGCGCGGAATTATCTCACGCGAGAGAGCTCAGATGGCTTCTGATCCAGAGATACACAAGCTGATCTTTGCTCCTGGATTCTCCACAGCCGACACGGTGACAAACCTATCAGGCCGCGGGGTCGGAATGGATGTGGTTAAGTCTAGTGTTGAGCGGATCGGAGGGTATGTAGATATCTCTAGTTGGCCGGGGGAAGGAAGCACTATAAGGCTCAAGATACCACTTACCTTGGCCATAATACCTGCGCTATTGCTATCATGCGCCGATCAAAGGTTTGCCATACCTCAGACAGCGATTACCGAATTGGTCCAATTTAGCGCTTCTGAGCGTGCGGGCGCGCTATCTTGGATTGGGAAGTATCCATTCTTCAAATTACGTGAGGATCTTCTACCCCTTATTTTCTTGCGCAAACATCTGGAGGTGGCGAGTGAGGTAGATGCGCAGGTCTATGCGCAAGTGATAGTGGTTCTTGATGTTGATGGGTGTCGCTTTGGTCTCGTAGTGGATGATGTGCACGATACTGAGGAGATAGTTGTAAAGCCACTTGGCAGGTTGATTGGTAAGCTTCCGATATATGCCGGGGCGACGATACTTGGCGATGGCCAGATAGCGCTTATTTTAGATCCGGTTATTTTAGCGCATGAAGCCCGCGTCGAGCAACGCGAGGCAGCTGCTAATCAGAGAGCGATTTCTAGACAGGTAGATTCGGCCAATACAAATGAGCAGCTCCTTATAGTGCAACTTACGCCTGAGATGCGAGCGGCTCTTCCACTAAAGAGGGTGCAACGTCTCGAGGAGTTCGCAGTAGAGCAGATTGAAAGAGTTGGAGAGTCATCAGTTATCCAGTATCGCGGATCGATTTTACAGTTAGTCGATGTCGTTAGTGCAATAGCTTTACGTGCGACACCTAGCAACTCAGGTAGTGTAGTAGTCATTGGACACGGGCAGTCAGCGATAGGACTTAGAGTGCAGGCTATTGTCGATGTTGCATCAGAGGTAAGTGCGCTGCGGCCAAGTAATGGAAGGAGGGGGATTCATTCATTTGGAGTGATTCAAGGGCGTGTCGTTGCTCTTTTGGATATAGATTTTCTATTGGGTATCGGCGGTGTACCCGGCGTAACGGATCAAGAGAGTAGAGAGGTATCTGCATGACTCTAGGGCTTAATGTTCCAACACAGTTAGTAACCTGCAAGGCCGGCGATTATCTATTGGGAATAGATGTTCTCCAGGTGCAGGAGGTTTTGAAATGCCAACGCATGACCAGAGTTCCACGTACACCTAGCGAGATCCGCGGACTAATAAATCTTAGGGGTCATATCGTAACGGCTATAGGAATGCGCGAGCGCTTAGGGCTACAGGTTGCCGATGAACAGGAAGCGCAGATGAATTTGATCGTCACTCTTAGTGATTGCGCCGCTAGCCTTATCGTAGATTCGGTGGGCGATGTTATCGATGTTGACGCTCATTCCTATAAGCCGCGCCCTAGTACCCTTGCCGATCCTTTGAGTGGGATGGTTCTGGGTGTGTATCAAACACTTAACGGTAATGGGTTGCTCCTTCACATAGATCCCGAAGCTGTATGTCACTTTCTTAGTTCAAATCAGGAGGTCTCTCATGAGCAATGAGATTCTTATCGTTGATGATTGTAAGTTTACAACCAAAGTCCTGTCTCAAGTGATGCAGGATCTAGGGTTTTCTGTGCATACGGCCCTATCAGGAGAGGAGGCAG
Source organism: Bdellovibrionota bacterium (assembly GCA_040402735.1). GTDB lineage: Bacteria > Bdellovibrionota_C > UBA2361 > UBA2361 > OMII01 > OMII01. The sequence goes on from JBBALZ010000088.1 coordinate 11,165, forward strand.
TGAGATTCCTTGAAACACACGAGCCGCCCGCCCTGTTTTTCGTCGACTGGGTTATGCCCGGTATGAGTGGTGTTGAGTTTCTTTCTTATGTGCGAGAGCAGCCGGCTACACGAACAACGCCTGTAGTCATGGTAACAGGTGAGCGCGATATGACCCGGATAACTGAGGCGCTGCGGGGTGGCGCGGATGAATACATTATGAAGCCCTTTTCAAGGGAGATTATCCAAGAAAAGCTCAAATTAATCGGCATAGATTGTAATTGAAAAGTTGATAGAGCGCAGTGGCTAGCGAAGGAATGGAAAAAATTAGAGTCCTACTTGTTGATGACTCGCTTCTGATTCGCAGAGCCTTGCGCGAATGCTTTAGGACCGACCCAGAGATTGAAGTTGTTGGGGTAGCTGAAAGCGGGTTGCGTGCACTAGAGCAGATTGAGCAGCTCAATCCTGATGTTGTGACTCTCGATATTGAGATGCCCGATATGGATGGATTAGAGACGTTGCGCACTTTACGTGCCAGGGGATCAGAACTGCCGGTAATAATCTTTAGTAAGCACACATCGCATGGCGCCAGTATCACCATGGAGGCGCTAGAGTTGGGCGCTAGTGATGTCGTAGCAAAACCTGTTGCTCATGGAGGAAAGGGGAGTCCGTGCGAGATCGTAAAACGTCAACTAAGGAGTCGAATCCGAGCGCTAGGAAGAAGGAGGAATCGCCTGGCGCACTTCGCGCATGAGTCAAAAGGCCTAGATAACGCCGAGCCTACTCGGATATTTACCGTAAACCGACCACTGTCAGCCGTGGCTATAGCTATTTCTACCGGAGGTCCAAGTGCCTTAATAGAGGTGGTAACGCAGCTTTCTCCCGCTTTGAACGTTCCGATTTTTATCACACAACATATGCCACCCGTATTTACTCGTTACCTCGCGGAGAGGCTCGCAGCAAAGGGACCATTAAGAGCAGTTGAGGCGCAGGCTGGAATGCCTGTCGAGTCAGGCGTGATCTACGTGGCCCCGGGAGATTTTCACATGCAGGTAAATGATATCGGTGATCAGAGGCTCTTAGCGCTCTCTCAGGCACCGCATGAAAACTCGTGTCGGCCATCAGCTGATGTAATGCTTCGGTCACTGGGTGATGTTTATGGGGAGCAGCTCCTTAGTATTGTTATGACCGGCATGGGCCAAGATGGTCGAAATGGTTGTGAATATGTTAAGGAATCAGGGGGTATAGTCATCGCTCAAGATGAAGCCTCAAGTCTGGTTTGGGGGATGCCTCGATCGGTTATCGCTGCCAATCTTCACCACGCAGTGGTACCACTAGATTCAATCGCCGCGCTTATCAACAGAAACTGCAAGAAAATAACTACGGAGAGCTAAATGATCACTGAACAACAGTTTGCTCAGTTATCGAATCTGCTTAAAGATGAGACCGCTGTGGTGCTCGGCAATGGCAAAGAGTACCTAGTTGAATCTCGCCTAACATCATTGGCCAGGGAGGAGGGGTTTGGCACGTTATCCGACCTAGTCGATACAGTTCTTAGAAGATCGAATCCAGCGCTCAACAAGAAGGTGCTTCTGGCTTTAACGACCAATGAAACGTCATTCTTTAGAGACCTTGGGCCGTTTGAGCTACTTAAATCCTCAGTAATCCCGGATCTGATTCAAAGGCGCTCAGCAACCAAGAGTTTAACTATCTGGTCAGCTGCCTGCTCAACGGGGCAGGAGCCATACTCGATCGCTATGTTGATTCGTGACTCGTTTCCTCAGCTAGCGGAATGGAAGGTACAGATCCTAGCCAGTGATGTGAATCCGCTGGTCGTAGAGCGAGCTAGGTCCGGCGTCTACTCATCGCTAGAGGTAAATCGAGGTTTGCCTGTTAAGTACCTGGTTAAGTTTTTTTCACAGAGTGGAGATAAATACGAGGTGCAGTCAGAACTTAAATCAATGGCTTGCTTCTTCGAACAGAACTTAATCACTCCATGGAATGTACCTCAGATAGACTTGATGTTTATGCGTAACGTTTTGATCTATTTCGATACGGCAACCAAACAGTCGATCTTGGAACAGGTTAAAGGGATATTAGCTCCTGATGGCTATCTGTTTTTAGGAACCGCAGAGTCGCCGTTTAGAATAGTAGAGGGCTTTGAAAAAGTAGAAGGAGCACCAAATGTTTACAGACTGCAACAGACAGCAGTAGGAAAAAAGTAACTACTCAGCAAATTCTGCCGCAATAACGTTAGCCCCTATTAAGGGGC
>JBBALZ010000089.1:0-13092 GCA_040402735.1 Bdellovibrionota bacterium
GCGTCGGCTGCCATTGATGATCTCATGATTACGACGTTCCTCCTTTGTCATTGAAAGGATAATCGCCTCCAACTTGCGGAATTCACGTTCCTGCCTCTCAGGATCGACCTGTTTTGCGAGTTTATTTATCCCAGGGATCATCGACATCAACGATGATATGCTTCCCATGCGTTGAATCATCTTCATTTGAGAGAGAAAATCCTCGAAGGTAAACTGGCCCTTTTTGATCTTCTTCTCCAGGTCCTCGCTCTCTTCAACTGTAACCTGTTGGGCTGCTTTTTCGATCAGGGTCAGAACATCTCCCATGCCAAGTATGCGCGAGGCCATACGCTCGGGATGAAAGGCTTCGAGAGCATCGGACTTTTCCCCGAGGCCAACAAACTTAATCGGTTTACCCGTTACTGCGCGCATCGAAAGCGCTGCGCCGCCTCGAGCGTCTCCATCAAGCTTTGTGAGTACAAGCCCAGTGAGCGACAGCAATGAGTCGAATCCTTGAGCCACGTTGACAGCCTCTTGTCCGGTCATAGCATCGGCTACCAGTAAAACCTCGGTCGGGCTCACCGCAGCAACGATCTGCTTGAGTTCGTCCATCAATGCTTCGTCGATCTGTAGTCGTCCTGCCGTATCGAGGATCATGACGTCGTGCATCTGGCGCTTGGCGAATTCGCGCGCTCTGATAGCGATATCAACTGGACGGTCTGTTGGCTGCGTATCAAAGACCGGAATGTTCAGACTTGCTCCAAGTGTCTTGAGCTGTTGGATCGCCGCGGGGCGGTAAACGTCTGCTGGCACCAGAAGCGGCGAACGGTTGTACTGCTCGCGAACAAGGCGAGCTAGTTTCGCTGATGTAGTGGTTTTACCTGACCCTTGCAGTCCAACGAGCATGATCACAACAGGCGGAGAGGCACGCAGATCAAGCTCAGCGGCATCGCCGCCCATGGTAGCTGTTAGCTCTTCGTGGACGATCTTAATTATCTGTTGATCGGGTGAGAGGCTCTTGAGCACATTCTCGCCGACTGCTTTCTCGGTTACACGTGAGCAGAACTCCTTAGCGACCTTAAAGTTTACATCACCCTCAAGGAGGGCAGTCCGAACCTCTTTTAACGCTGCTTCCACATCACTCGCAGTAAGGGTTCCGCGACCACGTATACGTTTCAGCGCGCCATCTATCTTATCGTGCAGGAAATCAAACATAGAGCAATCCTACCCCGGTGAGAGGGGGTTGTACAGTTGCATGTAAATACCTAAAGACGGGGCCGACAAGGGGACCTAGCACAGGTGCTTGCGGTACTCGGCAGCAAGCTCTACGTAGTGTCCGGCAGATGTGCGGAGGCTGGCGAGCTCCTCCTCTGTTAGCTGGCGTACGATCTTGCCTGGGGTGCCAACAGCCATACTTTTTGGGGGAATAATAGTGCCCTTGGTTATGAGGGCGTGCGCTCCGATGATACAATCCTCGCCGATAACGACATCATCGAGGATAGTTGCACCCATACCGATCAACGTATTGTTGCCGATAGAGCATCCGTGAACGATTGCACGGTGTCCGATCGTCACTCTGTCCCCGATTATGACTGGTGACATCCCATGGGAAGAATGAACAAGTACGTGTTCCTGTAGATTGGTTTCTGAACCGATCGTTATAGGTTGGATATCGCCGCGCACTACTACGTTAAAAAAGATCGAACTGCGCGCCCCGACAGTGACTGCGCCGATTACCCATGAGTCTGGTGCTATAAAAGCCGTTGGATCGATAGAGGGAACGGTATCTCGAAAAGGTATTACAGCCATTCCGTTACGAGCAGACCGCCTTTACCTTTTCAATAATGCGTTCCTTGCTCGGCAGCAGGACAACCTCAAGCGCCTTCGAGTAGGGCATCGGGGCCTCAAGGGTCGAAACCAATCCGACGGGAGCGTCAAGCTCATCGAATATCTCAGTTGAGATCAGATGACTTAGGTATGCTCCGTAGCTTGCAACTTCGTGCTGCTCTTGAATAATCACACACCGATTTGTCTTAGCAACAGAGTTAAAGACAGCCTCTTTATCGAGTGGTCTAAGTGTTCTTAGGTCAATGACCTCGGCTGATATGCCTTGCTGAGCTAGCTCCTCAGCGACATCGAGGACGAGGAACACGTTCTTTGACCAAGTAATAAGGGTTACGTCAGATCCCTCGCGCTTGATATCAGCTTTACCGATCGGAATCAGGTACTCGCCCTCTGGCACCATTCCACGTTTGCCGTATGTCAGCTCTGATTCAAAGAACACCACCGGATTCTCATCGCGTATTGCGCTCTTTAACAGGCCCTTCATGTCGTATGGAGTTGCCGGAGCAATCACGATAAGACCTGGAGTGTAAGCATAGAAACCATCAAATGAGTTGGCGTGTTGTGCTCCTAACTGGAATGCCGCGCCTCCCGCTCCACGAAATACTATAGGGCATGAGATCGCTCCTGCCGACATCAACCGAGCCTTAGCTGCTGTGTTGATAATCTGATCGATAGCACAGAGTGAGAAATTAAAGGTCATGAACTCCACTATCGGCCGCAGTCCAGCCATGGCTGCTCCGATGGCGATAGCAGTAAATCCGTTCTCGGCGATCGGAGCATCGATGACGCGCCTAGCACCGAATTGGTCTAGCATGCCCTTGGAGCACTTGTAGGCGCCATTGTAGCCACCGACCTCTTCTCCGACGAGGAACACACGCTCATCTCTGAGCATCTCCTCTGTCATCGCCTCTTGTAGGGCGTCTCTTATCTGAATCTCGCGCATTGCGGATTCGGTATTTGATTCATCTGACATTGCATTAGACATATGTGTAATCCAAAGCTGTTTCTGGTGCCGGGAATGGCGAATCTTCAGCGAAACGCACGGCATCCTGAATCTCATTCTCTACGTCCTGATCGATCTGCTCGCGCAGAGCTTTCATTCCAAGGCTCTCCATCGTTTCGCCGAGAACTTTAATCGGATCCCTGGCCTTCCACGCATCGACATCCTGCGATGTGCGGTATTTAGCGGGATCAGCCATCGAGTGTCCTCGATAGCGGTATGTTTTCGCTTCTACCAGGGTCGGTAAGTTTTGTTCACGGGCGCGCTTAGCAGCGGCAAAAATGGTCTCTCGAACGGCGAAAATGTCGTGTCCATCAACGGTTTCTCGCGCCATCGGATAAGCGAGTGCTCGAATCGATAGATCATCTGTCGGGGCAGTCTTTTCAAGCGGTGTGCCCATGGCGAATTGATTATTCTCGATGACGAATATAACCGGTATTTTCCATAGCGCGCTAAGAGCTAGCCCCTCGTGAAATGAGCCGATGTTAATAGCTCCGTCGCCGAGGAATACGATCGCTATTCCATCGCTTCCTTTGTATTTTTCAGCAAAGGCCAGTCCGGCTGCGACCGGCACCTGGGCACCGACGATACCCCAGCCACCCATGAATCGATTCTCGACATCGTAGAAATGCATTGATCCGCCGCGCCCCTTGGCACAGCCGGTCTCTTTGCCCAGCAACTCAGCCATTCCAGCACGAGCTGACCCGCCGCGCGCCAGGTAATGTCCATGGCAGCGATAGGCGGTCATTACATAATCGTTCTTCTGCAGCACTGACAGCGCGCCAACAGCCACGGCCTCTTGGCCGATGTAGAGGTGCAGGAAGCCGCCGATCTTCTTTTCGGTGTAGAGGCGTGCAGCCTCTTCCTCAAAGCGTCGAATTCTGGCCATCTGCTTGTAAAGATCACTTAAGAGTTCCTGTTCCATGAGTATTTGTATCCCTATTGGAAATGCCAGTTCTTTCCAGTAGATAACGGGAGAACTGCGATGCCCTGCCGTCCCTTTTGCCCGGTTCAACAGATGGGTTATACCAACCAGCCGAGTGCCTGTCCACCCTGGGCTTGGGATTATAGGGCATCGCAATTCTCCCGCTATCTACTGGAAAGAGCTGGCATTTCTGATCAGGATACAAATGCGCGGCCAGGCGATACATTGCGCGTATTTTTAGCCTCATTTAAGAAGAGATAATTGCGAAGCCCTATTTGGATTGCTCTGTTATCGTTATATAGCGAGTTAGACCGGTTCCGAGTATCCTGCATCTATGCAGAGTTACCGTTCGTTATTAGCTGTTGATCCGAGTCTCACCTGTTCTGGGTGGGCTCTGTTTTCTATACACGACGGACGGATCCGTTCCGTTGGCAAGGTTAAAAGCGACCCGCCAGCCTTAGCGATGGGAGAGCGGCTGAGAACGCTCCAGCAGCGAATTGAGGCTTTGATCGATCGGCTGCAGCTTGGGAATAGTGATATCTTGGTTTGCGAGGCTGCTACAACGGTGAAAGACCCACATAACGCACTAAAGGTTGAGAATGTCCGAGCAATCTTTGAGTCGGTTGCTAGAGCACGTTCAATCTCTGTGCCTGGAAGAATTAATCCGCGCTCGGTCCACCATGAAGTTATGGGACTATCTGGAAAGCAGCTACCTCGTGCCGAGGTAAAATTAGCAGCGCGACGGACGGTTGAGCACCTGTACAACGATGAGCTTGCCAAGATCGGACTGTGTCAGACAAGCCTGAGTAAACATCAAGATATCGTAGATGCGATTTTGCTGGGACGCTTAGGGGTGATGCGGGTGCGTTCAGCAGCGGATGGAGGGTTACCTATGCATACTATGTTTGCTCACGGTGAAGGGCAGCAGCGGCGGGGGTGGCGAGTGCGAGCTAGCTCAGCTGTTATAATCCTGTTTTTTTCACTTTTTGGTCTCTTGAGTCAGGCCCAGAAAGGTTGCTGTGCGGATTCAGCTGCGCAACCCCAAGAAGATCATGCTGACGCTCAAGCTAATTCTGAGAAAACTCAGGGGGATTCTGAGCAGTCGGCTACAGATGTTTCCGCATCAAATAACCAACCAACACCGGCTGTAAAGCGCGCTGCCGATAAAACTACACCATCTGTATTACCCGGAGGCGATCCACGTGGTGCAGCAGATCTCATAGTGTGTAGTCAGAATTTGAAGTTGTTCGGTAGCTTTGATGCGATGTCGAGGAATAATCCGACCTACACGCGTCAGAGGTATGATAAGAAGGTCGACGATCTCGTTTCTCGTTTTGTGTCAGCTAAGTGTGATGTTGTCGCAGTTCAGGAGGTGATCGGCAAGACCCAGGCAGACGGAGAAGCCGCGCTCAACCAATTGGCGTTACGTTGGCGCGAGCGATCAAATCGCTTTTTTAAGGTGATGACGGCACCACCATCTGAGGGAAGTATGACCAACGGTTTTATAGTTGCGCTCGATCGGGCAACGGTCGAGCAGGTGTTACCGTATGGGAGGGTGCAACTTCCAAAGATCTGGTCTAGGCAAAAACCTAGACTATTTTCGCGACCACCTTATGAGTTGCAGCTCTCAGTAAAAGCGCGTGATACGCAATTTTCTAAGTCGATCTCTATCGTTAATTTTCACTTTAAGTCAAAGCGCGGCGGGCAGGATGATCCAACCGGTTTGGAGTGGGAGACTTACCGGATGGAGATGAGCGAGGGATTGCGACGTGTGCTTGAAATGCGTCATAAGGAAGCATTTGCCTCGGGTGAGAACATTCTCTTAGTGCTCGGGGATAGAAACGGTAATTTCGATGTGGCTAGCGCTCGTATTCTTGAGGGTTCGCTATCGTTGTCTAGTTTCGGAGAGAAGGGGCCGTGTCGTTTGAGTAAGCGCGGCGTGCCGTTATGTGTTGCCGAATCTGAGCTACCTCGAAGGTTGTTTAGTGTTCTGACATCAAATGCCGCTTCGACAACATATCCCGGAACGTTCCTCTACAAGGGAGAGTTCTCCTGGTTAGATGACATTATTATGCCAGCAGAGAGTCTGCGATATGCATGGCAGACGGCATATAGTGAGGGCGTATACGCTTCGGGTTTGATCTCTACGCCAGAAGACGCATCCGATCATGCACTCGTATACGTAGTGCTTAACTGGTAACCGCCTCGCTTGGCTAGCAACCAATCCGAACTAAGAGTCTTTGAAGCTCTAAGTATTCATTTCTGGCGGCATCACAGTCGCTGCGCTTTGCAGCTTGCTCCATATTAGCCGCGCATGCAGCTAGGTCAGGAAATCCATACATTCCGGCGCTGCCCTTTAACTTGTGGGCGCATGCGGCGAGTTTTGGCCAATCTTCCTGCAAGGCCGCCTCTTCTATCGAGGAGCATCGCGCTGGTAGTCCGTTGATAAATTCCTTGATCAGTATCTGCATCTCAGTGTCATCATTATCACAAATGTTCGAGAGGATCGTTGCATCCTCAGCTGAGGTAGTATGTTTGGTTGAGCTAGGTTCCAAATAGCGCGAAAGCAATTCATAAAACGTTCGTCTGTCGAATGGTTTGGTCAGATGCTGGGTGCAGCCAGCATCCAGGGCACTCTCCACATCTGAATTCATGGCTCCGGCCGATACCGCGATCACCGGAGTTGTAATTCCAGCGGCACGAATCTGGCGTGTTGCGGAGAGCCCATCAACAAGCGGCATTTGAATGTCCATAAGTATGAGATTGAAGGGTCGGGATAAAGCTGCTTGCGCGGCCTCCAAGCCATTCTCGACAAGTGTAATCTCTACCCCTGTCTTTCGTAGTAGATGCTCAATTAGGCGTCGGTTATCAAGGGCATCATCCGCGAATAGAACTGATCCTCGCAGTGTAGGCACTTGATTGGTGGAGCTCAAAGATTTCTCACCTAGAGTGTCTACATCCTGCTGAAGTTGTACCTGACTATCTGAATCGTGGCACAGAACAGAGAAGCTAAAAGTAGATCCTTTGCCCGCTTCCGATAGCACTTCAATCGAGCCACCAAGTGCTTTTACGAGACGTTGTGATATACTAAGCCCCAAGCCTGTGCCGCCGAATGTGCGGGTGGTTGAATCGTTAGCTTGGTAAAAAGGCTGAAAGAGATTACCTACCTGTTCCGGAGTTAATCCGATCCCCGTATCGCTAATCCTACAATTTATCGTTTGAGACTGAGCATCCCAACTTATTTCAACCACGACCGTTCCCGTTGAGGTAAACTTTATGGCGTTGCCGATAAGGTTAATTAGCACCTGTTTTAGTCTGAGCGGATCCGTAGTAACGGTTCTCGGAAGTGGCCAGAGGTATTTAATATGAAACGCCAACGACTTTTCGGTCGCAATTGGGCCGAACATCACTCGTAGCTCTTCAAGTAGATCCACAAGAGAGCACGGTGTGCGCTCGACCTTCAAAGCACCCGCATCGATCTTTGCTAGGTCGAGTATCTCGTTAATTATGTTGAGCAAGTGTTTGCCGTTGTTGAGAATTACATCTAGACAGTGACGATGAGATGGCACAAGCGATTCCTCAGCCATAAGCGCATCGGCGAAGCCAATAATTGCAGTAAGAGGTGTTCGGATCTCGTGACTAATGTTGGCTAGAAATTGATTCTTCGCACGCATTGCGCTCTCTGCGGATAGTTTTGCGGCGATCAGCTCCTCCTCTGCTTGCCGCCGCGCGGTGATATCTTCTATCGTTGTTACCCAGCCACTTACTGTGTCGGTTGAATTGATTGCAGCCGCCTTGAGACTGCACCACGAAACGCTGTCGTCTGGACGTTGGTAGCGTAGAGTGTATTCAAAGGAGCGGGCTGTTTGGTTAGCTTTGGACCACGCATCGGATATTCCTTGAAAATCATCGGGATGAATATGGCGGAGCCACCCTGAGCCGAGGCATTCCTCGATCGTTGATCCGGATATGCTCTGAAAGGTGTGATTCGAGTAGATGCAGTTACCATTTGAGTCAGTCACCACGATTCCCAGTGGCGCAGCTTCACTGATAGCTCTAAATCTAGCCTCATTGTGTTGGTATTGAAGCTCGTCAGAGCTACGCTGACTAAGGTCAACGCATGATGAAACGTATGCCTCTAATCGACCAGCCGAGGAGAAGAGGGGAATCGCTTGTTCCATAACCCAACGGTACGTTCCACTAACGTGTCGCAGACGATATTCGTGCTGGAATTTATTGTGGCCTTTTGCGACCTCTAACCATTTTGCTTGGTAAACCGAACGATCGCTGGGGTGTACCGATTCTCTCCAGCACTCAGCCAGGCTCTGCTCCTGAGACAGTCCAGTGAAGTCGCACCATGCTTTGTTGGAGAGGGTTCTGTTTCCGGCTTGGTCTGAGATCCACAACAACACCGGCGACGCATCAGCGATTCTACGAAACCTCTGCTCGCTATCCTCAAGCGAGGAGATCGTTCTCTGGACCGCGGACAGTTTATTATGTAACTCGATCTGAGCAACGACGTGTTGCGCAAGGTGCGTCAAGGTAGTGAGTAGTGTCGCGGTCATCTGCTTGTTGGGAGAGCTGTCAAGAACGCACAAAGTGCCCAGAATTAATCTATCGCGTGCTATTAGAGGAAAGCCTGCATAAAAGCGGGCTTGGACAGGGGTCTTGCACAGCGGAGCGTCTTTGAAATAAGGGGTTGATACTAGATCGCCAATAATTAATGGCTCATCGCTCAGAATCGTGTCGCTGCATATCGATGATGAGCGGGGGATATCGCTCATAGAGAAGCCGGAGGTGGTACGCAGAAGCTGCTTGTGATCTTCGATAAACGAGATAAAGGCGTATGAGCAGCCTGTGATCTGCGTTGCAAGGTCAGTAATTCCCTGTAGGCTCTCGGTTAGGCCGCTATCAAGCAGATTGAGTGAGCGTAAGCGTGCTAGTCGCTCTCTTTCGTTGGGTGGTCTTCTCATCTAGCTATCCCCGTTGGTAGGTTCGACTAGAAACGGGTGAAACTTGATAATTTGGGGCACGAGAGTCGGTTAATACTTAAGACCATTAAGTTAAGCTCTATCTATTGAGCTACTTGCAAAATTATCCTAAATTCGGCAGTTGCGGTGCTCACCCTGACGGTGCAAGGGTTTAAGCTTCCGCAAATCATTCTTAGCCTAATCAAGTTTTAATTGCCGACGAGCTTCATAGAGCGCAATAGATACTGCGTTGCTCAAGTTTAAGCTGCGGACATAGTCAGTCACGATGGGAATACGTAAGATCTGCGAGGAGGGATACTGAGCAAGAAACTCTTGGCCAAGCCCCTTGGTCTCGCTACCAAAGACTAAGGCATCGTTTGGTCCAAATTCAGCCGAGGTATAGAGTCGTTCTCCAAATTTCGAGAAGAGCCAGATATTGTCAGGCTGACCGTTCTTCAAATAGTCATTCCACGAGGCATGTCGAAATAATTTCACATACGGCCAATAGTCCAGCCCAGCACGACGGACGGCTTTTTCGGTAATTTCGAAACCTAGAGGCTCTACCAGGTGTAAGGGCGTATCGGTCGCTGCACAGGTACGTGAAATTGAGCCAGTATTTTGCGGTATTTGCGGTTCAACGAGGACGATCTGCACGGGAATTTTCCAATTTGCTGGCTCAATTTATAGGGATAAAAGCTTGGCTAGAGTAGGGCATCGCAATTCTCTTCTCTAAAATGGGGCCAAAAATGCGCGGAACCTACTGTATTTAATGAGTTTATCGGTATTTAGCCGCGCATTTTTATCCCTTTCAGGAATGCCATTCCTTTCCAGTAGATAGCGGGAGAATTGCGAAGCCCTATGGCTAGAGGTTCTCTTTTCTATATGTGCAGGGTATACATTTAGTATGTTAAATTCAACTCTTATACAAAGGATTGAGGTCACCCCTGAGCTTTTGATATTGCGCGTCAAGCCGGATGCTGGTGTGCCTGATTTTAAACCTGGCCAATATGTTGCTCTTGGATTACTAGGAGCTGCCGATCGATACCAGGGTGCAGCGCCTGAGCCTGAGGCTCCGCCGGCCGATAAGTTGATCAAGAGGGCCTATTCAATCGGCTCGTCGCCAGAGCAGAGGGAGTTTCTCGAGTTTTACATAGCAGTCGTGCCGACGGGGTCGTTGACCTCACGGTTGGCGGCGCTCAAAGAGGGCGACCGCTTGTTTGCTCAACCTAAGGTGACTGGCACCTTTACCCTTGAAGGAATTCCGGAGAATCGCAATCTTGTGTTGGTTTCTACTGGGACGGGTCTTGCTCCTTTTATGTCGATGGTTCGAACCGGTGAGGTCTGGTCGCCCAGCAGGAAGATTACTGTTGTTCACGGAGTTCGTTACCCATCTGATTTTGCTTATGCAGATGAGTTATCTTTTTACCAAGAGAGCGGAAAGGGGCTGTGCTACCTGCCGATCGCCAGCCGCGCAGGGGATGACTATGCGGGAAGAAAGGGCCGGATTCAGAGATTATTTGAAGATAGGCACGTCGATCCAAATCCCGACCAGGACTCAGTCTTTCTGTGCGGGAATCCAGCGATGATCGAAGATCTTGAGCGGTATCTGTGCGGCCGAGGATTCGTTCTTCACTCTAAGAAGACTCCCGGTAACTTGCATGTTGAGAAGTACTGGTAGTCTTGAACCTAAATTGGGCATTTGCGGGTCTGAAAATCTCTCAGCTACTAGAAATTAGGTAACTACGATGATCTTGGCGGGTGACAGCGCGGCTGGCCAGAGTCCAGCCCTCCAGGTCGCGGGTTTAGCAAAGTGCTAAAGTGTTACCAAAATCCTTCGTTCTTTCGAATATCTGCAACATTTTCATCATCCTTAACTGCCGGATTTAGGATAAAATCCGGTGAGTAGCTACAAAAATCACTCGCTCAGGGTTTATACAACGACTCAATCACCTCAGCATACCGAGCAGCTATGGTTTTTCTTTTCATCTTTAGCGTTGGAGTCAGGAGGCCGTTTTCGATGCTAAAATCCTCATCGATAATCGCAAAGTGCTTAATCGTCTCGTAACTTGCCAGATCGGAATTGACTGATGCGACGGAATTAGATACACGGCGCTTCACTGCGGGCAATAGAGATAGCTTTTCGTCCTTTGCAACCGTGATGCCTTCAGACTTGAGTTGCTCACGTAATTCAGCTTCATTGAGCGTAAAGAGCATTATACAATAAGGCTTCCCATCTCCATATAAAAAAGCGTGCGAGATAAATGAAAAGCGCTTAAAGACCCCCTCTAATTCGGTAGGTGGTATCTTTTTACCGCCTGCTGTAATGACGATCTCTTTTTTTCGGTCTGTGATGTAAAGAAATCCATCATCATCAACTCTACCGACATCTCCCGTCTTAAACCAACTATCAACTGTCCACGATTCGCGGGTCGCCTCTGGTCGATTAAGATAGCCGCTGGTAACGTTTGGGCCACGCAACCATATCTCGCCATCTTCTGGGGTAATATGCACCTCGATACCATTGAAAGCTGGTCCAACACTCCCAATTTTACGTCTATGCGGAAGATTTACGTGAGTAGCAACGCAGGTCTCCGTGAGGCCATAACCCTCGCAGACAATTATACCTAGCGATTCAAAGAAGCGGTTTACATCAGGGTCTAGTCGCGCTCCCCCAGAGATGGCGTGCTGAAATCTAAAACCAAATAGCTGCGCGGATATCTTCTTGCGTATACCGGTGAAGCCCTGATGGAGGATCTGTTGAAATACGCTAACGGGGGTACCGCGCTCAGTGCAGCGTTGCACATAGGCGGCGTTCCTAATGCACAGTTTTAGGATCTTATTCGATAGGGCACGACCCTCCGCCTTAGTCTTAATAGCATTGGCCATCTTTTCAAAGAGACGAGGAACGGAGGGAACCATAGTGGCATCCCCCTCGCGAATATCTCGTGCTACAGATGCCAGATCTAATTTAGATGAGTGATGGTCGATTATAGCTGGTAGGACAAGGGACGTTGATGTCAGATACCCAACATAGTAGACCAAGCGAGCAAATGAATGAGCGAGTGGCAGGTAGAGAAAGAGCGAACCACTGCTTGAGAATACTCCACTTATTGCGGACTGCTCGACGTTTGCCAGATGGTTGCCGTGTGTTTGAATGACTCCCTTTGGCGGACCAGTGGTACCAGATGTATATACGTAAGAAGCAATTGAGGCGCGAGAAAGGTGATTCGGTATCGGTAGAGGTTCCGTGGACAAGGTTTGATCGGTTAGGATATCACGAACCACGTCGATGTCCTTGAGTGCCTCAACGCTCTCAAAAGAGACGACAGTAGATAGGCTCAGCTTCTCAAGCGAAGCAGGGATACCTTCTCGCTCTGGAATCGAACAGGGATTGTGAAGCAACCAATCAATCTTCCTGGCTTGTTCCTCGTTTTCAATAAAAACGATCTTGGCCCCAGAGTCCCAAATGATAAACCCAGCTTCGGCAGCGGTTAGCGAGTGGTATACGCTTACTGCGATACCTCCGAGAGTCTGCACGGCCATGTCAGCCAACATCCACTCAAGCCGCGTGTTGGAGATTATAGCGACAGGAGTTCCGACACTGACCCCCTTAGCTGCTAGATAGTGGGCGAGCCGTGCTACCTTCTCAGCTGTAGAGCGGTAGGTCTCCTCTTTCCAGACGCGAGTAGCCCCGGCCGAGGATGCAAGGGCGTAGCGATAGATTACAGCATCAGGTTCGGCAGCAACGCGCTTCCAAAACGCCTCACCTATTGAGCTAGAGTCAGATACGTTTTCGTAATGAGTCGATTCAGTAATGTGCATGAGCTGTATCTCGGCTAACGGCATAGGCGACGCATGTCGCCAATAGTCGCCATCAGCACTACTTCTTTTTGAGAGAATTCACAAATGCCACTAGGTCACCTAACTGCTCCTCGCTCAACCCTGCTTGAGCCGGCATCAGCACGCTCAGTCCTACTGCAGCGCCTCCCTTTCGGATCACCTCTTTGAGCTTGGTGTCATCGGTAGCGTACTTATTGGCTCCCGCCGTTAGGTTACGAGGCTTTTGGCCCTCTGGAAAGGTAGCGGCGAGAGCTCCATCTCCTAATCCTTTTTCACCGTGGCACATGGCGCAGAGCTGGGCGTATGTAGCTGCGCCTTTAGTGGCGTCTGCCGCGACTGCCGGAGGCGCCGAGCAGATCAGTAATGAGGAGAGGAGTGAAGTTGCAATCATGGCGATAGTTACGATTCTCATACGATTCTCCACTTTAGCGCTAGTCTGTCTTGACGTGGTGGCCGGTTACCTCAAAGCTGATGTATCACCCTAAATTCGGCAGTTGCGGGTCTGAAAATGGCGCATCTACTCGAAATCACTT
>JBBALZ010000090.1:0-12877 GCA_040402735.1 Bdellovibrionota bacterium
CTTTTGAGCATCTGCACCATTTTCATCCTCCTTAACTGCCGAATTTAGGTTGAAAGGAATGGCATTCCTGACAGGGATAAAAAATGCGCGGCTAAATACCGTTAAACTCATTAAATACAGTAAGTTCCGCGCATTTTTGGCCCCATTTTAGAGAAGAGAATTGCGATGCCCTAGTCTTTTTGTAGAACGTCGCACCGCAAGGTAGACTACCATTAGCGCGCCACATGCAGCTAATATAAACCAGATCAGCAGGATAGGAACCTGGGTGAAGGTGCTCTGATACGTTAGCAGAGCGATCTCCATAGGCAGTACAGCCTCTGTATACGGTAGTAGAGAGGCTAATGTCCGGCCTAAAGGATCAACAACTGCGGTAACGCCAGTGTTCGTCGACCTGAGCAGGTAGCGTCTATTCTCAATCGCTCTAAAACTAGCAATCATGTGGTGCTGGTACGGGGCAACAGTATTGCCAAACCAAACATCATTGGTTTGATTGATAAGTAGGGAAGCTCCTTGCGCGGTAGCTCTTTGGGCTAAATGCGGCACTACATCTTCGTAACATATAAGGGGTGCCAGATTAACTGTGCTGCCGTTTGATAACTGGTAAGACAGTACCTTAGTGGTATCTCCAGCGATAAAGTCTCCGGCAGTGTGATTGATCTCTTTGAGCCAGGGAATCCAATCACTAAGCGGGGTATATTCGCCAAATGGCATTAAAATCATCTTGTGATAAGGGCGATCAATCGATCCATCAGCACGGATCAAGATTGAGCTATTGTAATAGTTTCGTTGGTCCTTGTAGGTAATTCCGCCAACTAAAAATGTTGAACCATCTCCGCGATACGGTAGTGTGTTTGTTTCAGACACATGCTCGATAGCATCGGGCACCATCTTTGTAATAGTCGATTCAGGCCAGATAATAAGGGTATCTTTCTGAGAGGCTAAGGCGCTTGTGCGGAGGTACTGTTCGGTATTAACTGAAAAGAAGGTCATACCGGCACTTCTTTGCAGGGTCACGTTACCCTGAATCATCACTGTTGATAGTGGAGTTGATTTAGCTTTTTCAATAGTCTCTTCAATCCAGATACCGTAGGTAAGAGATGCGCCGAAGGTGCAGAGAGCTAACGGGAGAACCCATCTATTGGTAGTTCGGCGAGCACAGAGCGCTTCAACTAACCACATCATAATAAATGTTATTCCCGGAACACCTAGTACCCCAGCAAGTTGCGCAAATCTAACGAATGCGATCTGAGTGTGACCGAAATCCCAGGGAAAGATCTTGATCCAAAAATGGTGAGCAATGAGCCAGGAAAGAGCGGTTCTAACCCCTAATCGAGAGCACCAGGCGGGAAGATGTGTGAAGCTAAACCCCCAGATTAAAAACTGCACCGCGCTGGCACTCGCATAGAAAAAGAATACCGCTAGAGCCGGCGCTGCTGGCATCCCACCGAAGTCGCGAATCGTTCCGTAGAGCCAGAGAAAGCCCCCGATATAGGTGACTACTCCAGATACAAAAGATCTCAATAATCTCCTCTTTTCTATGGCTAAAGCTACCCAGAACAGTGGTAGCGAGGTCCAGCCCAGAGCAGCACAGAGAGCTGAGCTGGGGGAGTGCCAAGCAACGACAAGGGTTAATGCCGCTAGAAGTGAGGTGAGCCAGCCGATCACGCGAATGGGTTTGTACAGAAGGAGGCGCCCGAAAGGAACGTCTCGATCCAGAGAAGTCGGTTGTATTTAGCGGTGCGCTCACTGCGACACACTGATCCAGTTTTAATTTGACCGCATCCGGTGGCAACAGCTAGATCTGCAATTGAGGTGTCTTCGGTCTCACCTGATCGGTGTGACATAATTGAGCGATAGCCGTTCTTGTGCGCAAGGTTAATAGCCTCAAGGGTTTCAGTTACGGTGCCGATCTGGTTAAGCTTGATCAGGATAGCGTTTCCCGCTCCGCGCTCAATGCCGTCTGCCAGCCTTCGTGTATTTGTCACAAAAAGATCATCGCCAACGAGTTGGACACGATCGCCGATCTTCTCAGTCATCATACGCCAACCGTTCCAGTCGTTCTCATCGAGACCATCTTCGATGCTGACGAGGGGATATTTTGTTGCCCATCCAGCGTATAGCTCAACGAGATCCGCCGACGAGAACTCCTCTTTAGTGCTCTTTTTGAAGATGTACTTCTCCTTGGCCTCGTCATAGAACTCACTAGCAGCAACATCGAGCGCGATTGAGACGTCGTTGCCTGGCTCGTAGCCCGCATCATCAATCGATTCGATAAGGGTATCGAGGGTAGCTGTTGGGCTCTCAAGGTCTGGAGCAAATCCGCCTTCATCTCCGATTCCAGTAGAGAGCCCCTTTTTCTTAAGGTTCTTTTTAAGCGCATGGAACACCTCAGAGGCGCAGCGGATATTCTCAAAGAACGTTCCGGACACGTGAGGTACGATCATGAACTCTTGAAAGTCGAGCGAATTAGAAGCGTGGGCTCCACCGTTAATGATATTAACCAGTGGAACTGGAAGTTGCCTAGCATTGGCACCGCCGATATACCTAAAGAGTGGAATACGAAGGTGATTGGCTCCAGCGTGGGCCGCAGCTAGACTTACTCCGAGAATTGCGTTTGCTCCGAGGCGGCTCTTGGTTTCAGTGCCGTCGAGGTCAATCAATTTGCGATCAAGATTAGCAAGTTCGAGCGCATCGTGTCCGGCAACAACGGGAGCTATCTTTTCTTTGATGTTCTCGACAGCTTTGAGCACTCCTTTGCCCAGATAACGTTCTGCATCTCCGTCGCGCAGCTCAAGAGCCTCGTATTCTCCCGTAGAGGCCCCAGATGGAACCATGGCACTGCCCTGCGTACCATCGATTAAAGTAACCGTGGCCGCTATAGTTGGGAAGCCGCGTGAATCTAGACACTCGTAAGCACTGATAGAGGCGATCGTACTGGGAAGGGTGGGCATGGGATTCCTTAGGGTGTTAAACCGTTTGTTTTGCCGAAATAGTAGCGCTCTTGGGTCGAGGTGTCCACAGCCCACTGGACCACAAGGGCAGTGCAATTCGCCGGCTATTTACTAGAAGGAGCAGGCATTCCTGATAGGAATAAAAATGCGCGGCCAGGCGTCGTTAAACTCATTAAATACCAACCTTTGCGCGCATTGGTGGCCTCATTTAAGAAAAGAGAATTGCAAAGCCCTCCAGGACCACTACTTTCAGTGGCCTGTTGTGCGTCGCTGCATATCAACAAATTGCTAGGCAGGCGCTGGGGCGTATGCTACCGTCCCACCTTAAGAAAGTCGCTAGACCCCTCTAATCCGAGAGTGTTTATTTGTTGCTTCTGCACACAACCCTTTTGCTACGGAGATTTAATTATGATTAAGCGTTTTGTTTTATTGTCTCTTGTATCGCTTACGCCGATTGTTAGCGCAGTCGCTGATAACGATCCTCATGTAGCAGCTGCAGGTGCGATGGCTCAGGGGCAAGCGGCAGCGGCGCATGCCGACAGCGCGCTTGATGAGGCGACCAAGCAGTCTGAGACAGCGATGGCTGATGCAAAGAAGCAGATTAACGATGCCATGAATCGAATCGATAACGCCAAAGCGGCTGGTGCGGCTAAGAAGGCGGCAGTCCCTGGTGACACAAAAGCTGCCGTTAATGCAGGAGCAGCGCAGCTAGATGCTGCTGCTGCGGCACATGCAAAACACTAGAAACCCTGGGCGAGTGATTTTAGAAAAAAGGCTCATCGGGTTTTCGAGTGGGTAAAAAGTTAGCTACTTTAGTAGTTTGCGAAGGCATTGATTAAAAACAGCAGCGCTAGCGGCGGAGTATCACAACACCGGGCATAGGGAGATTCATAGAGTGCCGAATTCTTCGCCATCAACTTAGCCTGATATCAGTTAGTGGTTACTTAGAGCCGATTTGAAGGTCTGATTTTGTAGCGATCAGGAAGTGGTCTTTCAAGCTTTAGAATTACAGTCTCTGCCAAAAGTAGAGTTATCCATAGGGGGCGGAGCGAAGGGACAGTTAATCAATCCCGTAGCGTAGCCCCCTGTGGATAACTCGTGGGCAATGCTGCTACGCAGATCGTTCTTCTAGTGATAAGCACTAAATTTATCAAGAAAGTCAGCATGAACTCTCTCTCTTAAGAAAATCTGTCGCCTCCGTACTACCTTATGTATTAGAAAGTGTGTAACTACTCAGCAAATTCTGCCGCAGTAACGTCAGCCCCTATTAAGGGGCGGCTTTGCGGAGCAAAGCGGGGTGGAGATAATAACTACTCACCAAAAAAGGCACCCCCGACTAGGGGGTGGCAAGAAAAAGGACCCGCCAAAATCACCTCATTTAGCGACGAAAGTGCAGAGACGATCTTAAAATCCGGTGAGTAGTTACAAATAAACTAATCAGCGAGAACAATCCTGTTCTCGCGCTGACATACTAAACACCGCTCATAGAATGGATACTGCTCACGGGTTACAAGCCGTGTCAGTTCACCTTGGCAGCGAGCACAGCGCGCATCTATTTGGGCTATCTCGCTGGGAACTCGCCACGTTCGATAGATAAGCCACGGAGAAAGCAAAAGCATAAGCGGTACTAGAACGAGATGCGCCCCTGGAATGCACGCTACCGCCACAAGTACACAGAGGCACACCAGCGTTGTCTTGAAGCCCCGCGCCCGTCGCTCACGTTGGCTAAACTCATGAACCGAGATATTACCTTGTGCTTGCTGCTCGCCGCAGTGCACCACAACTTTTCGTATAACTACTTGAGAGCTCATATATTTTATCCCTGAGTTTTTTTGCCCAGCACATGACCTAGGGTTATGCAGAGTGCTATAGTCAGTGCGCTATGACACTCGCAATTCTGCAAGACTCAAAACTACCAGCCCCAGCGGATGCTTTCCACTCCATTTTACGTATCGATCCGCGCTCGATGGCCCCTACTGCGTGGTACGCCTGGGCTCACGAGGTCGGACTCTCTCGTGATAAGGCGAGACGGTGGGCTAGCGCAGTGATTGGGCGCGGAGAGCTCCGTGCAAGCGAGATTATGGCCAATGCCCACGTTGCCAAGCGCTTTAGCAACTACGTTACAGACCTTGAATCTCTGCGGCTCGTTACTCACGTTACCTCAGCGACCGATGGTTTTCAGAAGCTACTCTTTGAAACTCATGACGGGATGAAGATCGAGACCGTGCTTATTCCGCTCCATAAACCGGGAGCGGTCAGTCTGTGCATCTCGTCCCAGGTCGGCTGTGTGATGGGATGCACCTTCTGCGCTACGACGCGGATGGCTATGAGGCGGAATCTAACCTCGTGGGAGATTCTCGATCAAGTCGCGCAGGCTCGCCGCATCGTTACGGCTCAAGGGCGTCGTGTCACTGGTGCTGTGTTTATGGGCATGGGCGAGCCGTTCCTTAATTTTGAAAACGTGCTTATCGCTGCGGATTGGATGCGCCAGCCACTTGAGAATGCAATCAGTGGCAAAGCGATTACTATAAGCACCGTTGGATTAGTCGCTGAGATAGAGAGATTTACCGATCTCAACCTCCCTTTTAGGCTATCGATCAGCCTGGGAGCTGCAACTGATGAAAAACGCGCGCAGTTGGTACCAGTTGCCGCAAAAACTCCCGTTGCTCGAGTAATGGCAGCGGCTCGCAGGCATGCTCTCGCGCGAAACGATAGAATCAACCTCTCGTACGTCTGTATCAGTGGTGAGAACGTAAGCGAGGAGGATGCTCGCGAGCTTGCAGCGCTGATCGGTGACACTCCGGTACGGCTTGATCTGATTGATGTCAATGACAGTAGCGGCCGCTACTCGCCGCCAAGCGCTCAGGAACTTAAAGCCTTTCGAGACGCTCTTGCAGCTCATCTCAAGCAACCAGTCGCTCGGCGCTACTCTGGAGGAAACGATATCGCTGCTTCTTGTGGGGCGTTGGCGGGAGCCTAGGTAATAGGCGCAGCAGAAGCTTTGCGCTCCGATCAAGCCGTGCGACGCGAGAGGAGCGAGATAATCACAGCCTTCTGCGCATCAAGACGGTTTTCGGCTTGATTAAAGATAATCGAGCGCGAATCATCGACTAACTCACGAGAGATCTCAAAGCCTGGATGAATCGGCATATCATGCATCACCTTGGCCTTAGAGCTCTTTAACAGGTCGTGATTAAGCTGGTACGGCAACATCAGCTCTAAGCGCTCCTCCTTCTGCTTAGCAAAAGCAGGGTCATGAAAAAACTCCATATCAACCCACGTATCGGTGTAGACATAGTCTGAGTTGTTTACGGCATGCTTCACATCTTTGTCCCATGAGAGAGTTTTGCGCTCAAGTCCTCGCGCTACTACCTCGTCGATATATGCCCCATCATTCACCAACGGTGTCACAAGTACCAGTTGCACACCCAACGCTGCTGTAGCTTCGATGAGCGAGTTTACTACGTTGTTGTGCACTCCTACGTAGCACAAAGTTCTGTTCTTGAGCGTTCCGGCATCGAGCGCAATAGTCATCATATCAGCTAGGCTCTGGCACGGATGGAAGAGATTGCAGCAACCATTGACCACTGGCATCTCCGAACCCTCAGCAATCGCTAGGAGATCTTCGTGCCTCTTCATTCGAGCAACGATAAGGGAGACGTTACGTGATAGATAGCGACTCTCTAAGGGGATCTCGGTCAACTCAAAATTCGAAGTCATCCAGTCGATATAGATGGCGTGGCCACTCATCTCCGTCATCGCCGCCTCAAACGATACGCGTGTGCGGGTCGAGGTCTTTTGAAAGAGCATCGCTATGCTGCGACCCAACATAGCTCCGTTGTAGTAGGTTCGATTAGCCTTTACATAGAGACCGAAATCAACAAGCTCCTGAATCTGGCTATCACTCCATCCATTCCACGATAAAAGATCTCGCATACCAACATCCCCTAAGAACCGAATATCCCCGAAGTGTATCACAGATTAGGCTCGTAGCCGCTATAAAATGATTCGAGCTAATGGCTCCGGAACTCTCTCTCTCTCTCTCTCTCTTCTTAAATGAGGCCAAAACTTGCGTTAGCGAGATTTTGCCCTCTATGTGTGTCTTACCCCTACCCCCCATAAAGCTGTTGCCGTATGCTTAGTGGTAGATATGAAAGCGATGATCTTCGCGGCAGGTATAGGCTCGCGCCTTGGCCAGCTCACACACAACACTCCCAAATGTCTCATGACGCTTGGTCCCAACCCGGGTTCTCGCACGATCCTTGAGCATGTGATCACGCGCTTAAAGGCCGCCGCTGTCGATGAAGTTGTAATTAACCTCCATCACTTCCCCGAACAGATAACCGATTACATGTCGCGCCACGCCGATTTTGGGCTGAAGGTGCACTATTCTCACGAAGCCTCACTACTCGATACGGGGGGTGGCTTGAGAAAGGCGCGGTCTCTCTTTGAGGGCAGTGAACCATTCTTTGTTCACAACTCTGATATTTACTGTACTTACGATCTGCGCACACTGTCTGCTGGACACCGCTCCTCACAGGCCGTAGCTACCCTAGCCGTTATGCACCGCGAATCGAAACGCGGCCTCTACTTAAACCCAAAGCGACAACTCACCGGCTGGACCGGAGAGAAGAATCCCGGTAACCAGACTACTACTGGCCAGGATACCACTCTCTGTGCATTTAGTGGCATCTCGGTATGCTCGCCTGAGATATTCACCTTCATGGATTCTCGTGATACGTTTTCGATTATTGAGAGCTTTCTCACCGCTGCGCGAGCAACCGGCCGGGTGTATGGACACACGATTCCTAACACTGGCTGGGTCGATATCGGAACCCCCGATAAGTTACACTCGCTGCAACGTGAGCTAGCTTGTGCTGATAACCCCTCTTAGGTGGCGTGCCATGCGACAGAGTAGACTTCTACGGAACGGTGCGAACCTCATTAGTATTGCAATCTGCTTGCTAGCTAGTACCGCTCTGGCACAGGGCCCCGCATCTACTGCCCTACGCCCCTACCCTACTTCGCCAATGCTCTCCACACACCCCCTACCGGAATCAAAGCGTGCGGTTCTTGAGCGGCTATTCCTGCCCCAGCTCTCGCCGAGCACTCTCATAGCACGTTCACAGGAGCTCTGTCGGCCGACTATATCACGGCTAGCTCCAGTTGATGAATCAACTAAAAAAGCAGTTGCTACTACAGAGGTCAGTTTCGCAGCCGAGCTTATCTTTGAGCGCCAAGGAGCGTTAACGGGCCCTGAGCTGGCCACCTTCTCGGTTATAGTTGAGATCTCAAAGGCGCGAGTGCTGCTTCAACACTTGAGTCCGAGATTCCCAAGTGACGCCAGTGGAGTTTCTGTTCCTATGGCGCACCAAAACACGCGGCCAGTTAGGCTAGAGGGCAAATTCGACTCTGGCATCTTGGCTCTTGTTCCACCTGTTCGTGAGTGCGGAGTACAGGGAGTAACGATCTGTGTACGAAGCTATAGCAAAGACGACCATCTCTTGCAGACACCGTACGAATTAAAATCTGTACGCCCACTAGTAAAAGCGAAAGCTGATGGAGTATACGCTCCGCTTGGTGGAATTGTCGGAAAGATTATGGTGGGTCTACTTGCATCACCTGGAATTAAGCTCCCATCACAGTCCTTAATCATTAAAACTGGAACAGAGATCCTCTCTGAAGTGCTAGAATATCAAACTCCTCGCGAGCAGCGCACCGTACAGCCACCACTTAACTTTGCAAACTTCCCCGTTCAGGCAGCATTTGAGAGTCGTGTAGATTTTGGCCGCGAAGAGGGCAGCATTCGGACGGTGAGTAAGCGGGTGAACGTTGAAGTGACGTCGATTACGATAGCCGACCTACCTAACATTGAGGTCGGCACCTCAGTAGTATCGGTGCAAGGTGGGCAGTGTTACCTACTGAGTCAGTGGAGCGAAGAGGCTGTATAAGCTAATAGTGGCGATCTCTTTTTAACCTAAATTCGGCAGTTAAGGAGGTATGATGCGTCATCTGAGCGATACGAGATAGGTACTTCTGCTGCCCTATATGCGGTGATTTACGCGACCTTGCTAGAGTGCTCTGATATCGCTTGCCAGCGGCTCTTTGCGACTCTCTTCGTGCAATTGCAGAGCATAGGGGGCGAAGCGAAGGGATTCCAAAATCAATCCCGCAGCGTAGCCCCCTGTGGGTAACTCGTGAGCAACAGACACTTTTTAAGGCGTGAAGGAGGTAACTCTTTAGCTCTTTGCCAAAATCATCTTAAAAAACGCCAGCCTCTAAGGGGCGCAACTCTTTGCGTGCAGCATTAGAATCACCAACGATCCTCGCGGGTACGAACGCGGCTGGCCAGAGTCCAGCCCTCAATGTGGATTTTGGCAAAGTGCTAAAGTGTTACGAGCAATCCTTTGAGCAATAGCCCTGTCCACGATCGCACGTAGAGCATACCTGAGCTTCTTTCCGACAACGCGTACAAAGAAAGGAGCGGAAGGATTCCATTCCAAGGAACTACTATTCCCATCCCCTACCCAGTCAACCGCCGCGGGGTATGGCGAGGTACGGGTCAGATGAACCGGGCGGGGGAGCGGGATACTGCTGGTTATGCTAAGTCGGCGTTTAAATGCGGATCTTGGTCGGTGTTAACACCATAGAAAAGCGCTCTCGCTAACAACCGCGCTACGAGCATCATCAGCTATTAAAAACACCGTGGCTGTCGCCACGAAGTTACACCTTCGCACTAGCATTGTTTTCATTTAGATATTCTGTAGCAAGCTTTACGATTGTCAGCATCGCCAGTCCTGAAATCTCCTTGCATAATCCTTCCACAGTAGCAATTTTCTGCTCGTGGTCAAGTTTATACCAGCTCTCAATATTTTGTGGAGTCTTTAGAGCACTCGCAACAAGGTATGCATCCTTTGCTATGCCAATCTTACAAGGTCTACTGTACTGGTACTTGCTGTCATCACTGCTAGATACCCATTCTTGTAAGAACTTTGGAAGACCTTTATAAGCTCTCTCCATTTCATCTATAAATGCCTTTTGTTGTGACTGATTTTCAGCGATACTCTCAGGCGTATAGTAATCCGCATACTCTTGGTCAATTGTCGCCTTAAATTCTTGAATGACACCATCTATGGTGTCATTAGGCGAGACAACCATCACGGATTCGTTAATCTTGAATACTACGGGCTGTCGTACCTGGTTCGCAAGGGCAACGGCGGCCTTACAGATCTCCTCAACTTCATCACCAGGAATGGTCGGTAAAAAGAGCACAGAAAGCTTAAGTACCTTCTCCTGAATCTTAGCAAGGTCTTGTTGCGAAAAGCCCTCCGCAATTAATGCCTCCGCGCTTGTCAAGAGAACTAGATCATCTATTTTTAAGGAGCTGAGCCCCTGGGTAGTAAGTCTGCCCTCTGAATGACCGATTACGCGATCCTCGTGTTTTAATGCGCCAGCTCTCATTTAATACTTCTCTCTATCAAAAATTCAAACGACCTAATCATAACGCCATTCGGACTTGCAAGAAAGGTTATGGCGCGCTTTGAAACAAATGTAACCTAGCTGTTAAAAGACTGCCTATGCAGTCAGAATTACTAGTTTTATCCTGCTTGTCTGCCGAATTTAGAGTTATCCTAAATTCGGCAGTTAAGGAGGATGTAAATGGTGCAGGTACTCGAAAGCACAAAGGATTTTGATATTTGCGGAGGCGCAACCCTGGCACCGTCAGGGTGAGCACCGCAAATTCAAAAGCCGAAGTGATTTCGAGTAGATGCGCCATTTTCAGACCCGCAACTGCCGAATTTAGGGTTATATCTTGAGAAATACTCACTCCAACGAGAGGTAACAAGGGCACTGGTCGCCGCGTCGCACTCTACCTCACCGGGGTACCACGGCTTCATCCGCGCATCTATGACCACCGGCCCAGCGTAGCAGAGATGATGTCGTTGCACCTCAACCCGCTTGACATGCAGATCCGCTGCAGGCTCAAAACGAGTAAATGTTGTCCAGAGAAAAGCGCTCTCGCTAACAACCGCGCTACTAGCATCATCACACAGCACGATAAGCGGCCAGTGAGAGAACGGGGCGTGGTTGGCAACCCTTGCAGGCAGCTCTCTATCGCTCTCAAAATCACTACCAGAAACAACCAGGCATCCGCGACAAAAAACCGAGACCTGCTGTATGCCTGATGGAATATCACCACTAAACTCTCCTGGTAGCTCACGCTTAGCGCTGCCGCACCCAAGGAGGAGTCCTTTACTGCCGTGATTTATCTTTGGCCCAGCATAGTCGAGGGTGTCCATCGAGGTGTTTGAAAAGATGTAAAGATCCGTCCGTAGATCTGCCCTCGCTAAGATATGCTCAAGGACTCTTGAAAACTGCGTTAGATCCATCGCGGTATCCGTCAGCAGCAGAAATTTCGTGAGCGCGAGCTGGCCTTCTCCGAGTATCCTAAAAGCAGACTGGAGGCTCTCACGTGCATAGCGCTCCTGTACCACAGCAGCAGCAAGCGAATGGAATCCAGTTTCTCCATACGACCAGAGATCTCGTACTTGCGGCATAACTACGGGAAATAGCGGTGAAAGTAGCTTCTGTAAATACTCACCGATAAAGAAATCCTCCTGGCGTGGTTTACCAACTACTGTGGCTGGGTAGACGGCGTGTGGGCGCCTGGCTACTGCTCGGCACCGAAAGACCGGGTAGTCATGCTGCAACGAGTAGTAACCATAGTGATCTCCAAAGGGACCCTCAGGACGCATCTCATGAGGGTCTACTTCACCGATCAACGTGAACTCTGCACTCTCAATAAGCGGCAGTGGTCCATAGGGGTTATCAACCAGCGGCAACTTACCCCCCATAACAAATGAAGCAAAGATAAGCTCTGGAACCTGCTCAGGTAACGGCGCTATCGCTGCTAAGATCAGAGCAGGCGGGCCACCAACAGAGATCTGCACAGGCAACTTGCGACCGAGCTCCTTGGCCGCTAAGAGGTGAAAGCCCCCACCCTTACCGATCTGACAGTGTAATCCAGTCGTCGAATCATCGTAGCGCTGAATACGATACATCCCTAGATTGTGCACACCGGTTGTTGGATGCTCGGTGTAGACCAGTGGCAGAGTGATAAAGGGGCCGCCATCAAGTGGCCATGTTGTTAAAAGCGGCAGCTCTGACAATCGGGGCGGATCGTCATAGAGTAGTTCAGAGGATACTCTGCGGCGTCGTAGCCCAACTTTAGCTAGATCAAAGAGTGTAGAACGATGCGACCACAGCTTTGAGGGTGTCGGAGGTACCATCGTGTGCGGAAAGGATGCTAGCTCACGAACGAGCTTCTCAGGGCGCGGACCAAAGGCCAGGTCAACTCGACGAGTGGTGCCAAAGAGATTCGTAACGACCGGGTAGCGCGAGCCTTTGACATTTGTGAATAGGAGCGCTGGGCCGCCCTGCTCAATGACGCGGCGATGCACCTCTGCAAGCTCCAAGTAGGGATCAATAGCCGCAGAGATCTCAACTATCTCGTGTTCAGAGCGAAAGAGTGCGATAAGTTCTTGAAGCGAGGATAGCATGCATAAACCTAAATTCGGCAGTTGCGGGTCTGAAAATGGCGCATCTACTCAAAATCACTGTGGCTTTTGAATTTTCGGTGCTCACCCTGACGGTGCCAGGGTTGCGCTTCCGAAAAATTCAAAATCCTTCGTGCTTTTGAGTATCTGTTCCATTTTCATCCTCCTTAACTGCCGAATTTAGGTTAAAGCCTAGCAGACTATTACACCCACTGCTATTGCGAGATAAAACACCAAACGCAGATACCAGTCGGCCGCCCCGGCATTATCCTCGTGTTTGACGATTGCCCAGCGAGACAGTCCGTGACAACCTGTGAACCTAAATTCGGCAGTTGCGGGTCTGAAAATGGCGCATCTACTCGAAATCAC
>JBBALZ010000091.1:0-12863 GCA_040402735.1 Bdellovibrionota bacterium
CCTCATTTAGCGACGAAATTGCAGCGACGATCTTAAAATCCGGTGAGTAGTTACGGGTATTATACAGTGGTGTGTCACTAACCTCAAATCGACTGTAAATCGCCCTTTTACTGGACGAAATCTCTAAATTCGTGATTAGGATTCTTTTCACGGACGTACTTTTTCTCCCACTCGGCGCTGAGTAACACCACGTGCCTGTCCCTGGCATCAACCGCTATAAACGAGCCCATCGGCAACACCAAACCGGATATATCGCCGAGTACATAGACGCTGTGCCGGTACGGGAGGAAATCAATCGCCGTCTTCACGCCGTATTCATCCTGGAGCCGGTATTGTAGTACCTCAAACTGCAATCGTCCGACTGCGGCGACGAGCGGTGGATCTTTGGGGTTCTTATATGAGCGCAGGATCTGTACTGCGCCTTCATAAGCGAGCTGAAGGATACCCTTGTCGAAAGCCTTGTGGCGCAACACGTCAGTTGGCCTAATCTGGGCAACTATTTCCGGGGGAAACTGCGGCATCGGCTTGTAGTCAAAACCTCCACGCAGCGAGACCGTATCTCCGATGGCGAAGGCACCCGGATTAATGACGCCGATAATATCACCTGGAAAAGCTTCATCTACTGTGTTTCTGTCCTGCGCTACCATACTGTACGAGCGCGAGAGTCGCAGTTCCTTGCCCGACCTGTGGTGCTTTACAACCATGTCACGCTCAAACCTTCCAGAGCATACGCGCATATACGCCATGCTGTCGCGGTGTCGTGGGTTCATATTGGCCTGAATCTTAAAGACGTAGGCCGAGAAGGGCTCCTCGGTTGGATCGATTTCGACGGTGTCTCCGTTCACCGCAGTTGCTTCGTATGGGTGTGGTGATGGAGCAAGCTCAGTAAAGGCGTCGAAGAAGGGCTCAATACCAAAATTCGTCAGCGCTGAGCCGAAGAACACCGGCGATATCTCGCCCCTTAGAAATCGATCTGACGAGAACTCATTTCCAGCTGTTGCTAACAGCTCTAGCTCGTCATTTAACTGCTCGTACTGCTCGCGTTCGATAGCACCTGACTCTACCGCCTGCTCAAGGCTCATCGTTGTAAACTCAGCTTTTGCTGCCCCGCCGAATTCAGAGCGCTTAAAAAGCATCACCTGACGTGTAGCCACATACACGACACCTTTGAAGGAACTTCCGCTGCCGATAGGCCAGTTTATTGGGCTGGCTAGGATTCCCAATACATCTTCTACCTCTTGTAGTAGCTCAAGGGGATCTTTGCTTGGAAGGTCCATCTTATTAATAAAAGTCAGGATCGGAGTGCTTTGCATCTTGCACACTGCGAAGAGCTTGCGTGTTTGCGCTTCAACTCCTTTGGAAGCATCAAGTACCATCACAGCGCTATCCGCTGCAGTGAGCGTCCGGTAGGTGTCTTCACTGAAATCCTGATGTCCAGGGGTATCAAGCACGTTAACGACCGAGTCTTTGTAGGCAAACTGCATCGCCGAGGCCGATATGGAGATACCGCGCTCCTGTTCGAGTGCCATCCAGTCAGAGCTAGTAGCTTTTCCGCCCTTGCGCGCACGAACCATACCGGCGGTATGAATCATTCCGGAGTAGAGCAGAAGCTTCTCTGTGAGCGTAGTCTTTCCGGCGTCGGGGTGGCTGATAATAGCGAATGTCCGCCGCTTGGCAGTCTGGGCTTTAACCTCTCGTGTTGGTGCTGGTTGAGACATGTAGGTTAGAATAGCATGATTGTTGATGGAGTACAGCTGTGGGGCAATCAGTGTAGCGACAGTATCTTTTCAGCACAAAGCTTGCTACGCTCTAAGGCTTGGCATGGCTAGACATCGAAGCTAATCTTCGACAAGGTAGTGCGCGTATTAAGATAGTTAGAGGATTCTTATGAGCGGTGAGCAACTCGTTGGTAAAGATATGGTCGTGACATTCCACTACACGTTGCGGAATGAAGCTGGAGAGGTGCTTGATTCATCGTCTGGCGCTGAGCCACTGTCGTATCTGCACGGATATAGGAATATAGTTCAGGGTCTTGAGAACGCGCTTCTTGGTAAGAGCGTTGGCGCGCAGTTCAAGGTTACCGTGCAACCATCCGAAGGCTACGGAGAGCGCGAAGATGAGATGGTTATTCAGGTTCCTAAGCAGGAGTGGGATCTGCCGGAGCATGTTGGTGCAGGAGAGATAGTGGAGTTGCAGTCACCTGAGGGAGATATTGTACCGGCAGTGATTATTGAAATCGGCTCAGAGTTTGTAGTGCTAGATGCGAATCATCCCCTCGCTGGAGAGCAGCTGTTTTTTGAGATTGAACTAACAGCCATTCGTGCTGCTACCCAGGAAGAGCTTGAGCACGGGCATGTGCACGGGGTAGGCGGCCACCATCACTAATGATTATCCCGCATACTTCTCTAAGTCAAAGCGCCTTGCGAGCAGTGATCGAAGAGTTCGTTAGCCGCGAGGGTACGGATTATGGATGCGAGGTGTCACTTGATGCCAAGGTGCAATCCGTTATGCGACAGTTGGAGCAGGGGCGTGTTTGCGTTGTCTTTGACACGCAATCAGAGAGTTGTGATATCGTGTCAGTTGGGAGCGCTCGCTATAAGCTCTTAATCAATTCTAGTGGCAGCGTTGACTAGGTAATGTATCCCGTTCTGGGAGAGAACGAATACGGCAGTAGTGGACTAGCAATTGTGACAGCTACTAATAAGGATAAAAAGCAGGGCTTGTGGTGGGTAGACTTGAGTGACGAAGAGTTGCTCAAGGTTCGCATGTGCGATCTAAATCTGACGATTGCGGGGACAGTTTTAGAAGCTCGCATCAGCCACGTACAGCAAGAGCTCGACCTGCGCAATCTCCGGTTTACCCCCCATTATTGGTTATCCGATGAGTGGTTCTGTCCGGATGGTATTCCGGGCATCGCCATCCCGTTTTACCTAGCGCACCCGCGTCTCGAGAAATTGGAGCGCGCAAAATTGTTTGAAGTTGAGGGTGGTGACGAACAGTGGTGCTTAAAGATTCTTAGGCACGAAGTAGGGCATGCCATTGAAAACGCCTTTCGTCTGCGCTTGCGGAAAGAGCGCCGAAAGATGTTTGGTAAATCATCTGAGCCGTATCCGGAATACTATTCGCCGCGTCCTTACAGTAAGAGCTTTGTTCTGCACCTCGATCGCTGGTACGCGCAGAGTCACCCGGATGAGGATTTTGCTGAGACCTTTGCTGTCTGGCTCACCCCGCATTCGCAGTGGCAACAACGCTACGCAGAGTGGCCAGCACTAAAAAAATTAGTCTATATGGATGACCTGATGGGGCAGATCGCTGGAAAGCAACCAGGGGTAGTGAATACAAAAACGCTAGATCCACTCGTAATTCTTACCAAGACGCTCGGAGAGCACTACGAGGCAAGGTGCGCCAAGTATGGCCAAGAGAGACCAAGCTTCTACGATAAGGATCTACGGGCACTATTTTCTGAGGCGCCAGAATATTCAAAGAACGTCTTAGCAGCTCAGTTTATTAGGCGAAAGCGGCGTAATATTCGCTCTGTCGTTTCTCGCTGGACGGGAATCTATCAATATACTATCGATAGAGTGTTAGATGCTATGTCGGTGCGGTGCGGTGAGCTAGGGCTTAGGTTGAGGCTCTCGGAAGATGAATCGCTCAAGCAGTTTACTGTTCTCGTAACTGTTCAAACGATGAACTACCTCCACAGTGGTAGGCATCGCGTAGCGTTGTAGGGAAGGAAGAGAGAGAGAGAGAGCTAGTGAAGAAGAAGCTGCGAGTTTTGTGTCTGACGCATGAAGACCTCGTCCCACCCGATGATATTCGCAAGGATCGTCTTTTTCACGATGAGCCGTGGCGCACAGAGCAGTATGTGCTTAGCGCGCTCAAAAAGCTTGGCCACGAGACTAAGATACTAGGAGTGCGCTACGACCTAGGCGTGATACGAAGCGGCGTAGAGGACTTTAAGCCCGATATCATCTTTAATCTGCTGGAAGAATTCCACGACCAGCCGTTGTATGACCAGAACGTGGTCAGTTATCTTGAACTTGTTCCAGTGCCTTACACCGGATGCAATCCGCGTGGAATGGTACTAGCGCGTGATAAGGCTCTAACGCGCAAAGTGTTGAGCTATCACCGCATTCCAGGGCCAGACTTTACCGTCTTTACTAGGGGCAGGCAGGTGAGGCGGCCTAAAAAGCTGGGACTGCCATTGTTCGTAAAGTCGCAGATCGAGGAGGCCTCACTCGGAATATCTCAGGCCTCAGTGGTGCATACCGATGCAGAGCTCCAGGAGCGAGTTCGGGTGATGCATGAACGCTACCGAACTGACGTGATCGTTGAAGAATACATCGAGGGGCGTGAGCTATACGTGGGCATTATCGGCGATGATCGTTTAACTATTCTGCCGATCTGGGAGCTCGTATTCGAGCGGATGCCTGAGGATATGCCGCACATCGCCACTCGCAAAGTAAAGTGGGATCCAGAGTATCAAAAACGTCACGGAATTATCAGTAGAGAGGCAGAGGGGCTTTCGGCCGAGTTGAAGCAGAGGATTCAAACGGTGTGCAAGCGCACGTATCGGGCGCTTGGGCTCTCAGGATATGCTCGCATAGATCTACGTCTTAAAGAGAACGGTGAGGTGTATGTGATCGAGGCCAATCCTAATCCAGAGATCGCTTTTATGGAGGATTTTGCTGATTCTGCAAAGGCCTATGGGCTGGCCTACGAAGATTTGATTCAGCGCATCGTTACTCTAGGACTACGGCGGGGTTAGGTTATATGAGCCGAGTAGTCTCTATTGTTGGAGCTGGGTTGTTGTCAGTCGGATTGCTGCAGGGCTGGACAACCTATTCATTCCTACAACATGCGCAGGTAGTGATAGCGCGTGTTGCGAGTATCGAAGAGCTGCGAGGTCCACCAAAGCCGCGCCAAAAGACCCCGGTTAATCTCCTGTACAAAGGTAAAGACGGCCTAGAGCAGAGTGCGGTTGCGCATTTACCGTTGCTCCAAAATATTCGGCGCGGGGATGAGATCCGTATTTTAGTCGATTCCAAGGAGCCTCAGGTAGCCCGACTACCACTCTGGTCAGAGCTGTGGGCGCGCTCATTGACGTACTTGGTAGGCGGGTTGCTTCTTATTCTGGTAGGTCGCGTGTTGCGGACACGTAAGTTGAGATAGTGCGCCGTTTACTTGTTGGTAAATTCTATCGCTCCGTTCCATTCCGCATCAAGTGTAGATTTAAATAGGGAATCAATCTCAGCAAGATAGAGCTCTGCCGCTTGAGTCAGCCGCGCCTCGCTTTGGCTTACCCGATAAAATCGCTCACGTGCAGATTCAAACTGACGAGCGCAAAACTCTTGGATCGCTGTTACCCAGTCTAGGCGTATATCCGGCCTCAGTGCTGGCTCGAATATAGAGTGTAACAGAACGGGTTCGTGACGCCCTTTTACAATAGCACTGACAATTGGAACTGATGCAGGAACGCCACCAGCTGCGACCCTTGTGGCCTCAGAGAAGAGAATGACGGTTCCCAGATACTTATTGAGCCCCTCAAGACGTGAGGCGAGATTTACCGAATCTCCTATCGCCGTGTAGTCGAATCGCTTGCTTGAACCTAGGTTCCCTACAAGCATTGGGCCAGTGTGGACACCGACACGGGTAACTAGGGGCGGAAAGCGCTTCGATGCGTTAAACTGCTCTACTCCTTGCTGGATCGCGGTGGCCGTGCGCAAGGCTAACTCCGCGTGGTTCTCAACCTTAACCGGAGCTCCCCAGATGGCAAAAATCGCGTCCCCGATAAACTTTAGCAGTGTGCCCTGATTGGCGAAAACCACATCCATAACCTCAGTAAAGTAGGCGTTGAGCATCTGTGATGTTTGTTCAGCAGGCATCGACTCGCTAATCGAGGTGAAATCAGCGATGTCGGTAAAGATCGCTGTCAGTTCGAGACTCTCGCCGCCTAGACTTAAAGTTAGTTCATTCTTTTGTAATTTTGGGAGGACGTCAGGGGAGACGTAGAGCGAGAATGCCGCGCGGATCTCCTCCTCACGTTTACGAGCCTCCTCTGCAGAGCGTCTTGCCGAGAGGTAGGAGGTTACAGCGCTTGTTAATACCATCGCAGGAAGTAGCAAGAGCGCAGTAGCTGCTCCGGCCAGAAAAAAACCGCATTTAATAAGAAAAACCCCTGATATGATCCACAGTAACACCAGAGCGCTCACCAAGTAGGTGAGTATAATCGGTGAAACGCTTAATGCTGCATAGCTGATTACTGCCGCCGTCAAAGCTTGACACGCGACCTCCAGGAGCCGCGATGGGCGTCTAATCCAGGTCTGTTGCATCAAGTTGCCAGCAATAGCGGCGTGCACCTCAACTCCGAAGATCATCTCATCACCGAACGGAGAGAAGTAAGAATCCTTTTGCGCTGGCCCCGTATCGCTGCGAAGTAATAGTCCTATAAACACTACGGCATCTTTGAAGACTGCGGCATCAGCGGGGGGTAATTCTTGAAACATCTCCCAGTAGCTGAATATCTTCGCGTTTTCACGAGCTGAGCCGTAGTATTTAATGAGGTCCCGCGATGAAGGGAGTCTCCATTCGGGATGGCTCTCCACCCCCGCCGCTGCGAATGCGAGGAATGGATATTTAGGAACCTCACCAAGATGGGCAGCGGGGAAGTTTCGGATCAATCCATCTTGGGCGAGCATATCCAGCCCAACGAGCGCTGGCTGGGTAACTTCCAGAAATTGACGAATCGGTAGCTCTATCGACTGTGGTTCATAGCGGGTCCCGCTCCGAGAGTGCATTCTGCGACTCGGTTCAGCGCCGAGGATGGTTCTGTTAAGCGCAAATGCCTGAGCAAGCTCTGCATCGATCGCCGGATCCGCTCCTGGGCTGGTAAACAGGACGTCGAAAGCTACCCGAGCAACTCCGAGCTCCTTTAACTTTCTTAAAAGCTGGGCATGAAGTCGACGCGGCCATAAGGATTCAAAGCTAACACCGAACTCCTTGTAGCTAGCTTCATCTAAAGCGATAACGATAACGTTTTTGGGTGGAGGGCTTTTACCAACGATGCGTCGGAGTTGATCAACAGCAGCGTAATCAAGCCTTTCAATAGGCTCCAAGTAGCACAGCCACGCTGTGAGTAGCGCGATTCCCGCTGCAATAGCAAGTTTAGAATAGAACCTCATGCTACGTTTGTAGCATTACGAGTGTTGGGGGAACACCGGCAAAGTGTAGCCATCTGAGGTCTGGAAAATATCGGCTTGGAGCAAGATTCGGCTTGCAATATGCTGTAGGCCTAACCGCCCGTAACGTAGGCTTTGTATATGCTTAAGAAGACCCTAGTATTTTTAGTTGTCTCTTTCTGTGCTGTCGCTAGCGCTCTCGCCGAGCCGGGACGTTTTGCTGGGCGAATTTTTACGATTGATGGGAGTGCCTCAATTCGTCGGGGAGCGGATACGATTCCAGTAACCAAGGGGCTGGAGCTCC
The DNA here is from genome assembly GCA_040402735.1 of Bdellovibrionota bacterium. Taxonomy (GTDB): domain Bacteria; phylum Bdellovibrionota_C; class UBA2361; order UBA2361; family OMII01; genus OMII01. The sequence goes on from JBBALZ010000091.1 coordinate 7,483, forward strand.
AGGAGGGAGATGAGCTTGTAACTGGGGAGCCGGGTAGAGTAGCCGTTGAACTTCCCGATGGGTCGTATATTCGTGTCGCCAGCGGCTCGACTATGAAGATCATAGCCGAGGAGAAAGAGCTTGGACTCTTTGAAGGTGCATTGCACTTTCTAAGCCACGCCGAAAAACATCCGGTGGTTAAAACTCAACAGGTGACGGCGTCGATCCGCGGAACGGAGTTTACGGTTGTTGCCTCCAAGAGCGAGACGACTATATCGATGTTTTCTGGTTCCGTAGCTGCGCAGAGCAGTAAAGGGGCAGCGCAACTAAAGGCAGGAGAGGGGGCGCGGTTTCGTAAAGATAAGGCCCCGGAGATTTTTGCTATCATGGCCTCCGATCGGAGCGTTCAGTGGAGTATGTTTGTACCATTCGCGCTCGATGGCACAGAGAGCCCACGTGGCGCAAGAGCAGCTGAGGATTTCCGAAAGGGCAATGTAGCCGAGGCACTTAAGAGTTTAGCTGCAACGGCTGCAAGGGAACCGTGTGGGCCTGATGGATTGCTCAGGGCGCGGATGTTGCTCTCAAGCGGTGATCCAGCGAGTGGGGCAGCTATTCTTGAAAGGTGTTCACGGACCAATTCCGGAAGCCGCGCCCAAGGCGCAGCTCAAACGGCTCTAGCAACGGTGCGATTGATGCAAGGCGATCGTGATGCAGCAGATCGACTCTCTCAGGAAGCCCTGGCGGCCCAGCCGGATGCTCCGGCTGCCAAGCTCGCACGGTCGTTTGTGTTGCAAGAGCGCGGAGATATCGATGGAGCCCTCGCGCTCTTTGAAAACGCATCAGATCCCGATGGCGTTGCTCGTAAGGCTGAACTTTTGTTTATGTCGGGAAGGGTGCCAGAGGCACGAGATATCCTTGAGAGTCTCCCCAAACGTACATGGTATAGCGAGACCATATACGGCTTTGTGCTGATGGCGGACCGATCATTTGAAGCGGCAGAGGCAGCCTTTAACCGAGCCTCGGCAGAGGAGCCGGGTTCCGGACTTCCGCGTGTAGGTCTGGGAATCATTCGCGTCAATAGGAACGATCTTTCAGGTGCTCGCAAGGAGTTTGAGCGTGCCACGGTACTTGAGCCGTCACGTTCGCTGTACCGAAGTTATCTTGGTAAGGGTTATTTTGAGGATGGTATGTACTCAGGAGCGCATCCTGAGTATGAGCGAGCGATGGAGTTAGACCCAAATGATCCGACCCCATACCTGTACAGAAGCTTTATGCGGGTTGCAGAGAACGATCTCGTTGGGGCTCTGGATGATATAAACAAAGCTCGCGAGCTTTCTGGAGCGCGAAATGTATATCGCTCGAAGTTCCTACTTGACCAAGATAGCGCGATGCAGAGTGCATCGGTTGGGCGTGTGTATCAACAGCTAGGCTTTAAGGAGAGGGGTCGGCTTGAGGCTATAACAGCGATTACTGGGGATTACACGAATCCGACCGCGCACAGGCTATTGTCGCAGACACAGGAGGATCTCTTTGCGGCTGATACTATCGCATCAGAGCAGAGGATATCGAATCTGTTCTCGCCTCTTAGTATAAACGTAGTTGACTCAATCGGAACCGGTGTTTCGCTAAATGAGTATTCCCAGCTCTTTGAGCGTGACGGCTGGCGAACTGCAAGTAATTCTTTCTATGGATCCCCTAGTGATGTTACGCGCAGCGGGGTGCTATCAGCCTACAAGAACGAGAATATCGTCTTGGGGCTAAGTGCTGATGGAGTCATCGGCGATGGCATCTCGGATACTCCACGATCATCGGCGGGGACCCTCGGATTCTCCTTCCAGGGTCAACCCTCGTGGGCAGATAGGTTCCTGGTAGATGGCAGGGGGGTCTTTACTGGCAACTCCGATCCTGATGAGTCGGTCGATGCTATGAATGGTCACCTCAGCGCGGCCTATCTGCATAAATTCTCACCCGAGGTGACTGGGCTAATCCAAAGCACCTATGATCGTGAGCGTGAATCTAAGCACCGGCCTTACTATGATCAAGCGACCTTCTACTCAGATGTTATCGGAGGCGAGACTGACTCTACTTTGGTAGACACGCTGCTAGACAATCGTGTTAGGCGCTATGAGACAAATGTTGTTACAGAGGCCCAATTAATAGCAAAAACCGGTCGAGTAAACTCGATCCTCACTTTACGCAACAACACCACCGATCTCGACTCCTATGAGAAGAGCATTATACTCGAAGACAGTATCGGAGAGCTTGATGGTAGAGGTGCTACACTTCGTAGTACGGGTCCGGTTAACCTTAGTGGTAATTCGGTATCCTACCTTGGTGATTATGGCGTGCTGGATTCGTTACATCTGCAATTTGGAGGAGAGTACGAGTCAATTGAATGGGCCAGCCAAGATGAATCACCGTTCTCGTCCAATTCAACCAGTGAGAGCCTCTGGAGTCCAAAAGCTGGTATCGTGTTCACGCCAAGCAGAGCTGTAACTGCCAGGGTTGGATACGGCGAGAGTCTTGGCAAGGGTAGTCGCACTGATTTGATCAGCATCGAGCCAACGTTGATCGGTGGTATCACTCAACGATACAACGACCTAGCGGGCACCAAATCGCAGAATTTAGGCTTTGGGCTCGACTTGCATCCCCGTGAATCGACCTTCCTCGGAGCCGAGTGGACTAGGCGCTGGCTCGATGAAAATCGATCAGCTGCTATATCCGAATACGTATTCGATTACGATCGCGGGCTGGGGTATTCAGCGGTAGACCTTGGAGAGAACTACAATGTACCGATCGGGCAAGACCTATTGAGTGTGTACGGATATGAAGTTTTGACGAGACAATTGGTTGGGGGTGTAGACTACCGTTTTGTCAGGCAGGATATAAATGTTCCAGGAGATGGCGCGCTGACCAATGATCACAGAGGAACGGCATTTACTCGATACTTTTTCAGCAACGGAATCTTCCTCCAAGGTTCTGCGGCATATCGGTACCAGGACCGGCGTAACGTGGCTCTGAGTGGAGAGGCTCCGAGTAATGGGAGTGACGGAGCATGGCTTATGGGGGCTGGAATCGGATACAGGCTGCCAACCAGGCACGGATTGATTCTGCTCGATGTCCAGAATATTTTTGGGCAGGATATCGCGCTTGATCAGACGACATATTTTAATGAACCGGTCTTTAGCGATCCAACGGTGCGCCTAACAGCGAATTTTAATTTCTAGCAAAGGAGAGCGGAGTGACGTTAGGCATAGAGCTGCCACAAGGGGCGCGGGTACTTGTAACGGGTGCCACAGGTTTTACCGGAAGAGTTTTGACGCACAAGCTCGTTGCTGCTGGGGCGCGTGTGGTTGTAATTGTAAGGGGAAGCTCGCAAAGGGCGGACTTGGCAGAGCTTCCGGTGGAGTGGATCGAAGGAGATGTTTTTGACCCCGATGTAGTCCACCAGGCCACTCGCAATGTCGAGTACATCTTTCATGTTGCGGCAGCCTATCGTGAAGCCAAGATTACGGACGACACCTATCGTAAGGTGCATGTAGAGAGTACGAAACTACTCGCCGAAAGTGTTGTTAGCAGCGGTGTTTTTAAGCGTTTTCTTCACGTATCCACAGTTGGTGTTCATGGTCACATAGACGATCCCCCGGCAGATGAGCAATATCGATTTAGTCCGGGCGATATCTATCAGCGGACCAAGGCAGAGGCAGAGCAGTGGATTGCTGCGTTTGCAGCACAGAAGGGGCTGCCGCTGACGATAATCCGACCAGCAGCCATTTATGGGCCCGGCGATCGACGACTCTTAAAGCTCTTTAAGATGTCAGCGCGTAGATTCTTTCCTCTCTTCGGACAGGGCAAGGGATTGTACCACCTCATTCACGTCGAAGATCTTACTGATATATTTATTACAGCAGCTTTAGCACCTCGGGCGCTTGGAGAGGTGTACATCGCTGGGAATCCTGAACCTAGTAGGTTGGAAGATATCGCTCGGATTATAGCAACAGAGATCGGCAACTCGCGCCTCAGCCTCCTCAGACTACCGGCATGGCCCCTGTTTCTATTAGCGGATGTATGTGAAGCCGTGTGTAAGCCTTTGGGAATTGAGCCGCCGCTGTATCGCAGAAGGGTTGCATTTTTCACCAAGGATCGGGCGTTCGACACCCGAAAGCTGCGTAACCAGCTCGACTATACCTACACATACTCAGTCGAGTCTGGCCTGCGCGAGACCGCCAGGTGGTATCGTAGTCACGATTGGCTATAGGGCGTCGCAATTCTCCCGCTATCTACTGGAAGGGAATGGCATTCCTGATAGGGATAAAAATGCGCGGCTAAATGCCGTTAAACTTATTAAATAAAGTAGGAACCGCGCATTTTTGGCCCCATTTAAGAGAAGAGAATTGCGATGCCCTAGAATGGTAGGGCGTCGCAATTCTCCCGCTATCTACTGGAAGGGAATGGCATTCCTGATAGGGATAAAAATGCGCGGCTAAATGCCGTTAAACTTATCAAATGAAGTAGGTACCGCGCATTTTTGGCCCCATTTAAGAGAAGAGAATTGCGATGCCCTAGAATGGCTATAGCTCCCCATGTTCCTGAAAGCTGAAATACCCTCGCCTGGCAAAGATAATATGGTCTAAAAGCTTCATTCCCAGGGTCTTAGCGGCAAGTGCTATCTGCCTAGTCACATTTCTATCTTCCTGGCTTGGAGTCGGGTCTCCCGAAGGATGGTTGTGTGCGAGGATTATGGAATAGGCGTGGTCGGATATCGGCCCAACAAATATCTCCCGAGGGTGTATCGGGCAGCTGGTCAGAAGCCCTATGCTTACAGTTCGTGTTTTAAGAACCTCGTGCGCTCCGCTCAATGAGATCGTCACTACGTGTTCCTGTGGCTTATCAACGAGGTGTTGCAAGAGCGGTAACACGTCCGTGGCGCTGCGAATTCGGATTCCGTCTGGGCGGATGCGGCGGCGTGAGAACTCAATCGAGGCAGCGAGAAGGAGGGCTTTTGAGGGGCCAATCCCCGGGACCTCCTGAAGAACTCCGACATCGATCTCAGTACCGGCACGTTCGAGGTGTGGCAGGACCCTGGTTGCCAAGATACCAACAGGACAGTTTTTTGTGCCTGAGCCCAGCATTACTGCGAGGAGTTCCTCGTCAGTCAGTGCGCGGGCCCCCATCGATTCTAGTTTTTCGCGTGGAAGAAGGTTCATACTGCTCATTATTATCGTATCGATGCCGGAATAAGTTGCTAAAAAATCCCGTAACTACTCACCGGATTTTAAGATCGTCGCTGCAATTTTGTCGCTAAATGAGGTGATTTTGGAGGATCTTTTTTCTTGCCACCCCCTAATCGGGGGTGCCTTTTTTTGGTGAGTAGTTATTATCCTAAATTCGGCAGTTAAGGA
>JBBALZ010000092.1:0-10627 GCA_040402735.1 Bdellovibrionota bacterium
GTAGGTTCCGCGCATTTTTGGCCCTATTTAAGAGAAGAGAATTGCGATGCCCTGTACATAAAACACTAGGTTAAAGTTTCCTGTTCCACAAGACGAATAACTAAGACGTGAATCTAGGTAATGCCGACCAGGGCATCTCGGGGTACACTGCAGGTGAATATCGGGGATGAGCCCCGGCTGCTGATTTCGATTTTAAAAGATAGGTTCATGACAGGAACGGTTGCTCTCGCATTTTCCGCCGATCAGAAGCTCGCCACGATAACCCTTGGAGGCCCCGATGAGCGCGCTATTACCCTCACACCCCAGAGAATCGAATCATTTATTGCCGCGCTCGCTCAAGTGCACGATGCCGCCCCGCGTGGTCTGGTTATTCGAGCACCGAGTGTCGATTCATTCTGTGTCGGTGCTGATATCTCCCTTATCCAGAGTGTTACAGACCCCGTCAAGGGCGCTGAATTAGCGGCTCAAGGGCAACACGCATACAATCTCCTTGAGGACCTCCCCTGCACCACCGTTGCTGCGATCGGTGGTCCGTGTGTCGGCGGTGGCTGCGAGCTTGTGCTTGCTTGCGATTATCGAGTCGCAGCTGACATCGCTTCGACGTCTATAGGGTTGCCTGAGACAAAGCTTGGCATCCTCCCTGGATTCGGTGGCACGTACCGCCTGCCGCGAGTTGTTGGGCTACCGAAAGCTCTTGATATCATCTTGGGCGGCAAAACTCTTCGAGCAACCCAGGCGCTTAAAGCCGGACTAGTAGACCAAGTTACCACGGCTGAATCGCTCTATTCAGTTGCCGAGGCTATCGCAGTTGGTTCACAGAGGCCACTAAAAAGACGCCCCGCTCTCGTGGAGCGGCTCCTGAGTGGCAATCCTGCGGGTCGGGCGCTCGTTCACCGCAATGCAAAGAAGGCTACCCTTGCTCAAACAAAGGGCAAATATCCGGCACCAATTAAGGCGCTCGATGTGACCGTTGCCGGATTGGGCCGCAACCGCACATCTGGTTTGAACGTTGAGGCGCAAGAGCTGGGGAAGCTAATCGTTAGCTCTGAGAGCAAAGCCCTCGTACACATCTTCTACCTGACGGAAGCATCGAAGGCTCTCGGAAAATCTGCTCGCAAGGATATCGAGGGGCTGCACGCACTGGTAGTTGGAGCTGGAACTATGGGTGCCGGCATCGCTGGAGCTCTCGCCAGGAATAATCACCAGGTAATCGTCAAGGATACATCAGATGCTTCGCTTGAACGTGGCAAAACGCACACGGCCAAAGAGCTATCCAAGCTGCGATACCTCTCTTCATTTGAGCGAGCAGCCGTCAACAATAGAATTGACTGGATCCAGTTTGCGAGCCCAACGATCGCCCGAACAGGGGTAGTCATTGAGGCTGTTTTTGAAGATCTGGCTCTCAAGCAGCGCATATTCTCAGATCTCTCGAAACATGTGCACCCAGGGTGCATCCTTGCTTCTAACACATCGTCCCTATCGGTTAGTGAAATGGCTTCCGCTGTGACAGGTCCAGAGCGCTTCATCGGGATGCACTTCTTTAACCCCGTTGAGAAGATGCCACTTGTAGAGATAATTCGAGGCGCTAAGACCTCGCAGTCAACCATCGCCAAAGTTGCTGCTCTGGCAACTGAGATGGGTAAATTTCCGATCGTTGTGAACGATGTGCCTGGGTTCCTCGTCAATCGTGTTCTTATCCCCTACTTGAATGAAGCGCTATTTTTACTCCAAGATGGCCATTCTGTGCTCGATATCGATGCGGCAGCACTCGCGTTTGGAATGCCGATGGGTCCGCTCAGGCTGCTTGACGAGGTGGGGCTTGATGTAGCCGCCCACGTGTCGAAGGTGATGGTAGCGGGATACGGGGAGCGAATGGCGACCCCCGCGTTCACGGAAAAACTCGTAAGTCTCGATCGAAAAGGCCGGAAGAATGGGCGGGGGTTCTATGACTACTCGGGGAAGAAAACTCTCCCGTGGCAACAACTCGCAGATTCGTTGGGAGTACCAACAAAACCAAGCACGCCGCTCTCCCGTGAGCAGATCACTGACCGGCTTGTACTGCATCTGGTTAACGAAGCGATGAAGTGTCTTCAGCAGGGAGTTGCTGGAGATGATCTGGTTCTCGCTGAGAAGCAGATCGATTTAGGAACAGTTATGGGCATCGGATTTCCCCCATTCCGAGGTGGAGTTTTGTACTACGCGCGTCAACGTGGCCTCGATGAAGTCCGTGAGCAACTAGCGCGCTTTCACACTGAGCATGGTGCTCGTTATGAGGCTTGGTAGGGCTCCGGAATTTTCGTAACACTTTAAAAGCAAAGGCACTCTCAAGATGCTGCCTGCCGAGCTCCACTTCCGTGCGTATAAAAAACTGGGGCTCATCGGGTTTTCGAGTGGGTAAAAAGTTAGCTAACACTTTAATGGCATTGATTAAAAACAGCAGCCCCGTAGGGGCTGACAACCGCGCGGGATCTAATTCCCTTCCCGCTAGGGCGGGAATCCGGCGCTAAGAGTGTTAAGCGTTAGTAAATGTAGAGAGGTTTAAGTTAAGTGTTTCGATAGATGTACTTAAAGCCCAACGACCTAACGATAGAGCCAAGAGTAGAGTTATCCATAGGGGGCGAAGCGGAGGGATCTCAAAATCAATCCCGCAGCGTAGCCCCCTGTGGGTAACTCGTGAGCAACAACAGCTTTAAAGTGTAATAAGCCCCGGTATTTCTCTCAGAGACCGCGCGGAGTGCGTAAAATCAACCACCTAACAGCATTCAGAGCGGCCCTGTACCACGCGCAGTCTCTGAGGCAAGTGGCATGGGGCAAATGGCATGGGAGCCGCGCTTTTACTAGCCAGCAGGTAGGGCTTCGCAATTCTCCCGCCATCTACTCGAAAGGACTGGCATTCCTGACAGGGATAAAAATGCGCGGCTAAATGCCGTTAAACTCATGAAATACACTAGGTTCCGCGCATTTTTGGCCCTATTTTAGAGAAGAGAATTGCGATGCCCTAGCCAGCAGGTTAAGGCGTTACGGGCTCAGAAGTAGCTGCACTCTCTTGGGTGGCTGGTTTGAATTCAAGTAGGTGAAAGAGTTCCCAGACGAGCGGTCCACCCACAGATCTAAGTTCATCACTATACTCTTTTGCCAGGGCAATCTGTTCCGGTGACAATATCTCTTTCAATCTCTTTTGGAACTCGGCGCTAATCCTTTGGCTTTCAGCAGCTCTAATCAGCTCGTCTTCAGCAACCTGCGCTTCTTTCTGCTCTGGCTCTTGTTCAATTGTTGGCGCGCTCAATTCTTCAGCAACTCCAGGAAGGCGTCCATCTCGATCGAGGAGCCTCTCGTCTGAATCGACTTGATTCTCAGCAGCCACCCCAAGAGTCTGGTATAGCAGCTGTTGCTGCTCGCTCGCTTCCTTCACAATGGCCGGCAGTAGAATTTGCTGTTCAGCATTAAGATCCAGAAATCGATACACTACCTGTAGTCGGCGATTTTCATACTGCGAATTACTTGCTTCGGCATTTACGCCGCATTGTTGATCGGCTTCCCGATACCGCGCATCTCCCAAGCTGGCTTGGATAATACGATGGGCCTCCTGATTAATGAGATTTTTGCGAAGAGAATCCTCTTCGGTTTCAGCCCTGATTAAAGTAAGTTTAAAAGTATCGGGGGACCGCAGGTGAGCGAGCTCCTTAGAAAGGATGTGCTGCTCATTCTCAGTGAGCGTACTACCACAGTAGTCGAATTTTTCCGCCTTAATTTGTTCGTCTATTGGCTTGAATTCGGGATCATCTTTCAACTTATCGATTAACTTCTTCTCGGCTTCGGACTCAGACATTGCAAACACGGATGCGCGGATTCTAGCCTGTCTAAGCTCGAGTTGCCGAATGTGCCGACGGAGGTGCTCTCTGACCCTATCATCGCTCACTTCCAACTCGGCTGTATGAGGAGCCACAGCGGCGCCGCTCCGCGAAGTTGTCGGCACCTTGCCACCATGAGCCTTATGGGCCCCAAATACCGCCGCGCCATCGAGAACAAGATATAGGCACAGTGCAGCTAGGAGCCCCCTTTGGAGCCAAACCATTCTCCTCCTGTGAGCCGATGCAGATCACGGCTCATAAATATCTTATGATCTTTTAGAGCTCTTACGTGCGCTAGCCTAGGGCTTCGCAATTCTCCCGCTATCTACTGGAAAGGACTGGCATTCCTGATAGGGATAAAAATGCGCGGCTAAACACCGTTAAACTCATTAAATACACTAGGTTCCGCGCATTTTTGGCCCTATTTTAGAGAAGAGAATTGCGATGCCCTGGCGCTAGCCGTATCGCTTCGCAATTCTCCCGCTATTTACTGGAAGAATTGGCATTCCTGATAGGGATAAAAATGCGCGGCCAGGCGTCTTTCCTGCTAGCCAGCAACCAAACCAGGCCAGAAGCTAGCAGTGCAGCAGTGGTGCCTTGAAGAGCCCAAGCTAGGCTTCCCAGTTGATCGGCTAGTGCACCGATCACTACTGGCCCAAGAAATCCGCCGAATAATTGTATTGCAAAGATAGTAATGCCTTGGGTAAAGGCCTCGAACCCCGTCGGGGCACGCGCAACTATCACTGAATTGAGCGGAGCCACTCCAGCAAATATCAGTAGCTCGGCCAGAAAACACCCAACTACAAATAGGTAAACCGAGCCGAACATGAAGCAGAGACCCAAAAAAGGCACCGCGAGAATGGTCGTCCACGCCACGAAGCGAATCAGGCTGACGATTGAGTCTGCTGATCGAGCTGCAATCCGTGAAGAAAGGAACCCGCCACCAAGCGTTCCAACGAGCCCTGTAACTACCAGGATTACCCCAAACGAAGTTGCAGATGAAGCTTCAGAGAGTCCCAAATTAGTGCCGTGACGCACTACAAACGCCGCGACTCCATTTAACGTGAAGGTATTCAGGACGTATCCTAAGATAACCAGCACCAAAAACGGCCGCTGAGCTATTAGGCTTAGCCCTTGGAGCATCCCCGCCCGCCCCTCTGCCGAACCTGTAGCTGCCAAGCCCTCACCCCGTAGCAGGAGAAAGCCAAGCGCAAGCGCCACTCCCGGTAGAGCAGCCAGGAGAAAGAGCGTGCGCCATCCGTACACTGCCGCTATCTGACCACCTGCCACATATCCCAGCGCCGATCCAACCGGTATCGCCACATAGAAAAATGAGAGCGCCTGATTGAGAGCTAGCGTATCGGGGATCCGCCCCTTGAGGTACACCGGCACTATCGCTCCATAACAAGCCTCTCCTACACCGACCAGTATCCGAGCCAAAACAAAGCTAGCGACCGAGCCAGCCCACGAGGTCATCGCAGTTGCAGCGCTCCACGCCAAGAGCCCAAGCGCCATTACTTTGCGACGATCAAAACGGTCTCCTAGATATCCAAAGATCGGCGAGAAGATAAAGTACCCCAGCACGAACGCCGATACGACGTAGCCAGCCTGCGTGTTGCTTAGAGCAAACTCCTTGGTGATGCTCGGTTCAACAGACTGAACGATATAACGATCAAAGTAGTTAAGTAGATTTACTAAAGTCAGGAAGAGTACGGCGGCTATCGGCATGGGTATGCATCCTCATAATCATGCCGGACTTCCACCAGCAGAGATATCCTGCAAAGCTCAACCTGTAGGCTTCTCGATGATTAACGTAATATTCGGATCGTAAATAGAGAAAAACACCCCTCCGTTAATCACCAATAACCCCTTTAAGAATAAATGCAACCCCTTCTGCAGAACAATCCGTACCAGATCAACCACTGATACCGGAGGAATGCGGTATCCTTGAACGCGACACGTTGCCCCGGGAAGGTCACTCAACTCGACAAGCTCGCGGAGCGAGTTTTCACTAAACAAGTTGTGATGGGTAATATCTGAGTAGCGCTCGACGATACTTAAAGGATTTGCTCCGTTTGGAACGGTGATAATTATCAGTCCGCCAGGTGCTAGGTGTGCATACAGAGTCCGTAAGAATCCCTGCAGGTAGGCTGGCTCAATGTGCTCCATAACTTGCAGGAGAAATATCCTGTCATATTGAGCAAGCTCGCCATTAAGTTCACTAACAGATTCAGCAGAGCAGACCCAAGCGTTTCGTACTGGGAACTGAGCCTTGACTCGCTCTATAACTCCACGGTCACGATCGATGACATCAACTCCTTGAACCCCATTCTCAGCTATAAAGTGTAGAAACTCGCCTAAACCTGGTCCGATCTCCAACACCCGCTGTCCAGCAGCAAACAACTCTCCGAAATTATGCTTGAGCCAAGCACACTTTCTACGAAATGTATCTGGTGAGGATATTCTAGCGAGGTAATCAGAATAGTCCGCCATAAGATCCCTGGTTATACACCCTCAAGTATCTAGTGCTATTATGGAACTTTATACGAAGCCGTAAACAGCTCCTCATCGCGGATCTCTATCGGAGCGTTCGGTATAACCATCGGCGCACGATTACGCCCTACTCCTAACTCACTCTTGGTTGAAAGGAACCTAAAACTCCGATCCATTACCCTTTGGAATACAGGCGCCGCAAGAGTACCACCGTAGATGCTCTTTGCCTTGGGCTCATCGATAATAACCATCGTCGTCAGATTCCTTCCGACACCTAACGGTCCTCCATCAGCAAATCCAACAAATGAAGCAACGTAAGACCCAGCCTGATACCCTCGACCGTTCGGTGAAGCCTTCTGAGCTGTGCCGGTCTTTCCACCAACCCTAATCCCAGGGATCGCCGCCTTTGCTCCTGTGCCGTGCTTATCCTCAACTACGCCGTACATCATTTCACGTGCTGCATCGGCAGCTTTATCCGAGATAATGCGTCTACCTTCCGGTATTCCCCCTTCATCTATTACTACAGAGAGCTCGGGAAGTATTCCACCGTTGGAGATCGCAGCTACCGCTCTTACCACCTGTAAAGGAGTTACCGCGACCCCTTGACCGAAGGAATGTGTAGCAACATCGACCTTACTCCAAGCTGGCTCAGGTCTTAAAATACCCGCGGATTCTCCTGGTAGCCCCAGGTCACTGGATTGGCCAAAACCGAAACGGCGCAGATACGAATACAACCGCTCACTGCCCATGCGGATACCGACCTTGGTCATGCCGATATTTGAGGAGCGCACCACCACATCATGAAACGGTATAATCCCCGATGGATGCACATCCTTGATCGTGTGCTTTGAGAAGGGGAAACGTCCGTTTTCGCAATTTATAAGCTCATTCGCCCTGACCACTCCAGCATCTACCGCTGCCGCTGCCACCATCGGCTTCATAACCGAGCCGGGCTCAAACACCGCTTCGACAAGGAGATTACGCAGCTCGTTCTTCGATGTGCTTGAGGGGTTGTTAAAGTTAAAACTGGGAGATTGGCTAAGCGCTATAATCTCTCCCGTATCAGAATCAACCATCACCGCCATTGCCTGCTTGGCATTGGCCTCGTGGCGACCGATCTCAAGCTCCTCATCCATAATTATCTGCAAGTCAGCATCTATAGTGAGTTTAAGCTCATGTCCTCTGGGAGGCGCAAACGGCTCCCTCTCGTCTCCTGCGCCTGTGTGAATTATCTTACCGAAAGCATCGCGCCCCGCGCGCGTTTTCAAGTGCTCCTCACGCAGGCGTTTCTCGTATACGCTCTCAACACCAGAGAGGCCGGTTCCATCAAGCCCTACTTTACCAATTAAAGCACTCGCTGCGTTGTTATACGGATAGAACCTGCGAGATTCTAAAACACTTCCCACGCCGGAGAGATTTAGTTCAGTCACCTTGCGTGCCTCATGCCGCGGTATCTGTCTCTTAATCCAAACAAATGGCTGCTTACTGTCTAACTTCTCTGCTATGAGCGTTGGTTTAATTTTAAGCTGCTTTGATAGCTCCTTGAGAACTAAATGTCGATCCTTGACCTGTCGTGGACGAATATACACTGACTCTGCTGGCACCGAGACGGCGACCAATTTGCCGTTTCGATCGATAATCGGCCCACGCTCCGAAGCTATCTCAACATCGGCTACGTGTTGCTTAAATGCCCATTCCTGCCATCGATCGCGGTCCGATACCTGCAAGCTGTACATGCGCGCAACAAGAATCCCAGTCCAGATAAGCGCGAAAATCCCGATAATTCTTAAGCGCATCGGCCGCTTGACTGCCAGTGAAGCAACCGACGTCGGCTGGCGTCTGAGCAAGGCAAAATCGATGCCGACGAGCGACTCTTTGCGCTGCGACCTCGAAATAACATCAGGCTCTGACAACCGCTGAGCCTCTAGGGTCGATGAATCAAAGGGAAGTTTAAACTGCGCTACCATGCGTTTGCGCTACCATGTGTTAAAGAAACGATCTTCAGTACGAAAGACGCACACTTCTATCCGAAGTGTGATCTTCAAGCTGTGCCATCTTGCGAGCCGATATACTGAGCGAATCCGGCCTGAGTAGCACAGACCGCTGCAACTCGAGCTCGCGCCGCTCCATATCCAGTTCGATTGTCCGTGATCGCTCTCGTGCTAGCTGGTAACCCACATCCGTGGCCTCAAGCTTTATCCAAACCTTAGCCCCGAGAACAACGAGCAAGAGAATCGCTGCGACAAGCTGAGCTCTCAGCGAAACAACTGCTGCTTCGCGCTTAACGTAAACCGACTGATACTGCAAACACACTGCCATAAAAACCCTCAACAATCCCAATGTACTTCGTTAAACATCTTCTGTCGCTACCAAAAGTGACATCGATCCAAAATTTTTACTTCAAAAAATATTCCGCGCTACACAAACTCAAAAACTCGCAACCTCGCACTACGAGATGCAGGATTGAGTCGCACTTCATCTTCATCAGGACAGGTTGGTTTACGCGAAACGCAACGCCCAAGCTGCTTATCCGTGCGCGGCCCGCGCCACGAAGCGGGATAGCTCCCTGCTGATTCCCAGCGGCGCATCTCACGCGCTACCAACGTGTCCTCAATCGAATGAAATGTGATCACCGCCAACCGAGCCCCCGCTCCTTTCACCAGATCGGGCGCTACGCTCATAAGTTCCTCGATCTCTTCGCGCTCATGATTTATCTTCATGCGCAGAGCCTGAAACACTACAGTTGCCGGATGAACCTTTGATGGTCCCTTCTTACCTAAAAACGATGCGCGAACGAGATCGGCCAGCTGCTTTGCGCTCTCAAATGGACGCTCGTTGATCAAAACGCGGGCGAGCTGGTATGCCGATTGACCCACTCCGCCCTCGGCGAGCGCGCGATATATCTCACGCTCCGAGGCAGTATTGATAAAATCCTGAGCTGTAAGAGGTGCCTGCTCATCCATGCGCATGTCGAGAGCCCCTTCATCTGCAAACGAAAAACCCCTACCCTCTCGCAATTGATCGGTAGACATACCTAGGTCAGCCAATATGCCATCAAAGCGTATGCGCCCAACAACCTCCCGCGCCTTAGAGAATGTGGCATGAATCAGGGTCAGCCGCTCGTTGTAGCCCTGTGCCCAAGTTAACCCACGCTCAATAGCCCGCCTGTCGCGATCAAGGGCAACCACCCAGCTATCGGGGCTGGCCTCTAGAAGCGCCCGCGTATGCCCACCACCACCGAAAGTACAATCGAGGAACATACCGCCCTTCTCCGCTTGAAGCTGCTCTACTACTTCACGTAGCAGCACCGGGACATGCACTGCTCCGCCGTAACTACTACTCATAAATCCACATCAGCAAAGAGATCCGGATTCTCTAAGAGCGCCTGCTCAGAGGCCGCAAAGATTGAATCCCAGACCCGCTTATCCCACATTCGAAATCCGTGTATCGAAGCGGTGAATACGACCTCTTTGTCAAAACCAGCGTAAGCTCTCAGATAGGTCGGAACTAGGATGCGCCCGTTGTTATCAATTGGGCACTCCGAAGCGCGGCTTAAGTAGAAGTTCTCTAGCCTTTGTAGCTTGCTGCTAAAGCGACTCTTTTCACGCAAGCGCGATTCAAAATCCTCCCACTCACCGAGGCTAAAACCCTCGATGCACCGAGAACCCTCTGAGATGTAATTAGTAAGAACTACGCCACGCTTCTCTTGGTCACCCAGAATCTTGCGGAACTCACTGGGAAGGCTGATTCGCCCCTTATCATCAATTGAATGAACACAATTGCCCCGAAAAGAAACGAACGGCGGGCGGGATGGTGAACGAGCAGGAGGCGCAGAACGCTCAGATACAACTTCAGCTTTCTGCCCCTCCTGCTTTTCCATCATCCACTGACCCGCCGCCGTTTAGGGGAATAACAACCGAACAAACAACCAGAGAACAACCGAGAGAAAATGGGCCATTATACCACTATGACCCACTTCATACCACCAAACTACAGATTATGTTGGTTTCCGTCAACGACCTAAATAGCAAATGGACGCAAATTATTTGCGGCTAAAGGCCTAGCGGGGCAGTTTAGAGGAATAAATCTATTGAATTTTAGCTAGTCGTCAGGGCCTTCGCCATTCTCTCCTCTTAAATTAGGCCAAAAATGCGCGGAACATACTGTAAATGCGCGGAACGTACTGTTTTTAATGAGTTTAACTACTTCTGGCCGCGCATTTTTATCCTCGTCAGGGCCTTCGCCATTCTCTCCTCTTAAATTAGGCCAAAAATGCGCGGAAC
>JBBALZ010000092.1:10727-12824 GCA_040402735.1 Bdellovibrionota bacterium
TACTGTTTTTAATGAGTTTAACTACTTCTGGCCGCGCATTTTTATCCTCGTCAGGAGCGCCAACTCCTTCCGGTAGATAGCGGTGGGAATTGCGACACCCTGGCTATTTGGCGCTACTCGACCGTAACGCTCTTGGCCAAGTTCCGTGGCAGATCCACATCTGTGCCATTCATAACCGCTACATGATAGGCCAGTAGTTGCAGTGGGATATTGAGTAAAAGCGGGCTTAGCTCATTGGAAACAAATGGCACCTTAATGATCGACTCAGCTGGGGCTCCAGCGAGGCGCTCTTCGGCGGCATCGGTAACAACCACTACCCGGGCTCCGCGGGCCTCGACCTCTTTCAAATTAGAGAGGGTCTTGTCGAACAGTATTGAATCACGCTGGAGGATAACTACCACCGGCATCTTCTCGTCAATAAGGGCTATCGGGCCGTGCTTCATCTCACCTGCTGGGTATCCTTCGGCGTGAATGTACGAGATCTCCTTGAGCTTTAAAGCCCCTTCAAGCGCTATAGGATAACAAGTCCCTCGACCAAGAAATAGGAAATCTCGTGCGCCCGCAACCTTACGAGCAGCCGCGACCACGTCATTATCCACCTTAAGAGCCTGAGTAATCGCACCAGAGGTGTGCACCAGGGACTGCAACACAATTCGCCGTTCCTCAGCAGTCATCACCTCTCGGCGCTCTGCTAAATACAACGCAAGCAACTCAAGCGCGATAAGCTGCGTGGTAAATGCCTTAGTAGACGCCACACTGATCTCAGGGCCCGCATGAGTATAGAGCACCATATCAGCACGGCGACTCATTGATGCTCCAACGACGTTACTTACTACCAACGTTGGAGCGATTCCACGAGCGCATTCTATGGCACCAAGGGTATCGAGCGTCTCTCCAGATTGCGATACGGCCAAGACTAGAGTATCCGAATCAAGGAGGTGCGAACGGTACCTAAACTCCGATGCGTAATCGACGTCACACGGAATTTTTGCAAACTTCTCAATAAAGAACTTGCCCTCTAGACAGGCATGCCACGCGGTTCCACAAGCTACGAGCACTACACGCTTTAAGCGCGGTGCCACCTGATCAAGGGCGCTCAACTCTGGAAGTGCCACAGATCCAGTTTCCGCAGAAAAGCGGCCTCGCAACGTATCTGCCACCGCCTGAGGTTGATCAAATATCTCTTTAAGCATGAAGTGCTTAAATCCACCCTTCTGAGCAGTAATTGGATCCCACGAAACACGCTCCTGGCGACGCTTTACGGGCTTACCTGCGTTTTCAATATAAATTGAGTCGCTACTGACCTCCGCTAAGTCACCATCTTCGAGAACGATAATATCTCGCGTATGTGGCAATAGCGCTGGGATATCACTGGCCACAAAGTTCTCGCCCTCTCCCCGGCCCAGAATTATTGGGGTTGAGTTTTTGGCGACAAATATTCGGTCTGGGGTCTCGGCATCGATCGCTAAAAAGGCATAGCTCCCACGCACAGCCGAGCACATCCGCCTCATCGCTTCAAGCGGCTCTATACCCTTTTGGAGCAGGCTATTAAGAAGATGTGCTGCAACCTCTGTATCGGTCTCGGATTTAAACTCACACCCCTGACTCTGAAGCTCCTGACGCAATTCGAGGTAATTCTCAATTATACCGTTGTGAATCAAACTTACACGTCCAGCAGTGTGTGGGTGGGCATTGTTTTCAGTAGGTCTGCCGTGAGTGGCCCAACGAGTGTGCCCGATTCCCAAAGTGCTAAGCGCCTCTCCACTTGAAGCACGGTTACGAAAGATTTTCTTTAACTCTGCCAACTTTCCAGTTGCGCGAGTAATCTCGATAGCTCCGTTGCGGTATAGCGCCACTCCCGATGAATCGTACCCACGATACTCTAAGGCCTCGAGCCCCCCAAGCAAAACAGGCAACGCATCCTGAGTACCTACATATCCAACAATACCGCACATATAAGCGTACCTCTAAAAAGTATTATCGAGGAATATCACTGCCGAAGGATTATCCTAAATTCGGCAGTTAAGGAGAATGAAAATGGCGCAGGTGCTCAAAAGCACGAAGGATTTTGAATTTTTCGGAGGCGCAACCCTGGCA
>JBBALZ010000093.1:0-12606 GCA_040402735.1 Bdellovibrionota bacterium
TTTCGAGTATCTGCACCATTTTCATCCTCCTTAACTGCCGAATTTAGGTTAAAAGGGATAAAAAGCGCGGCCAAGCTTCGTTAAACCCGCCAATCACTTGAAACAAAAAAGCTCCGAAACATGAACCTAACGAGATTGAAGAGGCCGGTTTTGCGGGCCTTCCCTAGAGATGATCACAGTCGACCAATCAACCCGGCAACTGACGAGCGTGTTAGCAAGCGACGCTCGGTAAAATGCTCAATAGCATCAAGTGCCCCGTTTAGCATCCGACTACCGGGGGTATGGACACTAAGGTCAGCGAGCCCCTCGTGCGAAACAAGCGATTGCAGCGCAACTACTGTGGCCCTCAGAGAGATACGCAGTTCAGCGGCCTCTTCGATCGCATTGAGCGCTAGATCTAAAACTTCAAAGAGGGGCGCGTGACTAGATCCAGAGTCCTCTTGAATCACCAGGTCAAAGCACTCACAGAGCAGTGATGCCAGGGTTAGTTTGTCAAGGTCTCCGCGCAGCTTAATCAGTGAGTGTGATGGCGAAAACTCCTTAATACTGAGACCACCCCTGCGTTCCCGAGAGATGCGCGCCGTTCCGCGATCAAAGAGGTCCAACGAGCTAGGAAAGCGCTTTTTACTACCCCGGGCGTGACGAGCAATAACTGATATCTTGCCAAGTGTTGGTGTGAGTACCTGGGCCATCAGATCGCTATCGCGGTAGGGCCTAGCCCTAAGGACGATGGCAGCGACTGATACCTCCTGACCACTTTGCAGGGTATCTGTGTCGTTATTCGAAATATCCTTAATGGTACTCATTGAAAAATCCCGCTAACGTGTTTATAGCATAGAAGAGTCGGTAATATACGGATAACGGTTGGGTTAAATAACATGGTGGCTGAGGAAAGCGGTACGGATACCGAGCAGGAACAGGAAACTGAGTGTAATCAAGAGGTTGATTTGACCAAAGGTGATCAGTTTAACGAGTCCGCGGGAGCGGAGGCAGCAGGAGAGCGTTACAAGCAAGAGCTGGCTGAGATGAGGGACCGCTACCTGAGGCTTATGGCCGACTTTGAGAACTTCAAAAAGCGCGCTTTAAAGGAGCAGTCGGAGCTTTTGAAGTATCAGGGTGAACGGGTAGTAGTAGATCTTTTAGAGGTGCTGGATAACCTGGAATTGGCCTTAACGCATAGCTCCGCTGAGTATGACAAGCTCAAGCAGGGGCTTGAGATGGTGCACAAGATGTTCATAGAGCGGTTAGGTCGCTGGGATATTCGTGGTGAGGAGAGTATGGGCAAGGAGTTTGACCCACACAAACACTCAGCCATAAGTCGTGTGCCGGGTAACTCAGCGAAGCCAGGGACGATAGTTGGTGAGCTAAAGAAGCCTTATTTTTACAAGGATAAGTTAATTCGAGTCGGTGAAGTCGTGGTGGCGACTGAGGGCGATTCAGCAGTGGTCTAGTTTTTACAATATAGAGATTTTTAGAGAGGAGTAATTATGGGAAAGGTAATTGGAATAGATCTCGGTACAACTAATTCGTGTGTTGCGATTATGGAGGGTGGTAGCCCAGTAGTTATAGCCAACAGCGAAGGTAGCAGAACGACCCCCTCAGTGGTTGGTGCCAACGACGCAGGTGAGAGGCTCGTAGGGCAGATCGCAAAGCGTCAGGCTGTTACTAATCCAAAGAATACGATCTTCGCCGTAAAGCGACTAATCGGCCGTAAGTCGGATGCGCCTGAGGTTGAGAAGGCACGCAAGGTGTTGCCGTATGAGATCGTAGCATCATCGAACAACGATGCCTGGGTTAAGCTCAAAGGCGACTCAAAGAGCCCGCAGGAGATCTCTGCGATGGTTCTTACAAAGATGAAGCAGACAGCAGAGGACTACCTCGGAGAGAAGGTAACTGATGCGGTGATCACTGTTCCAGCATACTTTGATGATGCACAGCGCCAGGCAACAAAAGACGCAGGGCAGATCGCTGGATTGAATGTGCTTCGTATTATCAATGAGCCAACCGCAGCGGCTTTAGCTTACGGTCTAGATAAAAAACATGAGAAGACGATCGCTGTATTCGACTTGGGTGGTGGAACATTTGATGTATCGATCCTTGAGCTCGGCGACGGTGTTTTCGAGGTTAAGGCAACAAACGGCGATACATTCCTCGGTGGAGAAGATTTCGATCTAATCCTGGTAGATTACTTGGCTGATGAGTTTAAGAAGGAGCAAGGGATCGACCTACGTAAAGATACGATGGCGTTGCAACGCTTAAAAGAGGCGGCAGAGAAGGCCAAGCACGAACTCTCTTCGGCTATGGAGACCGATATAAATCTTCCGTTTATCACGGCCGATGCTTCGGGTCCAAAGCACATGAATCTAAAGATCTCGCGCGCTAAGTTTGAGAACCTCTGTGCCAATCTCCTTAAGAGATTAGAGGAGCCTTGTCGTGTGGCTTTGCGAGATGCTGGCCTCTCGGCTAGTGACATAGGTGAGGTAATCTTGGTCGGTGGTATGACCCGCATGCCAGCGGTGCAAGCGCGTGTGAAGGAGATCTTTGGAAAGGAGGCTTCCAAGAGCGTTAATCCAGATGAGGCTGTGGCGATCGGCGCTGCAGTTCAGGGTGGTGTGCTCCAGGGAGACGTGAAGGATGTTTTGTTGCTCGATGTTACCCCACTTAGCCTCGGTATCGAGACTTATGGAGGGGTGTTTACCAAGCTAATCGAGAAGAACACAACTATTCCTACCCGCAAGTCGCAGGTGTTTTCCACAGCGGCAGATAATCAACCAGCTGTTTCAATCCACGTGCTTCAAGGAGAGCGTGAGATGGCTGGTGATAACAAGACCCTGGGGCGTTTTGAGTTGGTGGGGATTCCGGCAGCGCCTCGTGGAGTTCCACAGATCGAAGTTACCTTTGACATCGACGCCAATGGTATCGTGTCAGTAGGTGCCAAAGATCTCGGAACTGGCAAAGAGCAGTCGATTAAGATTACTGCAAGCTCTGGGCTTTCAAAGGAGGAGATCGAGCGCATGGTGAACGACGCTAAGACTCATGCAGATGAGGACCGTAAGCGTCGAGAAAACGTTGAGATTCGCAACAAGCTTGATACTATGGTTTACTCAACTGAGAAGACCCTATCTGAGCTTGGAGAGAAGGCAGCACCGGAGCTTAAGGGCGCGGTCAATACAGCTCTTGAAGACGCAAAGAAGGCTCTTGAAGGCGGCGATGCAGAGCAGATGAAAACTGCTACTGATGCCCTTGAGAAGGTCAGCCACAAGCTTGCTGAGGAGGCTTATAAGAAAGCCGCAGCAGAGGCTGGAGCTCAGGGTGCTCAAGCAGGAGACGGTGCTGGACAAGAGGCCAGCGGTAAAGACGACGATGTTGTCGATGCCGATTATGAGGAGGTGCGCGACGCTAAGTAGGTTAGGCCGGTGTTGCACAGTTATCCGGGTACCAGGTGGAATCGTCCACCTGTGACCCGTTTTGCTGTTAGGGTAAGTAAAAAGTAATCAGTGACCTGCGCCGAATTAGGTCAGCCACAGATTACTCGGGAGGCTCAACAAGGGGCTCGATCCCGCAAGGAGATGTTGTGTCAAAGCGCGATTATTACGAGGTCCTAGAGGTCTCCAAAGGTGCCTCGGTCGATGAAATTAAGAAGGCCTATCGCAAAAAGGCCGTGCAGTTTCATCCAGATAAGAATCCTGGAAATAAAGAGGCAGAAGAGAAGTTTAAGGAGGCGACTGAGGCGTACTCTGTCTTGAGCGACCAAGATAGTCGCTCGCGCTACGACCGTTTTGGACACGCTGCATTCTCGCAAGGAGCAGGAGCGGGAGGGTTTCAGGGCGGCGATTTTTCTGGATTTGAGGATATCTTTGGCGATATCTTCGGCTCGTTTTTTGGTGGCGGAATGGGTGGCGATCCGCGCCGCGGCTCGCGTGGACGTGCTGGTAACGACCTGCGATACGACCTCGATGTTACCTTTGAAGAGGCTGCCTTTGGCTGCGAAAAGGAGGTTACCTTGGCGCGGCGCACCAAGTGTGAAGAGTGCTCTGGGAGTGGCGCTGCAAAGGGCTCCGGGCGCGATCGATGTCCGCAGTGTGATGGAGCCGGCCAGATTCGCATGCAGCAGGGGTTTTTCACCTTAGCGCGCACGTGTCACGCTTGTAATGGAGCGGGAGAGGTGGTTAAGAATCCGTGTCGCGCCTGTTCGGGTAGTGGATTAAAGAGCCGTGAGTCTAAGCTGAAGGTAAAGATCCCCGCTGGAGTCGATAGTGGTCAGCGGCTTAAGATGCGCGGGGAGGGAGAGCCTGGGGCTGGAGGTGGACCGAACGGGGATCTTTATGTCCAGATAGTTGTTGCAGACCATCCTATATTTCAGCGTCAAGAGACCGAAATTGTATGTGATTTTCCTGTCGGCTATTCGATGGCCGTTTTGGGAGGAGAAGTGGAGGTTCCCTCACTTGACGGCAAGGTAAAGCTGAAAATTCCAGCCGGAACACCCTCAGGTAAGGTTTTCCGTTTGAAGGGTAAAGGTATTCCGGTGTTGGGCAGCAATCCACAGCGTCGTGGAGATCAACATGTGCGGGTCAATGTGCATGTGCCTAAGAAGATATCCGATGAGGAGCGGGAGCTCCTTGAAAAGCTTGCAAACTTACAGGGATCGGTAGTTGACGACGAAAAGGGTTTCTTTGATAAGATGAAGGACATGTTCTCGTAGTGCGCGTGAGGGATAAGCCCTTACGTGCTACCCTGCATTTTTGGCTACCAGTTTCTTCGGTTAAAATGACAACTCCCGCCTCATTTGTTCTGAGCCTCTGCAAATCGCCCAGGCAGGTTCTACGCTCATGTAGATCAAGTGCTGGTATCGTTATACTGGTGAGCTTGCTTGCTGCGTGCGGCTCGCTCCCAAAACCAACCAAGCCTAAACCGATCCCAGCCCCGGATTATCGCTATCACGAAGAGGTAAAGCCTGAACTAGCTAAGCGTATGCCCTGGGAGTTGTGGCAGTCTTTTCAAGATCTTCAAGGCCAACCGATTACTAATCGTCAGGTAATCCTCGGTGATGAGCTACAAGAGCGCGGTAAGCGTCAATCAGCTCTGGATGCCTACTTAAGTGCCAGTACAGAGACGCTAACTCCAGCCGAGGGTGAGGCGACGACACTTAGGATAGCGAGTCAATATCTGGCTCTCGACAAGGCGCGAGATGCGCTATCTACAACAGGGGGCTTCTTTAAGCGGCGGGGAGCGGCCGAGGGTGATGTCAGTGTCCCATTTGCTCTGTTACTAGGCTTTGCCTATGGCCGTCACGGAGATATCGATCAGTCTCTGGCATGGTTTTCAAAGGTATCAACTCAGGGGCGACCGGGCGGGCCGGCAATTCGTGTTGCGGAGAGTGGCGTAACGTATCTTTTGCGAACTTTGTCAGACGTTGATTTTGAGCGAGTAGGTGTTAAGTGGCAGGGTGATACGTTCGTGAATGAGCGTGTGGGCCGTGAGAGGCTGAGACGCTCTGCCGTATCGTATAATCCCGATGAATATCGTTCGGACAGACCGTTTTGGAGCTGGTTTGATCCGGCTGCGCCAGATGTTTCGCCAGGAATTGCCGGTCAACCTGTAGTGGGGCTAATAGTGAGCCTCTCTGACCGATTTGCAGGGCTTGGGCGCGATACCAAGCAGGGATTTGAATTGGCTGTTGAGGCCAACAATCAAGGTGCAGATCGAGTGCGACTTGAGGTGCGTGATGTAGGATCTGACCCCGCATCATCGGCAGCGGCTGTAAGAGAGCTTGTGGCAGGATCCAAGGCTTCGGTTGTTGCGGGACCGTTGTTGACAGAGCCCGCGGTTTCCGCGGCGCAGGCTGCGCGGGAAGTTGGAGTTCCACTGGTTTCATTCTCCAAGAGCGAGTCATTTCAGACGGGCAGCGGCATCTTCCGTCTCGGAGCAACTAGCTCAACTCAAATGGATGCACTGGTGAACTCCGCTGTGGGCGATTACGGAATCACGCGTTTTGCTGTGGTTTACCCGCAGAGTGCAAACGGCACTGAATTACTTGAAGCCTTTAAGCGCAGGGTTGCTGGTGTAGGGCTTTCATTAGAATTAGAGCTAGCGTATACCGCAAGTGATGATGCCACGTTAATCGATCTGGTTCGGCAACTAGAGGGCTCATCGGCAGAAGCGGTTCTTATCGCTGATAATCTAGATGTAAGTGAGAAGATCTTACGTAATTTCTCTCCCGGTTTGAATAAGCGGATTAGACCGCTCGGCTCGGCGATGTGGGATAACGCTCAAAAGATAGCTCGTTCACAGGCGCTCTTTGAGCGAGCGCTTTTTGTCACTCCATTCTTTGCGCAGAGCACCCGTGAAGAGGTGCGCAAATTTAACGAGTCCTATCGGGCTAAATACAACGCTGCCCCTAATTTTCTCGCGGCGCAAGGTTTTGATGCTGGGACTTTAATTATGAATGCGCTGCGTACCTCGACACGCAGCGCTTCTAATTTAGAGTCGGCCTTTATTCAGTTGCCGAGCTATAATGGCGTTACCGGAGCTATCTCCGTGTCATCTACCGGAGAGGTGTCGAGAAGATTTTATGTGGTTGAGGTTCTACGTGATTCATTCCAGGAGAAGATGCCACCGAGTAATCCGTCGCGGCCGACTTACGGTGCGCCTGCACTTTCCGGTCGTTTGACCCCCTCTAATTCGCCGATGCTGGGAGCGACCGAGAAGGTGGATAGCGGATACTAGCATTGGTCGGGATAAGCGCCATTTCCCCCCTTTTGGCTCAAGCCACCTAGGAGCTATAGTCGATTAAGTTAAGGGCAGCATACTGCCCCAACGTGCATAGAGGTAAACGCGCATGGCCAAGAAAAAGGCTCAGAAAAAGATTCAGCGAAAGACTAAAGATAGAGCGTCTAGTGATTCGTACCAGGCAGTTATCGAGCCAGAAGAGATTCCGATTCCATCTGTTATGCCCGTGCTCGCAGCGAAGGATATGGTGCCCTTTCCGGGGGTTATGATGTCGCTGTACTTAAGTCGTCCTGAGAGCATTCGAGCTATGGAAGCAGCTATGAATGGCGACAGGCTGGCACTGGTTGTAGCCCAAATGAAGACAGATGTTGAGGATCCGGCAGCTAAGGACCTCTACAAGATCGGCGTGGTTGCTCATATCGTACGTACGCTACAGGTTCAAGATGGTCGATATAAAGTTTTGTTGCAGGGGTTGGTACGCGCGCAGGTACAGAGATACGATTCACGCAACCGCTATATGAGCGCAAAGATTGAGCCGATTTCGCAACCCGAAGCGCGAAAGATTCCGGCCGATACACAGGCTATTATTAATCGGATTCGTGAAAATCTACAGGTGCTGGTGGAGTACGAACACCTTCCGGAAGAGATGCTCATTGTGACTGAGGAGATCCATGATCCAGGAACACTCGCCGATGTGATCTTAGCGCACTATAAGGTTGATCTGCAGGAGGCGCAGGCGGCACTTGAAGAGATGGATCCAATCAAGCGCATTAAAGTAACTGATTCAGCGATATCTGATGATTTAAACAAGTTTATTCTCGCCGAAAAGATTCGCGATAAGGCCCGTGATGAGATGAGTAAAGGGCAGCGCGAGTATTATCTGCGAGAACAGATTAAGCAGATTCAGCGTGAGCTCGGTGAGTCGGATAGCGGTTCCGATGATCTTCAAGCTTTGCGAGTTAGATTGACCGAGATCAAGCTACCAAAACAGGCGCATGATGAGGCTTTTAAGCAGCTCAAGCGGCTTGAGCAGATGAGCCCTGAGTCAAGTGAGTTCGCTCTCCTGAGAACATACCTTGAATGGGTTACGGATCTACCGTGGAACGTAAAGACTAAGGATCGACTCGATCTCGCTCGAGCAAAATCGATCCTCGATGAGGATCACTTTGGACTTGATAAGGTTAAGGACCGCATCCTTGAGTACTTAAGTGTACGCGCTCTTAATCCCGATTCAAAAGGGCCGATACTTTGTTTTGTTGGGCCGCCGGGAGTGGGAAAGACCTCTCTAGGACAATCAATAGCGCGCGCACTTGGCCGTAACTTTAATCGTATGTCGCTTGGAGGTATGCGCGATGAGGCTGAGATCCGTGGCCACCGTAGGACGTATGTAGGAGCACTCCCGGGAAGAATTATTCAGGGGCTAAAGCAAGCTGGAAGTAGGAATCCTGTTTTTGTTCTGGATGAATTGGATAAGATAGGTGCTGATTTTCGTGGCGATCCTGCGTCTGCTCTTCTTGAAGTGCTCGATCCACATCAGAATCGTGATTTTACCGACCACTACCTGAATGTGTCGTTTGATCTATCTGATGTGCTTTTTGTGGCAACGGCTAATACGATGGATACGATTCCAGAGCCGTTAATTGATCGTCTGGAGATATTAAGTATACCGGGCTACACATCGCAGGAGAAACAGAAGATCGCCACTCGCTACATCATACCGAGGCAATTAAAGGAGTCCGGATTAGTTAAGCACAATATTCAATTCTCTCCGGATTCAATTGAGTTAGTCGTTGATAGATATACGCGAGAGGCAGGAGTACGTAATCTAGAGCGTGAGATAGGTGCAGTGTGTCGCAAGATGGCTCGCGAGTATGCTGAGAAGAAGAAGCTACTCAAAAAGATTGATGTCGCTCAGATTAGTAAATTACTCGGGCCAACTAAATACGATCCTGAGGTAACCGAGCAGCGTGAAGCAGTCGGCCTTGTTCGAGGACTCGCTTGGACAACGCTCGGTGGTGAGGTTATGCCGATAGAGGTCTCGCTGGCTAAGGGGAGTGGCTCTTTGGCGCTCACTGGGCAGCTTGGCAATGTTATGCAGGAGTCAGCTCAAGCAGCTTTGTTTTATGCCCGCGCCAACGCGGCTATTTTGGGGCTCGATCCAGAGTTTCACTCAAAGCATGATATCCATATTCACGTCCCAGGAGGCGCAACACCGAAAGATGGCCCATCTGCAGGTATTACGATAGCAACGGCGCTTGTATCGGCTATATCTGGCCGTAAGGTCTCTAAGGAGATAGCGATGACTGGAGAGATCACTTTGCGCGGTAACGTTTTAGCCGTAGGAGGACTGCGAGAAAAGGCGCTCGCGGCACTACAGTATGGGATCCGCAAGGTTATTATCCCCTTTGAAAACTTAAAGGATCTGGAAGAGATTCCCGAGGAGCAGCGTAAGCAGATCCAATTCATTCCTGTTAAGCACGTTAGCGAGGTTTTAGAGCTCTCGCTGCTTGGTCGGCAGAAGAGAGCGATCGTCGGCAAAAAGCGAGGGAGAAGGGGAGTCGTGGCGATTGGTCGTTAGATCCTTTTTGAGAAATATAGTTACGGGAGTAGCTGCATGCCAAACCTTGGCAGCTATCTCTCTAAACCTTGTGACGGTATCACTTAGTGGAGCCGAAGGATCCTGCGTGTATGTTGATGAACGCGGAGAACTCGTACCGGTACGTAATCCCAATACAGTGCCAAGGGCATCGCGCAGCCGCTTGGTATGTAAGGATAAGAGTATCGAGGAGGTGGCAGCTCCTGAAGATCTCGATGTCGGCCGAGATGCCCGCACTGCTCAGTTCTCAACAGAGCTAGGACCGATGAGAGTGCGTTGGTCGCGGTCTATCGAGCGCTGCTTTGCGACATCGCCTGCGCGCTCAGTGGGGGAGTCCGCAAGAGCCGTTAATAGGGCGCTTAAGTCTAGCCGCTTTACAGCGGACGCCAAGTATTCTCGACGTGAATGGACCCTGGCATTTATTGATAAGACAACCGCGATATCACAGTTTCCTTTGGCGTTAACCGTTGGGCAGCACCCTGGATTTATGATTCCGCCGAACAGGATTTATATCGTCTCGGATAATATATCGCCAAATTGTGAAAGTAGAGCGATAGCCGATAATGTTCTTACTCAAGTGCTCCTACACGAGATGGGGCATGTAATTGAGTATATCTTGCTTGGAGAGCGTCAGGTGCCACTCGATCGTGAGCGCTCTGAGGGTTTTGCAGTTTGGTTTGAGCAGTATAGCGCTGATTTTGCCTCTAGCCTTCCCAAGGGACAAGCACGGGCATACTACGCTGCACTTGCCAGTTCAGCGGGTGTTACTTCGGGGTTTACACCTGACCCGGTTGGGTATGCAAATGCTGGGGAGCGTTTTCAGACGATCGTTCGGCGTAAAGGTATCGCTGGATTAATGAGTGTGTACTCGGTTATTCGCGAGCAGCAGGTGCCCTTTGATGTAGCAGTTGAGCGCGCGCTGTCATGGAATAAGAGTTACTTTCAGCGAGAGGTGCAGGATTTAATGGATCGGAGGCGATAAAGCTAAATTCAGCAGTTGCGGGTCTCAAAAATGGCGCATCGACTCGAGATCACTTTAGGCTTTTGAATTTGCGGTGCTCACCCTGACGGTACCAGGGTTAAAGCTTCCTCAAATATCAAAGTCCTTTGTGCTCTAGAGCATCTGCACTATTTTCATCCTTCTTAACTTCTGAATTTCGGTTTACACCATACTAGCCAAAGACACTGTTGGCTTGCCAATCTCTCGCTCGCCTGCCTGTTTATCTGACTTTTCTGGCTGAAATTTAGACATGCCGAAGCCCCAAGAGAAGCTATCCCGTTCATAAAGAGAGATATCGATCAGGCCGAGCGCGTCGTCATTTTCCGCGCGTAGTTCATCGATTATCTGCGCTACGTGCCGATTGTCGTGAGCTTCAATATTCATTTCGCACGGCCAGCGGCCGATATGCAGCATAAACTGAGAGACATACGGGTGACGGTGCGCAAAATTTCTTAGGCCCTGTACTACCTCCGATGTCTGTCTGCGGAGTTGAATGTGCAGCTTGTAAGATGAGAGTTCAAAAGCAGTGCGGTCAAAACGGGCTCGGTAGCCGATCACAACTCCATTCTGTTCGGCTTGTTGGCGGCGTGTCCGCACCACAATAGGAGTTAACTTCTCGCTCTGCGCGATGGCTGTTTCACTCGTTCGAGCGTCTAAGCAGATCCTGCGCATCACCTTTTTAAATGAATCATCAAAGTCCCTGTCTTTTGCACCTTCTTTAGTGTTTGAAAGCGCTATCCACGACCTGGGCTTATCGCCGAGATACTTGCGATTGAAGTAAACCATCTCGGTAAAAACGGCTGACTCCATCTCGCGGATATCGGTGGCCGATCGAGCCAACAGGTCGTCTCGCAGCTCAGAGAACTCACGAGCATCTTTAGAGACCATGTTGAACATAAGATCCCAGCGGCCGAACGCGCGCGCTGCGCAATACACATCCGGATGAGTACGGAGCGCTTTGAGAATGCGCTCAACACTCTTTGGTGAACGTGCGAAGCTTAAGTATGTTTTATAAAGTCCCAGCCCCAGGGCTCCAGGGTCAATAATCGGCTCTACGCCCCCGAGTGTCCCTGTCTCCTCCAAACGACGGAGTCGATAGGCTACTGTATCGCGCCCCCGCTGCATCTTTCTAGCTAACTCAGATATAGAGATCACACCATCTGTATCAAGAATCTTAAGGATCTGTCGGTCTAATCGGTCGAATGTTTTCATAAATATTATATAGGTTACTATAATAGTATCATTTTTAGTATATTTTAGCCAAATTGTATCTGGATTATGTTTGTTCCTGTATCTTTTCTCTATAGCTACCAAAATATGGAGGAGTATATGGAGATAGATCTTTACATAGTTGATTCATTTACAGACACACTGTTTCGCGGGAATCCAGCTGCGGTATGTGTACTAAAAGAGTGGTTACCAGATGATACCCTGCAGAAGATTGCGCGGGAGAACAACCTCTCTGAAACGGCCTTCTTTGTGGCTCAAGAGCAGCAGCCGCTCTTGCGCTGGTTCACTCCGAAAGCGGAGATCGATCTGTGCGGTCACGCTACTTTGGCAGCTGGTTCGATCGCGTTAAATTTTTTAAGACCTAAAGACTCACAGATTACATTCAATTCTCAGAGTGGACCTCTAATGGTTTCAAGAAGCGCTGGAGGCTTTACTCTTGAATTCCCGCGCCGAGATCCGGAGGTTGTTGATGCTCCTCAAGCGCTATTTGAAGCGCTTGGGATTACCAAGGGCGCTGTCTTTTATGCTCGCGACTGGTTTGTTGTGCTCGATTCGGAGGATGAGGTGGCAGCTATTCGCCCGAATCTTCCCCTTCTTCGTGAGCTTGATGGTTTGGGGGTCGTAGTTACAGCTCCGGGCCGGCGATCCGATTTCGTATCGCGCGCCTTCTTTCCAAAGATCGGAATAGATGAGGACCCCGTTACTGGAGCGACTCACTGCGCTCTAACACCCTACTGGAGCGAGCGGCTAGGTAAGAGTAATCTCTTTGCTAGGCAGCTCTCCGAACGGGGTGGCGAGATTACCTGTCAGCTAAAAGAGAGCACAGTGCTACTTTCAGGTGCTACGCGACTGTTCTCGCGGGGGGAGATAATCTTTTAGGGGAGTGTTGGAGGAGGTAAGGGGTACTTCGGCCGTGGTTGGTTACCGTTCTGGTTAAGGCGACATTTGCGTCTACTTTGGTTTAGGGGTGCTTTAACCAAGCCGGATACCGCTAGCTTTAACCTAAATTCGGCAGTTAAGGAGGATGAAAATGGTGCAGATGCTCAAAAGC
>JBBALZ010000094.1:0-12595 GCA_040402735.1 Bdellovibrionota bacterium
ATTTTGAGTAGATGCGCCATTTTCAGACCCGCAACTGCCGAATTTAGGTTTAACGGCTAGATGACAGCGACGATCTTAAAATCCGGTGAGTAGTTGCCCGGCGTTTAGTGGTTACTTTTTCGAAAATGTGGTAACCCTGTTAAACCAGACTATGTATACGAAAGATGCTATAACAGGTAAGGTAATAAGTGGTGTGCGGCTTAGTTGTGATGAGGGGCTAGCTGCATGGAGACTCTTTGAGTTTAGTGAACTCGCAACACTCGCGCAGAGGGTTCGTTTTAGGCTTAACCCTGAGCCAGTGGTGACCTATCTGGTAGACCGCAATATCAACTACACAAACGTCTGCAACTCCGATTGCTCGTTCTGCGCATTCTATAGACACGATCCGAAACACCCTGAAGCTTACACACTATCTCGCGAAGCGTTAAGCCAGAAGGTCGAAGAAGCACTAGCACTCGGTGCCTCGCGAATCCTCTTGCAGGGGGGACATAACGATGAGTTGTCTTACGATTTTTATCTAGAGATGATCTCATGGTTAAGCAGCACTTATCCTGTACAATTAAACGCATTCTCTCCATCCGAGGTTCATCAGATGACACTCATATCGGGCAAGAGCTCGTACCAAGTGCTATCTGATTTAAAGAGCTGCGGGTTGTACGGCCTTCCAGGCGGAGGTGCTGAGATACTCCACGATGATGTGCGCAAACGGATTAGCCCTAAGAAGATCTCTGCCAGTCGCTGGCTTGAGATTATGCGTGAAGCGCATGCACTCGATCTAGTGACCACTGCAACAATGGTGATTGGTTTTGGCGAAACGCTAGAGCACCGAATCGAACATCTGATCAGACTGCGCGATCTTCAGGACGAGAGTCGCAGAGCTGGCCATGAGGGATTTAACCTATTTATCTCTTGGACGCACCAATTTAATGAGCACACATCACTTGGGCGTAGTAGGCACGTCGCCAGGTACGGAGCTGGCGCAGTTGAGTATCTTAAAAACGTAGCTTGGAGCAGGATAGTGCTAGATAATATCACGCACCACCAATCAAGCTGGCCAACCTGCGGTGCCCACGTTGCTGAGATAGGGCTGCACTCAGGTTGCGATGATATCGGCAGCACGATGATGGAAGAGAATGTAGTAAGCCAAGCTGGTGCGCCAACTGCTCAGAAGTGGAGCATGAGTCCAGAAGAACTGGAGCAGCATATCCGTCAAGCAGGGTTTGAGCCGAGACGGCGGGATAGTAGCTTCTTAATTCTCTCGCATTAGGTTCCTTATAGAGAGCCCTCCTGAATTCTCAAGTATGGAGAACAGCCAACAAACACTACAGCCCGCATCTTACACTCGGGTTCTCTCGCGTAGTGAGTGGCAGCACCAACGCACAACGCACCGAGCTCGCGTTAAACCTTGGGTAACAGATCGTGTTGAGCGCGCAGGCATCGCGCAGAAACACCCGGTATATGACTTTCTCTTTACCTACTACTCCTTTCGCCCAGCTTACCTTATGCGCTGGAGTCCGGGGGCGGACGTACTATTGCAGGATATCGAAGCTTGCGAGCTCGATTGGCCACACGATTTTTTGATAACTGGCGAGGGTGCTTACATTTCATCGCGTTTGTTTCCTGCACACCGTCGGGAATATCTCGCCTGGGCGCTCCGATACCTTACTGAGACGACACATAGGCCCGCCATATTTAACTGCTATGGACTGCACGAATGGGCGATGCTCTACCACGAGAAGAACCCACGACACTCGCAAGTCCCACTTAGGTTGTCGCCCAAAGAAATAGCGCGCGTCGTTGAAGGATCTGAGCTTCGTTGTACTCACTACGATGCATATCGCTTTTTTACACCTGCTGCGACGCCACTAAACCGCACACGCCTAAGTCGCGAGACCACTACCGAAAACGACCAGCCTGGATGCATCCACGTAACGATGGATCTCTATAAATTCGCGCACAAGATAGCGCCGTGGTGCCCAAGCGATCTTATGGCTGACGCCTTTCTGCTTGCTGCAGATGCGCGAGAGGTAGACATGCGAGCGAGTCCGTATGACTTACATGAGTTCGGGCTTACCCCACTGCGAATAGAGGAGCCCGATGGCAGATCTCAGTATATAGAGGCGCAGCGGGAGTTAAGTGAGCGCGGGATGGCTTTAAGGAGGAGGCTGATAGTTAGCTATCAGGCACTTTTCCGTCTCTAGCCCCGCTTCAGTTCTGGGTCCGCAAGACCTCCGATCGGATCAAAGCTCAAAGCCTCGGGGGACGGGCTCATCTAAATGCCAAAAGGGGTAGTAGTAGACATACCTCTGCGCAGCGAATCGAAGAACCTATAACTTAAGCCTTAACCCCCACCTTCTCGCTACGGATACATTTCGCTGGACTTCCCTAGACTACACACGCCTACTGATCATTCCCATCAACCCGGTCAGAATCTTTAGTTCACGAGTGGTTACTCGGCCGCGGCGGGTAAGGTTTACCAAAAGATCGCGGATGTGTGTTGGTGAATTCTCATTTAAAAACCCGACCCTCTCAGCTACCTCAAGAACCAACGCAGTAAACGGCTCAAGCTGCCCACTAGCTGGCCAATCAGGTTGACTCTCTCCTACATGTCCGCCAGCTCTCATCCGAACTGCATAGAGCGCAAGTAACACCGCTTGAGCTAGATTGTAAGAGCGATTCTCAACTGAGGAAGGAATACGCACTAGATACTGACAAAGCGGATAGTGCTCGCGCTTAAGTCCGTTTTCCTCCGAGCCAAAAACCAGCGCGACGCGCCGCTCTTCATGAGTATCAAGTTGCTGCACCCAATCTTCCAGTAAGCGTTGTGGAACGCGATGGCGCCCGCTATCTGATGCAAAGCCTACCACTTCGTGACAATCCGCTACTGCATCAGCTAATGATGCATACCGTTTGCAATTCACAACTAGATCTCGCCCCCAACAGGCGACGCCCTGAGCGAGCGTTAGATTAAACTCTGCTGGATTTACAAGCCTAAGCTCGAGCGTTGCCAAATTGCTCATGGCACGAGCGACTGCGCCAATATTACGGGGATCACCCACCTCTACGAGAATAACAACTACGCTAGGCCCTCTATCGAGGAGGATATCACCAAATGCTGGAGTTGTGCGTGATTCGGGCATAGCGGTTGTCATATGAAATGTAGCGATCTGAAAATGGTGTCTGGAAATGAAATATCACCCTAACGGCAGTGTTCTATTTGTGACCTTCACATCACTACTCAGCGATTTGATCTTAGCTATATACACCATCCTTTCCGAAGTTAGCCAACGTCCTTGAAGTGTCCTAGGGCATCGCAATTCTCTTCTGTAAAATGGGCCAAAAATGCGCGGAACCTACTGTATTTAATGAGTTTAACGGTATTTAGCCGCGCATTTTTATCCCTATCAGGAATGCCAGTCTTTTCGAGTAGATAGCGGGAGAATTGCGAGGCCCTAGAAGTGTCCTAGGACGTCTCTATACCACCCGAGTGCGTTCTCCGATTCGCAGGGCCGATGTGTATCTACTACGTGCGTTTTTTGCCGACTAGATTGGCCCGGTAGCCTCCGGTTTAGATCTTTAGCGAGGCTTGATTCCTTGACATTGTTACTCAGCTACACCAGTAGCCGGGCTAGAGTCCTCAAAAGACTCCAGGAACTTAACTGATCTCGTTAAAAAAAGGTTGGCGGGAGTTTGGATTCCTCTCTGGGCTCCAAGCGTAACTATTCGCCCCGAAAGAAAATCTATCTCAGTTCGCTTTCCAGAGGTTATATCCTGCAACATCGACGATCTATGTGACGCGGTCAGTGGCACCATCTTATCGTAAAATGCAGCCTTGTAATCATCCGCTGAGGTAAAATGCGTCCTGAATCCGCATTCTTGCATAACCAAAAACACCTCATCTATGACCTGGTTCATGATCCAGCGTGTATCAGATGATCTAGCTAATTCTCCATACGTCGCCTTAAGCACAGCACCTAGCGGATTGAGTGCGCAATTATACAGCATCTTAGACCAGAGGAACTCAACGAGCTCTGCACTCGTTGATGTTTTAATCCCTCCTCGCGAAATGGCATCTGCTAACTCATCAAAACGCGAATGCTCCTCTGGATGAAAGATATTCCCAATCCGAATATCATCTGCATGCACGGTAATAGCTACTGTATTTTTATTTGGTCGACAAAATCCTGTGATAATTCGGGCATTGAAGATCCGCTTTGTATCAAGCTTGGCGGCGACGGCATCAGCACTCCCCCATCCGTTCTGGCAGAGAATCAGAGGTATATCCGTGGATCCAAATTTAGAGGCGAGAATCTGATCTACAATATCATCAGTATCAAAAGCCTTCGAACAAACAAGTATCGCTCCTATCTTGTCCGAAGCCTGGTCTATAGTTTCACAGATATCGAAGCTTTCGGGAGGCGAGTAATGATCTCCAAAGAGCCCGGTGCGTTTCAAACCAGAACGTAAAGACTCAAGCGCACGCCCTCGAGCGACGATAGCTGGTCGACCGAACTGCGCCTTTTGTAGGCAACTTAAGATCCCCTGAGCAACGGAACCCGCACCGATTAACAGCACATTCATAATTAGCCTCCTCCTACACCGAACGTAAAGCCTAGAACGAAACCTTTTTCACCACCCCGCTATATCTGACCTGCTACAGCTAGCGCCCTTTTGATGACTATTGCCCTCACGCTGCCCTCGTCGCATGACTCACGTGCAATTCAACCTAAATTCGGCAGTTGCGGGTCTCAAAAATGGCGCATCTACTCGAAATCACTTTAAGCTTTTGAATTTGCGGTGCTCACCCTTACGGTGCCAGGGTTTAAGCCTCAGCAAATATCAAAATCCTTTGTGCTTTCGACAGGGCATCGCAATTCTCTTCTCTTAAATAGGGCCAAAAATGCGCGGAACCTACTGTATTTAATGAGTTTAACGGGATTTAGCCGCGCATTTTTATCCCTGTCAGGAATGCCAGTTTTTTCGAGTAGATAGCGGGAGAATTGCGAAGCCCTAGTTCCTCCTAAAGCTACTTCATGTTACGGTGAAGTCATGGTAACAACCGTAGAACACAAGGGTATTCGACTCAGCTCTGTAGGGATTGGAACCTGGACTATTGGCGGGCCGTACTGGACAAATGGAGAACCAGCGGGCTGGAGCGGGCCTTTGGATGATAAAGACAGTGTCCAAGGTTTAACTTTTGCCGTGTAACACGGCATGAGCCACATCGACACCGCAGATGTATATGGTCACGGCAGATCCGAGCGTCTCGTAGGCCAGGCGCTGTCCAGCTCCAAGATTGCTGCTGTGATAGCCTCCAAGGTTGGCTTTCTTCCAACGAGCACACCGAGCGTCTACTCTCCAGAGAATATCCGATTTCAATGTGAACAATCTCTTCGCAATTTGGGTAGAGATACGAATGACCTGTACTACCTTCATCATTGTGATTTCGGTCCAGAAGATCGCTTTCTCGACGGTGCAGTTAGTGTCATGAACGATCTGAAGGCATCTGGAAAAATCCGTTCAATCTGCTTGTCGGGCTACTCTGCCAGCGAGCTGATTCGAGTCAGCAAGAAGCTGCTGCCCGACTTCATACAAAGCTGGGCTAGCTTCGAGCATCCGGAGTTCATCGCTCCGGGCGGAGTCCTCAGCACATTCATGAAGGAGCGTGGAATCCGCTTTATCGCGATGATGCCGTTTGGCCAGGGGAGACTTCTCGGTAAACATAATGCCCAAAATCCATTGACCTTTGGGCCTGGAGATACCAGAAGCACGAATTCGGAATTCAACGCGGCATCATTGCAAGCCCTTGAACCCAAAATGGCGTTGCTCAGAGAACGTTTTGGACAAAGGCCTGCAGACCTCATCGCTCCAGCGTTGGGCTTTCTACTCTCCCATGACGTGGTAGCCAGTGTCGTTCCCGGCTTCCGTTCAAGTCAGCAGGTACAAGAGATTTATCAGGCGCTGCAACGACCAGTGTCACCCGAGGATATCCATTATATAGCGCAACTATTCCCGTACAGTGAGTCGAACAAGCACCCGTGGCAGGCGTAGCTCCATTCTCCCGCTATCAACTCGAAAAAGCTAGCATTTCTGATCAGGATACACATTCGCGGGATAATTCATCAAAACTCAATAGAAACAGCTATTCCCCGCCTTACGCTAGGCACTAGTTTGCCCGCCACACAAACTTGCCATCCGTGATGGTCTTGAGCGCCAGCCCTCCATGCAGGGTGCCGTGCTCATCAAAGCGGTATTTCTCTGTTATTGCCTTCCTCACGCACTCGGGAGCTCCTTCCGTACACTCCTGCAAACCGTACATGAGCACCTCTGACGCAAGCCTAGGATAGTAATGCAGAGCGTCTCCTTCAATTTTGGGGTAAGAAAAGATGAGCCCTTCACCACTCTTGCCAACAGCTGCTAGCACGTCCTCTGACTGCGCTGAGTACACGCTCATTAGACGGAGCCCTGCAAGCCCGATGTTTGTTAATTGTCGCGCAAGGCCATGCATGAGGGGTGAAGCGTCAGGCACGTAGAGGGTGTCGGGTGATAACTGCTTAATTTGTGTTGCTATCGTTCGTAATGCCGATGCATCAGGGCTAGAGTACACCAAGGTATCAACAACTTGCCCCTGAAAAGCCGCCCTAAAAGCCGCCTCGTGCGCCCGACTGAAGTCGTTTTCAAAGAACACGATAACGACTTTGCGAGCTCCGAGCCGATAGGCTTCCTGTGCATTGAAGGTTGATTCCGCCTCGATTGAGGGCTGAACAGAGAACATTCGACCACCAGAGAGTGCAAAGACCCGTTCAGGTGCACTACCGCCGAGAATCGCCAGCCCGCCTGATTTATGTAAGAGGGACGCAACTGCAACCTGAGGCGATCCACACCATGGTCCCATAAAAATATTGAGCTTATCCGCTGCCCGTAATTTGTGAAACGCGCTCACTGCCGAGCGGGGATTACATCCCTCGTCTTCGTAGATGAACTTGACTGACGCGTTCTTCTTCGATTCGAGCCCCTCGCGTACCTTCTCGCCATACCGAGCGAAATCACCCGTCATCGGAAGAATAACACCGATCGTCTCAGGAGGCTGCGCATGCACCGTAGTCCGCACACAAACAGCTACAGAGACAAGGAATATTGTAGTTACAAATCGGTTCATTCTAAGATATTCGCTCCGCGTAACTATTCAGCATAATCCATTTCTTTCACGTAAGCCCCTATTAAGGGACGGATTTGCGGAGCATATCCGGGGTGGAAAAAACTAACTATCCCCCAAAATATCGCATCCCCGATGAGGTGATGACAAGAAAGAAAGCCTCGCAAAAATGCCTGCTTTAATCGCATACTTCCGCTAACTTGTTTTTGTGGAATCCTCGCTCATGGTGCCGCTAGGGTATACTGCGATGGCTGCAAACACTCACTCCTGATCGCCTTCTTTTGCAAACGCCGCGGAGTATGTCCCTCATGCGGCGCTAAGCGCGCTGTAAAGTTCGCTCAAACACATCCACAGTGAAGTAATTGAGGACGTCCCCCATCGCCACACGGTCCTTAGTGTAGACGAACGCCAACTCGGTTCTATCTTCACCGTGCAGACGGCAGGAGAAGCCTTACCCATTCCACGACAAAGAGAGCGAGCAGTTCGTAGCACGCTATATCGAACGAGCTCCTCTATCCTTGGAGAAGCTCTCCATACAAGATGACATCGTCACCTACACCACTAAAGACGGCGCAGCTCACGAGTTTGACGCGCTGGAGTTTCTGACAGAACTATCAGCACATATTTCGAAAAACCTACGAATCCATCTCCAGATATTACGGACGATATTACTGTAGGCACAGAGGCGAACGCGCTAAACTTATTCCTCCTTCAGAGCAAGAGACAGAGCGCGACTACAGGCGAGAGTTCCGTGGGAGTAGTTGGGCCGCCTGCTTAAAGCGGATATACGACATCAGCCCGCTCGAGTGCCCGAGGTCTAAAGCAGAAATGAGGATTATCCTAAATTGGGGCAGTTAAGGAGGATAAAAATGGTGCAGGCGCTCAAAATCACGAAGGATTTTGAATTTTTCAGAGGCGCAACCCTGGCACCGTCAGGGTGAGCACCGCAAATTCAAAAGCCTAAAGTGATTTCGAGTAGATGCGCCATTTTCATCCTCCTTAACTGCTGAATTTAGGTTGATGCTTTTGGAGAACGCTATAGGATAATCATCTGGGTTCAGCGCACATGACAAATCACAATCTCGAAAAACTATTCACCTTTATCCCGCTACTTGAAAGCGGCGCCTTTAAGGATGCTCACTCTACGTATATTACTTCGGGCGACTACGATCCGCAGGTTCGTGATCTCCAGAATTGTTTAAAGCAAAGTGGTTTGTGTCCTGAGGAGACCGATTGGATGGCTTGGGCTGATGAGGCGCGGCTTTTTCTTCAAGCACCTGAGA
Organism: Bdellovibrionota bacterium; assembly: GCA_040402735.1. GTDB lineage: Bacteria > Bdellovibrionota_C > UBA2361 > UBA2361 > OMII01 > OMII01. The sequence goes on from JBBALZ010000094.1 coordinate 8,440, forward strand.
ATATCCTTTCGGCTGATAGTGCCACGGTCGAGAAGCTGGTGGCGCTGGCGACCTACTCAGAGAAGTTAAATAAGAGCTTCTTTCCCCATCTCTGCTCGTCCGGATTTATGCTTATGCTGCTCAAGCGGCTGTGTGAGTCGTATTGTAATTAGTTTCTATCCGCCAGGATGCAAGCCGGATATGCTATTCATGTTTTCGCTCCACGAAGCGGCTCAATTTCATCAGCGATGTGCTCTCGCGGTCTCGGAATGCGCTAAAATCGGTGCTTTTTGAGTGCTCCGTTTTGCACTTCAATCAGAACCTGTTGCCGCTCGATGATATGCTTACCCCCAAATGAAACGGTGCCGAGCATGTCCTCTATCGTGATTGATGATACGGCCTCGCGGAGGTTATTGGTTGTTGGCTGTAGGTTTCGTGCTTCTAGCCACTCTGCAGTCGCATTCAGAAATTTGGCAATTTCGTGTCCAAGCGCCACATGGGCCAGATTGTAATCTACGTGAGTGAGCTTGAATTGCGAAAGGTAACGTCGCTCAAAGGGCTCGTTTTCGAGATACGCTGAGGTGATCACGATCCCTTCGGCAATCGGCCCTAGTATGCGAGCTTCGACCTCGGAGAATCCGTCGGCTGATAGGAGGGTGCCTTTAAATCCAGATTGTCTAATCTGCTTCACAAAAGCGATGAGTGAAGCGCGATAGAGCGGAAAATACACTACATCTGGGCCAGACCGAGAGATCTTCGCCGTCAGACTCCGTAGATCTGTATCGTCAAGATTGACGGTGTCGTGCGAAGTAATCTTTCCACCACATGCGCTAAATGCATGTTCGAATGAATCAGTCATCACCTCAGACCACTCATCGTTTGCCCCAACAATCGCCGCTTTCTTGGCCTGCAATTTGCTACAGGCATACTCAGCTATCCGAGTGCTGGCGAGCTCATTTGAATATCCGTAGCCAAAAATATTAGTCCCGAGTGAATTCAATCTGGTATTGCTATCTATCGCTGAAAATCCGAGGATTCCGAGCCTATTAAGAATTGGACCGGCGACTGTGACATTGAGGGCACCTGTGAATATGGAGATGCGGATCTGTTGATTTCTGATCAGGGAATTAAGTGCTGATAAGGTTGCAGCCCTATCGCCTGAACGGTCATCGTCGAATGAGAAGGCTATCCTATCTGCAATTCCTTCCGCTTGGGCCATCTCTATTCCCCGTCTAAAAGCGGTTCCAAACCAAGCGACATCTCCAGTAAGGGGAATGATGATACCAACCGAGAGAGGGGGTGGCCGACTCTGAGAGTGAGAGTTTTGCGCAATCGCCGAGCGGTCGAATGCGCACACAATTGTGAGTGCTATTACAATCGTCTGTACCCGCGCAACTATCTGTGTTACGAACGGCATATGTGTGTGGGTGTAACACATGTTTGCGGGGATAACTAGGGCGAATTTCCCGGGAATGACCGGGAGAAGAGGTGGCAGGTAATACTCCATTGTAACTACTCAGCTGTGTTTTAAGTTGTTATTGGAGCTTGGCCGTTAGAAACTGCTATTGTGTTGCTCGCTCTTTTTTGACATCTCCTGATCAGGGATGCCGTATGTTTGCAGGGTAGGTAGTATTGCCCCCCCGCGTTGCTCCGCAAAGCCGCCCCTGACTAGGGGCTTACGTGAACGAAACGTTTATGCTGAGTATGTACACTCTATGAAACTACTAAGCGTTGGTCACAAGTTGCGGGTCGCGAGTGAAGGCTTTCCTGAGAGAGCTGAGAGCCTTGGCACGCTCTCCCTGCCGCGCGTGGAGGCACCCCACGTTGTAAAGTAAGATCGCGCTGTCAGGAGCAAGGAAAAGCTCTTTCTGAAATGCTTTCTGAGCCTTAGCAGTATCCCCCTGCAGTGCCTGCAAATGTCCGAGCAGGTTGTAGACCTCTGGAGATCTGGGTGCTTGCGCAGTGAGCGAGCTATGGTAGAAGCTGAGCTAATGGATAACTATTGATTCGAGCGGATCGCTATGGCGCCTGCTCACAGAAACGTTATCTTTGTTTTAGGCATGAAAAAATTCGTAATCATTCACGGGACCAAAGGCTCCCCCGAAGGCAACTGGTTTCCCTGGCTCGCGGATTCGCTTCGACGACAACACGCAGAGGTCATAGTCCCAAGAATGCCGACTCCGGAAGGCCAGAACCTAGCGAATTGGCTCCGGGAGTTTTGGCGACAGGTAGGAGTAATCGACCAGGCTACAACTCTCATCGGGCACAGCTTGGGCGCCACGTTTCTGTTGCGTGTTCTTGAGCGCCAAAAGGCTGCCATAGCTCAGTCAGTGTTTGTGGCGGGTCTTCTAGGGCCGATCTCTATTCCCGAATACGATCAACTTAATTCAACTTTTATCGAAACTTCATACGATTGGGGCACGATACAGAGAAATGCCGGCTCTGTGGTGTGTCTCTCTGGAGAGGACGACCCCTACGTTCCTGCCGAGCAAGGGGAAGAGCTAGCGGCGAAACTCGGGGTAAGGAATAATATTATAGCCCACGGCGGGCACCTAAACGCAGAGTTTGGCTATACTTCATTTCAGACGCTCTTGGCCCTGCTAACTAGGGCAACGGCTTAAGACCCATCTCAAGAGCTAGGGCTTCGCAACTCTCTTCTTTTAAATAGGGCCAAAAATGCGCGGAACCTACTGTATTTAATGAGTTTAACGGTATTTAGCCGCGCATTTTTATCCCCTAGCGAGAATGCCAGTCCTTTCTAGTAGATAGCGGGAGAATTGCGCGGCCCTGTCGATTTGCTCACTCGTTTACATTGCGGCTAAAATGCACTACAATTTACCCACTATGTACAATAGAGGCTTAACTGCCCCAGGTCACTCGTTTTTTCTCTTCGGGCCCCGCGCGACCGGGAAGACAACCTGGCTTCGAGCCTCCCTTCAAGCCAAGCTCTGGGTCAATCTGCTTCTCGATGAGGAGCTCATCCCGATCCTCACCAGCCAAGCCCAATTTCGCGCTCAGGTAGATGCTCTGCCGTCAGGCTCCTGGGTTGTCATTGACGAGGTTCAGAAGGCACCTGCTCTTTTAAACCAGGTACATGATATTATCTCTGTGCGCGGGGATCATATCCATTTCGCGTTAAGCGGCTCAAGCGCTAGAAAGTTGCGCCGACTAGAAGCAAACTTACTTGCGGGCAGAGTCGTTCAACGAAGTTTCTTCCCGCTGACATTCTCCGAGCTGGGAGCGGACTACTCTGCCGACTCCGCTATGACTATTGGGCTCCTTCCAGGAATCTTCAGCAGGCCACATCTGGCGGCCGAGATGCTAGAGGCGTACGTGGCCACCTATCTCAAAGAAGAGATCCGCCAAGAGGCGCTCGTGAAGGATATCGCCTCTTTCGCTCGATTCTTACGCGTCGCATCGATCATAAATGGACAGCTCCTCTCTTTCAGCAACGTCGCACGTGAAGCGGGCGTCGCGCGCACTACCGTTGAGCGATACTTTGAGATCCTTGTTGATACACTGGTCGCCGTTCTAATCCCTGCCTGGCAACCACGTGCAAAAGTTCGAGAGGTCGCGCAACCTAAATTCTATCTCTTCGATTGCGGCGTAGCTCGTGCCCTGCAGGGACTTACCCGCGACAAACCTCACGAATATGAGAAAGGAGCCCTTCTTGAAACTCTCGTGCTGCACGAGTTGCGAGCGGCGATCTCGTATCTCAACTGTGGAGGCGAGATCTATCACTGGAGAACAAGCGGCGGCTCCGAGATAGATTTTATCTGGCAACGCGGGGCGAAAAGTATCGGTATTGAGATTAAAACATCAGCCGTATGGCGCTCTGATTTTGGCAAATCACTTCGCCCCCTCCTTAAAGAGCGCAAACTGTCCCGGGCCATCGTCATCTATCGAGGCAAGGCCCCCACCCACGAGGATGGCGTTGAGGGTTTTCCCCTTGAGCAGTTTCTTACCCTTCTATGGAAAGGGGAGTTACTTAGCTAGAGCCTGTCCTGCCAAGAGATATTCAGGGATAAAAATGCGCGGCTAAATACCGTTACACTTATTAAATACAGTAGGTTTCGCGCATTTTTGGCCCCCTTTTAAGAGAAGAGAATTGCGGTGCCCGGTGCAGGGCTTCGCAATTCTCCCGCTATCTACTGGAAAGGACTGGCATTCCTGATAG
>JBBALZ010000095.1:0-12427 GCA_040402735.1 Bdellovibrionota bacterium
CTTAGGCGGTCAGGGGATGGGCGGCTTGGGGGGGATGTTTGGGAGGCGCTAGGGAAGGAATCTACTTGTGTGGAAGATACACGAGCCCCATCAAGCTGACAGCCCATTTTTTTTAAACAGCAAAATACTCACAAGTTCCACCAGTATAATCAATACATCCGACTAAAGAAGCATAGTGTTAATTGCTGTGTTACGATCCGCTCTGAGGACCGTGAAATAATAGCGTCGAGTACTCGCTCGAACGAGAGACGACAAGCTCCGGGACCATCGGTGAATTTCAAGGAAGAGACGTATACTAACGGAGACTTGAGAAACGAAGACCAGAAGACTCAAGCGGAACGCCTCAAACTTCAGACTGAGAACTGAAATCATACGCCTCGTATAAAAGTGATAAGTCGCTACATGCGCGGAAGTAGTACGGGGTCCTGAATATGGGTAGCACTTTACTCACAAGTAAGTGTTCCTCAATATCCTAAACAGGGACAGTGGAGTGAACGGTTACCGTCCGGGTTAGGATTATGATTATGATTACGACTAACACGCCATTTGCAGCTTGATTTACGCGAATGTAATCCTTATAATAGCAAAATAAACGGGAATACAGTCCCTGTCCTTGGCTTTTACTTTCATAAATTCAGCATGTTGTATGCCATGTACCCGAGAATAATAGAAAATCAGATAGTTCCCCATATCGGCTCAGGTAAGGCGTTGATCATCTACGGCCCTAGGCAGGTTGGCAAAACTACCTTAGCTAAAAAGCTTGCCGAAGCTCAGGGGGAGTATCTGTATCTTAATTGTGATGAGCCCGATGTACGCGCAGCGCTGACCGAGAGGAACTCGAGTCAGCTCAAGGGGATTATAGGACACCACCATTTTGTTGTGATTGACGAGGCGCAGCGAGTGCCTGACATCGGGGTAACCCTTAAAATTATCATCGACAATAAACTCACCGGGCAGCTCTTGGCGACCGGATCTTCTTCGTTTGAGCTAGCGAATCGGATTAACGAGCCGCTCACGGGACGCAAACTGATCTTTACGCTGCTGCCCCTTACATACAAGGAGGTTGCGACTGGCCTTACACCAATCGAACGCCAGAGGCTCATCCAGCATCTCGCTGTTTACGGCTCGTATCCAGGCATAGCGACCTGTTTGGGAGATGAAAAGAAGCGAGCGCTTCTTAAGGAGCTGACAGATAGCGCGCTCTACAGAGACATCCTCGAATTTCAGCGAATCAGGAACCCACATAAAGTAAGGGAATTGCTGCGAGCGTTAGCGTATCAGAGCGGCAGTGAAGTTTCGTATTCCGAGCTTGGGCAACAGCTAGGAATCGATCGGCATACCGTAGAGAGCTATGTTGATCTACTTGAGCAGAGCTTCATAGTGTATCGACTTCCACCCTTGGCACGCAATCGCAGGAAGGAGATCTCACGAATGAAGAAGATCTATTTCTATGACAACGGAGTTAGAAACTCTCTGATTAATCGCTTTGAAGAGCTTCAGCAACATCCAGATCGTGGAGCCCTTTGGGAGAGCTGGGCGGTCGGTGAGCGGATTAAGACTCATAAGATGATGGGTGATTCGCGTGAGCATTTTTTTTGGCGTTTGAAGTCCGGGGCTGAGATCGATCTAGTTGAGGAGGTAGCCGGGCAATTTCACGGATATGAGTATAAGTTTGGGCCAAAGGCGGCATCAGCGCCTGAGAGTTGGTACGCACAATATCCGGGATCGACCTGGCGCCTAATTCGCCCGGATGATTTTGAGGATTACTAGTTGTTATGTAGACACTTAAAAGAATCCCTCTCGAGTAGTAAGCAATCGAAATCACTAGGAAGGTCAATTAGTTGCTCAGCGGTATCGGCAATCTACATCCGAATCAGGACTCCTCTGGTCGTTATTTAGCTATGTCTAGCCAAGCAAATTCTCAATACCCCCCCCTGGCACCTCAGAGCTAGCTCTGAGGTGCCAGGGGGGGGGTGGGTTAGTCGGTATAATCCTCTTGGGAGTAAGAAGGCTATAGGCTGTCGTATGTACTACATGGATATGCTCAAGGGAGAGCTGATAGCCGTGATGATATTTGACGCTCCTGTGACATTTGACTGCTTGTCACGTGTTGTCGCCGACCAAAATAGGTCTGTAAACTCCGACTTTAAGCACCGACGTCTTGATAGAGCGGTTTGGGTATGATTTGGGCGCGATGTCATGGGGTATTTTTCGGGAACTTCTGAGGGTATGGGGCTGAATTGATCAGCTATCAACCCTTGGTAAGGTGTAAGCGGTTACTTAGGGAGCCACATTGTGCTTACAGGGGATCCCCAGATGGCTCTGGAGCACGATAGCTATAGATACTTTGTTCCGTAGCTGCCATAGGTGCTGGGGTCGAGACGTCTCATAGATTACCTTGAGCGCTTCTTGGTGTGATGTTGTTCGCTCCGCTCACGAGCCTCACGGCAGCGAAACGATTCTTTGATCTCTATCCTGATGACTTCCGAGTAGTGGATTAGGCGGTCGATGAGTGGCACGATGCAGGTGGCGTTTGGAAAGATATCACCCCACTCATAGAAGGCCCGGTTGGAGGTCACCACAATTGGCTTCTGCTGATACCGGCGATTTACGAGCTCAAAGAGATGTTCTGACCCTGATCGAAAAAGCAGCCCAACAGGTTACAGTTGAAGAGAGCGAGGACCTGGAGAAGAAGATCAAAAAGGGCCAGTTTACCTTCGAGGATTTTCTCTCTCAAATGAAGATGATTCAACGCATGGGAAGCATATCATCGTTGATGTCGATGATCCCTGGGATAAATAAACTCGCAAAACAGGTCGATCCTGAGAGGCAGGAACGTGAATTCCGCAAGTTGGAGGCGATTATCCTTTCAACCTAAATTCGGCAGTTAAGGAGGATGAAAATGGTGCAGGTACTCGAAAGCACGAAGGATTTTGAATTTTTCGGAGGCGCAGCCCTGGCACCGTCAGGGTGAGCACCGAAAATTCAAAAGCCACAGTGATTTCGAGTAGATGCGCCGTTTTCAGACCCGCAACTGCCGAATTTAGGTTCAATGACAAAGGAGGAACGTCGTAATCATGAGATCATCAATGGCAGCCGACGCAGACGGATAGCCAAGGGTTCTGGAACGAGCGTCGAAGATGTAAACAAGCTGCTCAAGCAATTCGTAGAGATGCGCAAGATGATGAAGCAGATTATGAAGATGGGCCCCAGCGCACTTGGGGGTCTCTTAGGCGGTCAGGGGATGGGCGGCTTGGGGGGGATGTTTGGGAGGCGCTAGGGAGAGTCTTGGGGAATCATTTTGTTACCTTTAGATGTTTTTGCTGTAAGGGCTTTTTCACGCAATCTCGTTTATTAAGCCGATACCCCAAACTCCCCCTGCCACTCACCATTTTTAATCAGCTGCACAGTAGCACCTCGATATAGCTCGGCCTCTACCGAAACATGCTCATCAGAGATCATCATATCGGTATGCACAACACTTTCATTACACCCTATCGCTTCTAGCTCATCCTTGGTGATCGTCTCAAAGCGCTCGAGACAGTTCTTATAGGCAAATCCAATGGCGATGTGACAGGCAGCGTTTTCGTCGTACAAGATCTCCTCGAAAACCTTACCACTTCGGAAAACAGGAGAGTCTACTCCCACAAGTGCGACTTCCCCGAGCCGTTTAGCTCCAGGGTCAGAGCTAATATACTCTCGAAAGGTCTCAGCACCTGTTGCTGCATCAAAGGAGGTAATCTCACCATGACGGAAGTGTAATACGAGATCCTTTATCAGCACGCCGTTAACCAAAAAAGGTCGCGTGGTGCGCACAGTACCCTCACTCTTTCTCCAGTCAGGGGTTGTGTAGCACTCCTCAGTCGGTAGGTTCGGCGAAAACGACGCACCGCTTGGACCGATATCCGAGCCGCCCTTAAAGCGTGCGCGCTCACTTAAGCCAACTACCAGGTCAGTGCCTGGGCCGGTAAACCGTAGCGATTTAATGCCGAGATTATTCAATGCTTGCGATCTTCGGTGCAGGGTATTGTCGTGCTCTTGCCACAGCTCGATAAAGTTCTCATGCGCAACACGAGTGATCGAAAAGATGTGGCGCCACAACGCATCCTCAGCTTCCTGCGGTGACAGATCGGGGAATATCCTTACACCCCATCCAGGAGTCGCCGCAGCTCCGATCGTCCAATGGACCTTTGATTTGCCGATACCCTCTTCGTAAAACGACCTCACCGCTGTATAGAAAGCCTTGCGCTCATCGTTAACCCGCTTTGGATCTACACCCGCCAGTAACATCGGATACTCGGGCCCAATAATTTTAATCTGGGCGCCACATTCATCGACTATCTGCTGATACTTCGCAGGAACATGATTTGGTGTTAGGGAGACGTACTCATCCTTAACAGTCTCTAGCTTAAAGCGCTGCAAACGAGGCTCAATCAGATCAAGCATCACCGCTGATGCTCCAGCTCGATAAGCTTCTTGAGCCACAAGATAGACCAGATCGCGGTGCACCACCTCGGCCGATATATTTAGAATCTGTCCCGGCTGAACATTTGCGCCCCATCGAACGAGTAGCTTTGCATACCGCTCTAGTAAAACATCCCTATGCATAATTAACTCCTACCATTGAATAATATTTCCACCCCACGTAAAACCCGCCCCGAACGCCAAGGTCATTACCAAGTCACCATTTTTCAGCCGCCCCTCAGCAACTGCCTCTGACATACAAATAGGGATCGTAGCCGCTGTAGTGTTTCCATACCTCTGAATATTGTTAAAAACTCGCTCTGGCGGCAGTCCTAGCTGCGCACGTACCATCTCATTAATCCGCATATTAGCTTGATGCGGAATGACAAGCCCTAGATCCTCTGCGGTCAGGTCGTTACGCTGAAGCAGTACATGCGCGGTTTCCAGCAGCCGAGTGACTGCATTTTTGAACACCACCTTACCGTCCATCTGCGGATGCACCAGCCCCTGCTCGATATCACTACCACGGATGAATCCTGGTGTTGCCGTGCCAGGAAGCTTCATACACAAAACTTCAGCGCCACTACCATCGCTACCCAAATAGGAATCAATGATACCCGAAGCTCCCTCGACACCCGCCTCGGCAGCTTCAATACACAACGCCCCTGCTCCATCCCCGAACAATACGGCCATCTCACGACCTCGTGTCGTTAGATCGAGCACAGGCGATTGTACCTCCGCACACACGAGCAGGACCTTACGCGCCTGCCTGCTCTTGATGTAGCCGTCGACACACGAAAGTCCATAAACCAAACCACTACACTGCGCTCGGATATCGAGTGCCGGAATAGTGCGGCACCCTAGCCTTTGCTGTAAGAGCACCCCGACCCCTGGGAAGTACAGGTCTGGCGATAACGTGGCAACAACGATGAGATCTACGTCGGTAGGCTGCCAGCCAGCCCGCTCAAGAGCGCGCCGGGCTGCCTCCTCTCCAAGCATAGAGGTAGTCACCCCTTCATGCTCGATAAAGCGACGCTCTTTAATGCCTGTGCGCTCGGTAATCCAAGCATCTGAGGTATCCATCTGTTTGGATAAATCGTCGTTAGTTACTAGGCGACCTGGGAGATAGTGCGCTACAGAAACGATCTTTGATGTTAGGTTCATAAGCAGCGAGTCTCTTTTGTTAGCAGGTCACAGCAACTATACTGTAACTATACTATTCCCACAGCAAAACGGCACCCAGAAATGAACACTCCTCACGTTACAAAGTTTCGCATCGCAATCTACGGAGTCCTTGTGGAAAACGGCAAGGTTCTCTTGACCGATACACGTGTTCCATCGGGGATAATAACTAACTTTCCGGGTGGCGGACTCGAATTAGGAGAGTCTCCGATTGAGGCGTTGCGACGCGAATTTCGAGAAGAGACCGACGTAGACGTGCGGATTGGCGAGCTCCTCTTTTGCTCACAACAGTTTCAACAGAACCCCGAATATCCCCACGAACAGCTCATGCATATCTACTACCGAGTATACCGTGACCAAGGCGCTATAAAGCTGGCCGGGAACGACGATGACGTAGCTGGAGCGTCATGGGTTGCACTAGACGAGCTATCAAACAAACGGATCCTCGAAGTCGATCTGGAGTTTACAAGACATCCGAGCTTTACTCGGTTGTTCTAGTTAGGCGCTAGAAGCTCCCCACCGCGATCGAGAAGCCTCAGCTTTACTTTGAGCTCCACCCAACGATCTCGTAGCCCTTCTTCTGTAAGCAGTGCTCAACGAAACGCTCGTAGGATGGCGACCTCTGATTCATCTCACTCATCCCCTTCAGAACGCCGAGCACTCCTCCAACTGCGGCACCAGCGCCAGTAGCCCGACCTGCATTATTGCCGGTGATTACTCCAGCAAGCGCTCCGGTACCAGCGCCTACTGCGCCTCCAACCACTCCCTGCTTGGCCATCTCGCCATACTTGTTCGGTTCCTTAATGTACTGATCAGCGAGAGACATGCAGCTGTTAACATCCGCCTGAACCAGTCCCATCGGAGTACTTGAGAGCTTTTCGTTTGGAAATAGATCGGGCGTTTTGGGACCCGATACTGCTGAGCAGGCAGACACACCAATAAGTAAGAAAGAGGTTGCGATTTTTTTCATGATTTCTCCGGCTATTTTAACGCGGTTGCTCGGTGGATTATAGCACATCGACCTAGACTTCGCACAGATAGGGCATCGCAATTCTCTTCTCTAAAAGGGGGCCAAAAATGCGCGGAACCTACTGTATTTAATGAGTTTAATGGGATTTAGCCGCGCATTTTTATCCCTATCAGGAATGCCAATCCTTTCCAGTAGATAGCGGGAGAATTGCGAAGCCCTATCGCACAGAGCAGAATTACCCTGCATATCGGCCTGGCCTGCATGGGCGTCATCAGGCACTCGCAGCCCGCAATCATGGGCCAAATAACCCGCCCCTATTGCTGAACAGACAAGTTCTCTAGTCGCGCTACATATCCTTCAACAACTTTAAAGGCATCATCGACTGGTTGGCGCGTAGTGAAATCGAGGTCTGCGATTTTAAATATCTCAAGCGTTGGCATCGAGGCACCTGCTCGCAAAAACTTCATATACTTATCGAGCACCCCTGCCTCTCCAGCAAGTATCCGGCCTCCGATAGCCATCGCTGCACTTATACCGATAGCATACTGATAGGTATAAAACGGCGAGTACAGGTGGCAAAACTGAGCCCACTTAGCTCCTAGCCGCTCGCGATCATACTCAAGGGTGTCCCCGTACGCTTCGGCGAAGATATTCGCCGTTTCGTCGCATATCTCTAGATATCCCATCGGCTCGCCTTTGGCACACGCCGAATGCATCCTGTGCTCCAAGAGCGCAAAATTAGGCATCAGAAAAAGATAGCGATGCACAAAATAAAACGCCTCTTCGAGAGCAGCGATCTCAAGCTCTCTGTCGCCCTGGTCAAACAGATGCGCACGCAAGAGAACCTGATTAAGGTTAGAAGCGGTCTCGGCAACCGACATGGAATAATTTGAGTAACAAGAAGGCTGGCTCAAATTTGTAAGGTGCGAGTGCATCGAATGCCCCAGTTCATGGGTTAAAGTCCCGACCTCAGAGATGGTCGGAGAGTAGTTCATCAAGATGTAAGGCTGAGTCAGGTAGCTACCAGCAGAGAAAGCGTTACTGTATTTACCGTTTCGTGGATGGACATCAACCCAGCGCCTTAATGTCAAACCATCTTTTGCCACGCGAACATACTGATCACCCAGCGGCTTTAATGATGATAACATTAACTCGCACCCTTTCTTGTACGGCACATGCGGTGGATTGCTAGAAAGCGGTGCCATAAGATCGTATTCAGCGATCCTATCAACCCCCAGAATCCTGGCACGTGCCCTAAAGTAGCGCTGCATCAAATAACGATGGTCGGCACAAGCATTCACCACCGCCCAGAAAACATCGGGCGGATATTCCTCATGGAACATCGCCGCGTCGAATGCCGAGTCAAAGTTACGCGCCTGTGAGAATATCTTAGAGGTCAACACCTGCTTCACAAGGGTCTCTCCTAGTGAAGGAAGTCTTGGAAGATAGCTATCTGTATAGTTCAGGTATGCCTGCCGCCTTACATCCCTATTCCTGTCTGTGAGGAACTGATCGTAGTTGCCGTGGCCCAGTTGTCTCTCTGCGGCGGCCATAGATACTGGCGAGAACTGCATCTCGTTATCATGAATTATTGTGCGAATATCTTCTGGCGCTGATGCTATCTGGTTTACCTGCGCTAAGACCGCCTCAATTTCTGGACTCCGTGTATGCCGCCTAGCCCGTTCGATCTCATCAAATCGATGTTTGAAGACCCGTAATGTATCTGATTGCGAGAGCAGCTTCCGCACCTGTCCGGAATCTGCTCGCAGGATCTCAGGCTCAAAGAATGAGACTGCCGCCGAATACTTAGCTGATATATCACTTACCTGCTCAAGTAATTTCTTCGCCTCTAGATCGTTTGTGTTACCATAGAAGCGGAGGTAGGCATACGAATGCAGTCTGTGAATTCGCTCTCCCGTACTATCGGAGCGCTGCAGAAACTCGCCAAGAGTACCAGCAGACTCAAGCAATCTTCCAGAGTATTGCCCAAGCGGCGCAATCTCTGCTTTTACGGCATCGAACTCGCGCTGCCAGCTGCCGACATCCTGAAAAATAGCCTCAAGATCCCAGGTTTCCTCTCGAGGAACTTCGATCTTCATCTCAGAACCCTTACCACCACCCTTAGTAGTCATAATCCCATAGTAGTCATAATCCCATAGTAGCCCTAATCCTCAGACGCCTATCGTGTGAGCTATCTGCCTAACTCAATCCTCATCACAAGCCGACTAAGCCACAAAGCCACTCCTCTGGGGAGAAACCGCGAACCATGAACAACCAATTTGTTAAACAGTCCGTCTACAACGATTGATTTGCGTCCAAGCGCACTAAGCGCACTCTCCACAACCTGCTCAGCGCTGCGATACGGCGAGTGGTACTCACGATCACCTAATCCTGCATGAAACTCGGTCCGGGTGAGCCCTGGAAGAACCGTCACGATATCTACTCCAGACCCACGGCACTCAGCGTGCAACGCTTCGCCAAGGTAGAGATCAAACGATTTAGTAGCTGCATAGACGCTAAAGAAAGGGGTTGGCAAAGCACCCACGATACTCGAAGTTATAATCATGGCACCACGCTGGCGCTGTTTCATCGCTGGGAGAAAACGTCTAGCAATATCAACAACTGCCCCGCAATTTACGCTTACCATCGCGCTCACTCGCTCCACTGGAATATCCTCAAGCGCTCCTAGCGCACCAAAACCAGCATTGTTGACAACTAGATCAACATCGCACGATAGTTCTACCAACCTCGACTGGAGAATATCCGCAGCCCCCGGTAAAGCAAGGTCCAAAACGATCACGTGAACAACACAACCATAGGTTTGCGCTAATTCACTTTGTAGCTGAGATAGTCTTTCAGCACGTCGGGCTACCAACACAAGAGTTCTAAAACCCTCGCGGGCTAGCGCCTGAGCAAAGCTTGCTCCTATACCAGAGCTAGCTCCTGTTACCAGAGCAGTTGTGCCATAGCGACTAAGTTTTTTTCGCAGACTAGATAGCTGTACGTCCCCTGTCACTATTGATCCCCTAGAAAGAAATATGTCAGCAAAAACTAGCCGACGACTAGCATGAAACCAACCTGCACTAATCCTACAAGAAATCCGAGAACACCCCCCAGGACCTCTATCGTCTTAAGCTCGCGCGCAGATACCTCGTGAATAATCTGCTCAAGTTTCGTGATATCAAACGACTCAATCTTAGCTCTAACGATCTCGCTTACATCGAGCTTGTGCTCGGCTTTCTCTACTACCCGCTCGAGTAGCGCCGGGAATTTCTCTGCCATCTGCTCGCTAAGTAATCCTTTTACCTGCTCAAGTAGCGGACCCTGTAGAAACATCCCGACCATAGGATTCTGAGCAGCTAACTTTTGGACGAAGATATCTACCTGTTCATTCAAAAAAACGCTCGCCTCTTGAGATGTGTCGGCGCTTTTCAATGCTTCTTGTATATCGGCGTGAGAGAATAAGTTGTGCTCAATCATCGCTCCGAGGCTCTGAGCGATCTCATTTTTTCTACGTGGCACTAGCCCCTGAAACCGTAGCCCCACTACCCGTACCGGCTTATGCGGCCTAAAAAGCATCACTACGGCTATGTAATTCGTTACGTAGCCGATTAACGCCGAGACTATCGGTAGTGAGACTAAAAACCAGAAGTTAGAATGGGATGTCATCATCGTCAAAGGTTACCGGCTCATCTGACATAGACGAAGTGCTGGCTGCATTCGCGGCTCTCGGCAATGAATCTGCCGTTGGGATACCTGCCAAAATATTATCGTTAGCTGGCGCGCCTGAATAATCAACATCCGATCCCTCAGCACCCTTAGCACCTACAAATTGCACGTTGTCAGCTAATATCTCGGTTGTATACCGGTCTTTGCCTTCCTTGTCCTGCCACTTATTAGTCCGTATACGACCCTCAACAAATACCTGTCTACCTTTCTTGAGGAAACGATGACAGTTCTCGGCTGTTCGGCCGAAGGTGACGATATTGTGCCACTCGGTGTGGTCTACCCAGTTACCACTTTGATCTTTCTTACGCTCTCCGGTTGCAAGCGAGAAGCGCACTATCGTCATTCCACCAGGAGTAACGCGCTGCTCGGGATCTTTTCCTAAATTACCAAGAAGTATTACCTTGTTTATGCCCATAATGTTTCCTCTACAATTTTTCCCTACAGTTTTTCCCTACAGTTTTTTCTATAGTGATTCGGTTTATTATCATCAATAGACCCCAGCAAAATAAGCTCTACTGGAGAATTTAAAAATCAACTAACTTGCCAAAGAAGAAGTGCCGCTGCTGCAACTAGCAATGCTGCAACTGGCATAGTTCTACCCTTGGCAGCCTACACCCTAGGCGCTACTTAGTGCGCGTTGGTTAGTACGCGTTGGTTAATATCGAGTTAACCCAGCAAAAAGTTGCTCAATTATCACCAGACATCTAGCACCAGACATCTAACACCAGAGATCTATTACGAGACATCGTTCTTTGCTCCGTGTTTATAGCCCACTTTGCCCTAGTCTTAAAGAGTTGTTTGAGCCAAAATAGAAGTTCCTGCTAGCTCCCTCAGAGGGGCGGGGGAAGAGCTGTACTTGATCGTGCCTCCAGCGTACCATGGTGAGTCAATGAAGGTCCTCGTTACCACTATCCCCTACACTGGCATGAAGATCGATGCTCCGATCTGCAAAGATGCCCTTAATGCAAGGCTTAAAGAGGGGAATACGGTCAATCTTATATGCTTTGAGGATGCTCCAGTGGCCGACCTTACGCTGACCCGAACTCATGGAGGGGTTTTGGTAAAGGGGGTTATTTCAGGCATATGCAAGCAGGACTGTGCCTCATGCGGGGATCTGATACCTCATGGGGCTCTTGCTACGATTGATTGGATACTGCAGGGCAACGCCGACAGGGCCGCTGCCAATGATGAGCTAGACGATCCCGGCGTAATTGTATATCACGGCGAACATGTTGACCTTGAGGAGCACCTTCAAGAAGCGCTCATCTTGAGTCTCTCCCCGTTTTGGCACCCACCCCGCGACCAACGCGAAAGGTGTACGCTGTGCCAGCGAGATTGCTCTCAGAAGCTCTGGCGCGTTGGGGATGGTTATAAGTCAGAAAGTACATCAGCTGACACCGGCTCGCGTGGCACGCTTGGGACACTGCTCAAAGGAGCGCTGTCTGAGAAGGTCGAGCAGGTAGCCTCAAAAACGGATCCTGAGCAGAACAGCCCAGCTACCCGAAAACGGTAGGCGCCCCACACCATTTAGCCTAAATTCAGCAGTTAAGAAGGATGAAAATAGTGCAGATGCTCTAGAGCACAAAGGATTTTGATATTTGCAGAGGCTTAAACCCTGGCACCTTCAGGGTGAGCACCGCAAATTCAAAAGCCTAAGGTGATCTCGAGTCGATGCGCCATTTTTGAGACCCGCAACTGCTGAATTTAGGATTATCGCCTTTATCACCTTCATCCAGGATGCCCACTCAATCAAGGACATCATGAAGTCTCAAGGGATCGCCGACTTTAGAGCACATCCTCCGATCCTCAAGTCTATCGACACGACCGAGGCTATCGATGAACTACCCTCTTACGACTCCTTTGAGCCCGTAGCGGATGCCTTCTAAATTCCGCTCTGGATTTTTTGCCCCTGGCTGCCCCCAGCTGGCGCAAGAGATTTATTTGAGATAGACCGCCCACGGGAGGGCTCAGGCAGGGTTACTCCTCAGCTTTAATGAAACATCTGCCGAATGTTCCTATCGTCTAAGCGTTAAACCTAAATTCGGCAGTTGCGGGTCTGAAAATGGCGCATCTACTCAAAAT
>JBBALZ010000096.1:0-12347 GCA_040402735.1 Bdellovibrionota bacterium
ATTTCGAGTAGATGCGCCATTTTCAGACCCGCAACTGCCGAATTTAGGATTATACTCTACGCACTCTCGCGCATCCCTAGCATCTGTCCCAGTAGGTAAAGCAGAGCGACCTCAACTCGTACGATGCGCTCTCCAAGCCCCACATGCTGGAATCCCAAATTGGATAAAGCAGCTAACTCCCTCTGTGACCATCCCCCTTCAGATCCAACCGCGATAACCGCACTCGAGGATACATTAACAGATTTACTACCTAGAGGTGCTGCACCTGGATGAGCAATCACCCTTAGCTCACCTACTGCACTAGGGAATAATCTTTCATAATTTCTAATAAAACTTCCAAAGTGCCTATGTATAACAACCTTGGGGTACAGCCCTTCCCAAGTTTGCTCGAGTGCTTTGGTAATCTCTTGACGCAACTGCTCTTGTTGCAAAAGATGCGCATCGAGATAACTCTTTTCTCCGGAATCAAGATGGACCAGATGTAACGACCGCACGCCCGACATAACCGCCGCCTGGATCACCTTCTTAGTGGTCTGTGGTCGCGATAATCCAACGATCAGATCAATCGAACGGAGACTAAGCGACGGTTTAACCGAAAGGATCTCGATCACAATCATTTCATCAGAGCTTTCTAGGACCCTACCGACTCCCTTGTCTCCACCAAATAAAGCGATTCGTAGCTCGGAACCAATTTCACAAGAGCAGCTCTCACGAGCCGCTCGCGCGCGCGCCCCTAGTAGAGTAACCCTACCCTGGCTCCACCCTTCATCCGAAAATATAATTAGTGAATTCACAACTTAACTATCAATCGCCGAAAAACCGTTTAACGCAACTCAACCGTCTTAAAGAGTCGCTTGTCACCATTCACCAAAAACGGCGATGCTCCAAAAAAATAGCGCTCCTGCCATTTATCAAATACGTCCCCTACCCAATCCTCAACGGGTAAGTCAGATAGATTTGTAAAACCCGAATTGCTAATCAGATCTTTGGCCAGAGATACCACATCATCAAATGACACCGCGGCAACCCCCTGCTTAGGCGCGGCTGCCGGAGTAATCCACCACATAAAACCCAGGTGATTTAAAACCTGCTCAACTAAATATTTCGCAAGATGATTCCCATACAACTCATGCGCAACCGCTGGCGAACTCCTTAATAGCTCGCAGATACAATTCAGCGCATCGTAGGGATGAATTAAGAGCTCCCTACAGAGCAGCTCTACGATTCCGGAGCACGGGAATATATGTCGTTTCTCTCCCTGAAAATACTTAATGCGGGCAAGTATAAGCTCCTCTGCCTCAGAAGGTGCAAAAGCTGGAGACTTGCGGATTCTAGCTCCTTGTGATGCAGGACCGCTCTCGGTAAATACCCGATATTCATCCGGCAATAGCTTAGTTAATTCATAATCAGATATAGATTTACTGGGCAGATGCCACCCAGCCAACATACCAAAACAATCAACTAAATCCTCTCGTTCACTCTGGTTTAGATTGAGACTCAGCTCGACCTGCCTCTCAAGATGCCCCTCTATTACAAGTATTAACGCTTCAAGTTCAAGGATCTGCTCAAGCTGAGGCATATCTCCGGGCCTAAAGAGCGCATCTGTTAATTCTGTTGCAGCCACCCGTTCCCTAAACTGTACTACAAGATCTATCAGCCGCTCATCGATTGGCTCAAGATCTGACGGAGCTGGTATAGATTTCACCACTCCTTCGGGAAGCTGAATCTTGCCGCCTAGACTACGAACTGAGGCAGAGGCGATCCGTGAGTTTAAGAAAGCCACTATACGCCGATCATTAACGAATATCCCACCAGCTGCTGCACGGCCAAAACTCCAGTCGCTCGGCTTCCTTCGCACTCCAAGGTTGCCATTAGCAAACCAGGAGTATACCCAGCCATCTTCGGCTATCCATTGCTCTGCGCGATCTCTAGCTTTGCTCGAAGAAAAAAAAGAGTCCGCGCCTGCGCTCCAATTAATCGCCCAACGACCAAGCCCCGCCCAGCGCGCATATCCTCCCCCCTTACAGTGAACACGCCAGCCAGTTCGGTCTTTTGGGAGCTGCCAGATGTAGCGCACAAATAATGCATCATTATTTGTTTGGCATCCCACCACAACGTTGCACAGATCTCCAACTTTGCACTCATTGCGTAAGAAGCTCTCAGGTAATCCACTCAATTTAAGAAAAACATCTCTACCGGCCGCTAGCTCAGTCTGATTAACGGCGGTTACGTATCTCGATTCCTGCGGACTAGTCTCACATACAGATAGCTCGCGTTTTTTTTCGTCGTGCTGCTTCACGGGAGCGAGTCGGGCATAGGCCAGACGATGATCTGGTCGGGCTTGCGCTTTACGTGCGATAAGAATCGCAGCTCTCATCCCATCATGCAGCGCGGCGTCAGGCGAGAATGCGCGTTCTCCTAATTCATAAATCCCATCAACCGCCAATTCACCGTATAGCCCCTTAAAGTTCCCATCACCCAACCTCAAAGAGGTATACCCTTTAAGCCTTAACCACTTGTCACTCGTTATTACTCCAAGCGACCCGTCCTTGGACAACAACTCAATGCATCGTTGTAAAAAAGCTGCGCACAGGTCCATGCTTGCTGCAGGATATTCAAGATCCAAAAAATCGCGAAATGCTGCGGGAAGTTTACGTCTTCCTAAATAGGGCGGATTCGCCAAGACTATGTCGAAACTAACTCGGTCTGAATTCAACACTGCAGTTCGGTCAAGAGTACCATAAGTCTGATCGAGCGCCCGCACCGCCCCCTGAAGATGTCGCGCTAAGTTGACAACGTTCCCAGAGAAACCACACCTTATAAGCTCACAAAAAATAGCAGCCCGCGATAAAACCACACTTAAGGGATCGATATCGTAACCAAAGACTCTAAAGGCAATATCATCAACCGCAACACCTCTGGCCACACACCCCGATATAGCCGCTACTAACAGATGCCCTGTCCCTACTGCGGGATCGCAGATAGATGGACACGATTGCCCTCCGGCTGACCCTTCTCGCCATAAACTGAAACATCTTGAGATAAGAAAATCAGCTATGTAACGATCCGTGAACACTTGCGTGACCGTCGCAATATCGACGTTCTCATGCCGATTTTCATCTTTCTTACTGATAGCCCACGAGTTTGCGTCGCGATCTGCACTGTTCCAAACTTGATAGGCCCAACCTAGACCCGTCGGGTCAGACAATAACTGATCTGATAATGCACCTACAAAGAGATTCGGCTCGCCCCTGATTCTGTCCAATATCAGTGGCACAATCTCGTCTAGTAAAGACTTCTCATCGCGCCTGACTTTCAGCGCATGGGCGATAGCCCTATGCGCCATTGACACAAAAAAGTCCTGACGGAGACGCCCGCTTTCATCTGCTGATAGCTCCGTCTGCGCTCCTATAGCTTTGCGAATAAGTTTATAATCGGCCCTGAATCTTCTCTGTTTCATCGGAAACAACTTACAAATTTTAGCTACCGTACTAAAGAGGATGGGTTTATTCAATCGCTATAGCCAGTTACCAGGGCCTCGCAATTCTCTCTTCACAACTACTCAGCAAGTTCTGCCGCAATCACGTTAGCCCCTAGTAAGGGGCGGCTTTGCGGAGCGAGGCGGGGTGGAGATAATAACTACTCACCAAAAAAAGGCACCCCCGACTTTGGGGCTGGCAAGAAAAAGGATCCGCCAAAATCACCTCATTTAGCGACGCCTGGCCACGCATTTTTATCCGTATCAGAAATGCCAACTCTTTCGAGTAGATAGCGGGAAAATTGCGCTGTCCTATAGTTACCTTATAGCAATTTGACTTCAACTAGCGCTCCTTGATATTGTTAGATTATTGGCCCATGATGTAGTGGTCAAAAGTTTATACCCCAGGGTAAAATGAATACTCGGCGCAAGTCGTCCGTTAAGGCAGTCCCTAATAAAGCATCGCAGCGCGATGCAGCCACCCCCGCGACTGCAACACCACCCGGCGGCACCTCAACTGTAAGAAATTCAAAGAAGAGCGGAAGACCCAGACTCACACTGGCGCGTACTCTAAAGCTTGAAGCAACGGGACCGCAACTAGCAACAGATCCAACACTCGAAGAGTTATTGCAGATCAAGCCAGCAGTTTTGCAAAATCAAGACGCTCGCAACAAAGAGCAGGTATCTACTGAGAGAGTTGAAGAGGCCAAGGAGGCGCTAGGCAAGCTGGAGTGCGAGATCGTTTCTGCTCTTTTTCCCTCTTCTGGCTCGCCAGCATCTTTCGAGGAGATCGCTCAGCGACTTGGCATGACAGTCAAAGAAGTTCGCGAGGTAGCTGACGATGCTCTACGCGGATTGCGCAGCACAAAGTCATCTCGCTCGCGCATCAGCACTGTGTGGAATTGATCTCTACATCGCCTGCTACGAACAATCACTCGATGTAAATTCGCTGCTTCGACGATCGAACTCTTCACGCTTTATAAACACCGCGTAACTATTCGGACGCTTGCCCGATTCAAACACTCGACACCAATCCTGTGCTTCCAATAATAACGGCACAAGTGGGCTACCTTGTCTCCAGATTACTGTGCGCGGATTCACCTTAGCAAAATACTCACGCCACTGCTCACTCCCCTTAAATGCTTTAGCGTAGCTATCCCACACATCGCGCATGTTTACATTCGTTCTACCGTCTAAAGGTACCAAATGATTAGGCTCACCCTGCGGCGTACTCCAGCGATATTCCAGATACCCTCCAGAAGTAAACTCGTTAAGGATCGGGTGCTCTAACTTATGCTTCTCGATGAAATCA
Organism: Bdellovibrionota bacterium; assembly: GCA_040402735.1. Taxonomy (GTDB): domain Bacteria; phylum Bdellovibrionota_C; class UBA2361; order UBA2361; family OMII01; genus OMII01. The sequence goes on from JBBALZ010000096.1 coordinate 4,791, forward strand.
ACCGCCCGCACCGGTATGACCGAGTAATCAATCGGCGCTTTAATCGCCTTAGCGATGTTGACCCAGGCGATACACCCGATAAAAAATGCGCAAGCTCCGACAGTCTGCGGATGAAGTGCCTGGAACCTCTCACGTATGAGCAGCAGCCCCTCTAGCAAACGATTACTCTGTTCCTTTCGATTAGAGATTACTCGCCCCTCTGCTAACCACACCGCAGTCAAGGCCCCCAAGGCGATCGCCGCAAATGGCGCAAACTTAACTGCTACCCCAGCGCCAACGACCGTGCACAGCGCCACCATCATCGCTCCAAGAGGAGCAAGCCGATTTGCCGCGAAACTTAAAACTACAATAACCGCTATCAGGAACAGTAAACACATCGTGGGAACTTGCGTGAGATTCGCCGGCTTAAATTCATCAAGCGCTCGGAATGAAAATACATGATCGCTCTTTGCAAAGAGCGTTAACCACTCACCTCCTACGTAGGGCGATAAAAAAGTTCCGGCTATAAAACAGGCGACAAGAATTACCAACTGATTCAGATTAGCGCGCTGTAGCCCCCCAGAGATAGGCCACAACGCAAGGGCGATAACACCAAATATTGCTGAAATGTGGGTATTTGCCCAAACACTTCCTAAAACAAATAACCACACTAAATGCCATCGCGTGGCTCGGCCTAACCTGCTCTTCTCCGCTATCAGCAGAACCAATGCGAACAAGATCCAAACTACCGTCTGCGGTCTAATCGAGAAGTGCGAACGACAGGCTGCCACCGCGATCACCCCGACTAAAGCTCCTAAAAAATAGTCGCTAGCAATAACTCCAAACGACCAAAGAATCACCGCGGTGAAGCTAAACCCCAATGCTAACTGCAATACAGCCAATCCACTCTCTTTGTACCAACTCTCAACAAGCGCATACACAACCTCATTTAACCATGAGTAAGCCCGCCACGGCTGACCTGCCCCAAACATATTCCAGTAATCAACCGCTGGCACTTGTCGGTGAGCGACTATCCATCGGCCAACGACGATGTGCCACCAAAGATCAGGATCGGCGATCGGTCGGCACAGAAATGAGCCAATTAAAACTACCAACGCTAGCCAAGCAATGAATTTCATAAGAATCGACTTAATCCCTGTGACTACATTCCAAGAAACTCGCGGACATTCCGCGCTATCCTTGCAACAGGCTCAGAATCATTCAGACTAAACACCTCTCCGGTGATTCGCTCCGCACTCTGCACGTAATGTGCTCTAAGCGCGAGCCGGTAGTTATCATCAATCTCTGGGGGCTGGCCTTCTCCCATAAAGCCGCGATCTATCAACCACCTCCGAATCGGCTCCTTATCTAGCATCTCAGGTGGCTCTCCATTGGACAAACACTGCTCGTACGAGTCCTTTACCCAAAAACGAGAAGAGTCCAATGTGTGAATCTCATCTGCAAGCACCACCTTACCATCGAGTAGACCAAACTCGTACTTGGTATCTGCGAACAACAATCCTCGAGTGGCAACCTCTCTGCTGCCCAACTCAAAGAGTTTGAGCGCAGTAGTGCGGATCTCCTCCCAATGCTCACGACCGACCAGACCACGGGAAAGTAATTCCGCCTCAGATATCGGCAGATCATGCTTTCCGACAGCCTCCTTTGTGCAAGGCGTAACCAGCGGTGCTGAGAACTTTTCAAACTGAGACATACCCGGATCAATCTTGTGCCCACTCACTAACCTGCCCGCCTCATAGTCGCGCCAAGCACTACCTGCTAGGTATCCGCGCACAATAACCTCAACGGGAACAATGGATACCTCTTTCACCACCATCACATTTGGATCGGGAATACCAATTAGGTGATTTGCTATAATCTCTCTAGTCCGATTAAACCAATGAGCAGCCATTTTTGTCAGCACCTGCCCCTTTCCTGGCACTGTTGAGATGACTCGATCAAAAGCGCTCAGACGGTCTGTGGCGATAAGCACCCTCTTGTTGCCAACTCCATAACTATCGCGCACCTTGCCGCGATATACCTCTCCTAACCACGAATAGTTTGTCTCTGTTAGGGCTGGTGGCATGGTCTGTGGTTTATTTCTTACCGTCATTACTCACACTCCTCCTTCGCGCCTGCATTAGGCCGATGTAGTTTAACGCAACTGCAGTACCGAACTGTTTATTATTTTTACTTAACCTCATAGCGTGGGCCAACTGCTGATTCGCCTTATTCTTGAGCTTGCCACTATCCGAAGCATATTGAGCTTTTACAAGCAGCGCCAAGGCATAGTTATTCCTAACCGCCATCTCCAGGGCCGGATTATCAGCGGTCCTAAATTGCATAGCCGCTTCTCTAAGATCACTAATTGCGCATGAGAGCTCGCCATCCTGCAAAGATTCGGTTTCGATCGCTCTAATTAAATGCGCAGTCCCCGCTAGCCACAACGGTAGAGCGATGTGAGCACGCGCGGTCCAGCGAGCCTGTATACGCGCCAGCGCCTCTAGCCTACCTTCAAACTCCCCTGAAGTAGCGCCTATCTTGAGCATTTCCGGCACCAAGCGCCAAGCCCTGACGACCTCACCTAGAAAATAAACTGTACCGCGCTCATACCCGTGAGACATACCGGTAGTTGGGATTGAGCTTACCAGCAGAAGGTCAGAGATACCTTTTAACGTTAAGAAATCACGTGCGATACTTCGCTCTGGTAGCGATGAAAGTGATATCGGCTCGTACTGGCGTAGCGTAACACTCATCCAACGTGGGCCTCCCCAGATCACTCCTCCTAGCGAAGGACTACTTTCGACTATTTTCCTTGCATTCGCTGCGTCTCTAATTACCCCCGGATACACTCCAACAAGAGATTCTCCTTCAGCTCCCAAACTCTTTCTGACCCTGTCTCGGTATATTTTGGCCTCCTGTCGCAACTCGCGATCGCTCACAGTAGAGACAAGAAATGCACCCGCAGCCAGATTAACATGTGATAATTGAAATATCGCTCCTATTAACGTTCCAGCCGCGCTGCCCAGAATAACAAGTTTTGGGATCCGCACGCCAATTAGCCGACGAGACCAGATAGCCCCTAAGACTAAAGGCACTATGACAAGCTGGTACTTGGCCTTTACCGAAACCGGTATGAAGGCAACTATCGTCAATAAACCTGCAGCAACTATCAACAAAGCCAATGCATTTCGCATGCGCCCACGCAGACCTAAAGGAGATGTGCCAGCAATCTTCTCTGCAAACATATCGCCCTCAGGCACTCCCGTCATACTAGGCACGGCGCTGCGCACCGCAAGTTAGACTTAACTACAATCTTCGTCGTTATCGTAGTCGCCATCATCTTCGTTAAATAATCCCAGTCGATCCCTCAATAAGCTAACGAGATCAAGCGAACTCTGAGGGTCGAGAATCTCTTGAAATTCAGCGTTTGTGACTACCACATAGCGTATACCGCATGACTCAAGCAACTTTGGAAGCTGGTGTTGTCGCTCCAGCAGGTCAAGATCAATAGACCGGTCATAGTCAACAGCGAACTCAACTACCATCTTCGGAACATCATCTTCATCAACGATAGTAAAGAGGCACCCTGCCGCACCAATCCACCGAGCAACGCCGTCCCCACCCTGAACTATTTCTGGCGGCAGAGAGCCACCACAAACCGCGCGAACACTCATATTCCAGACAACTCTATCACGCCCAAAGAACGTTCCTAGAACCCGAAATAGTTGCGCTTCTTCGAGCGACATCTCTGACATAAAAGCACAGGCCAGCTGCTGATATAAGTTTAGCCGCCAATTCACACTAACTCGGCCTATGAGCCGCAGTACGACCTTTACGGCCGCGAATATTGGGGGTACCATCCAGTATTACAGATGGCGCTCGATTCGACAAACGACATTATATAGAGATATGGCCCTGCGAGACATAGTAATTGTTCCTGATCCTATTCTGCGCTCTCCGTGCGAGCCCGTTGTAGAGTATTCAAAGGAGCTCCACACATTACTCGATGATATGTACGAAAGTATGCTAGCCAACAATGGCATCGGTTTAGCGGCTCCACAGATCGGGGTCTTGCAACAGGTGGCGATAATCGACATCGCATCAGACTACATCGAGCAACCCACCATATCTTCCTCTTCGGATTTAACACCCAAAGAGCAGCACATACACGCAAAGAGGCTAGAGATCATTAACCCGCGTATAGTCAGCACGCAGAAAAAGGTATCCTCGGAGGAGGGTTGTCTGAGCATTCCTGATTACCGAGATACAGTGAGCCGCTTTTTTTCGGTCACCGTCGATGCGTTTGATCGACATGGACGCTCATTCTCATTTTCAGCTCACGAACTTCTGGCTTTTGCTGTTCAACACGAAGTAGATCATTTACACGGAATCCTTTTTGTTGATCACCTTAGTCGTCTCAAGAAAACACTCTTTCGCAAATGGGCGATCAAGAATCTGGGTTCAGCAAATATTTAGGACGAACCAGGTGATAAAGATCCTATTCTTCGGCACGCCTCAATTCTCGGTTCCGACCCTTGAGAAGCTATGCACTATATCTGGCGTGCAGGTGGCCGCGGTCATCACCCAACCCGATCGACCATCTGGTCGAGGCGGAGATATTACTGCGTCGCCAGTAAAACTCTGCGCACAGCGACATTCGATCCCGGTTTTGCAGCCACATTCGTTAAGAAAGGAGTTCGTTTCACTCTCATCAGAGCTAAATCTTCTGGGCCCCTTTGACATCGGTGTAGTGATAGCTTTCGGTCAGATACTCCCCCTTGAGGTGCTTACTCTACCAAAACGTGGCTGCGTTAATATTCACGCCTCGCTTCTTCCTCGTTGGCGCGGAGCAGCCCCGATTCATCGGGCAATCGAAGCAGGAGATGCTGAAACGGGGGTGTGTCTCATGGAGATGGACACTGGACTTGACACGGGAGACGTATTCTCCTTGGAGCGAACACCGATTGTTGAAACTGATACTTCAAGCTCTCTACACGACAAACTCTCGGTTCTAGGAGCCGAATTACTTGCGCGAGATCTTGATGCTATCGTCGACGGAAGACTCTCGGCAAAGCCACAACCGCTTGAGGGTGTTTCGTATGCTAAAAAGATTACAGCGCAAGAGGCCCAGATCGACTGGTCCCAATCAGCCGAGCACATAGCTCGCAAGGTTCGCGCGATGTTCCCTAGTCCAGGGTGCTATACTACCTGGGAGGGTAAGCGGCTCAAGATCCTTAAAGCTCAATCTGCTCTCGGTAATACCGGAGCAGAATTGATACCGGGAACGGTCGTACAGGCACTGTCAGACACTCTAGTTATTAGCTGTGGCGTGGGCAGCTTGCGGTTAGAAGAGGTGCAACTAGAGGGTAAAAAAAGGATGTCGGCGCAGGATTTTCTGCGTGGCACCACGGTAACTGTTGGTTCGCTGTTTCAATTGAAGTAACTCATAATAAGGAATGCTCCTTTATTAAACCCACGATGAAAAACGGGGAGATTTATTCACAGGGGGCGGAGCAAAGGGATCCCAAAATAAATCCAGTAGCGTAGCCCCCTGTAGATAACTCGTGAGCTAGGAAACGTTTACTGAGTCTTCGACTTTTTTGTTGATCATATCAGCAAATGGAGGTTTATGCACTTTGCCAAAATGGTAACTACTCACCAAAAAAGGCACCCCCGACTAGGGGGTGGCAAGAAAAAGGATCCGCCAAAATCACCCCATTTAGCGACGAAATTGCAGCGACGATCTTAAAATCTGGTGAGTAGTTACCCCGTTTTTAGTGTTATTTTTTCAAAAAATCACTCGCGCAGGGTTTATTAACAAATTCTCGAATCACAACGTTCGCGCACCTCACATTTCCGACATTTTTTTTCGTGTGGAGCTGCTCGTGGCTCTGCTCCTTCTAGAATTCGGCGCATATCTCTGATCAGCGAATCTACCCACTGCTGCTTAGACTCGGCATTTACCACCTTAATGCGACGACACGATGGCCCAAGAACAAGATATCCGTGAGGCGGTCGAACCCCCTCAAACTCCTCCACTAATCGCATATAGATCAGCAATTGGGCGACGTAGCGATCTCGCAACTTTTTTGCCAGCGGCTTACGCTCAACAGGAATAACATAATCGAGCTCCTTAACTAGAGCATCAGGCCTTCCTGCTAATCCCTGGCGCACAGAGATATACTCTCGCTCTGGCAAGAGTGTGCCGCCATCAATCGCCAGCGCCACCTCCGACTGGGAAAAGCCCGAAGCCTGGCGCTTTCGCGACGCCTCCTTACCAAAAGAGCGCATCAGCCACAAACCGAGCCCCAGCAGGAGCAGTACCTGCAATCCGCGATTCCTGAATGACAACTGAAAAAGCTCGTGCAGAGGTGCTCGCGACGAGCTAATAGCCATAAAGACTACAAGCATAAAACACACCAGCACCGCCAAATAACGGATCCATTTGAGCAGACGGATAGAATCTTCAAAAAATCTCGACCAATCGCTGTGGAGGCGCTGTCCGAGCGCACTGTTAGCGCTCCCCTCTCTTCGCTTTCCCTTAGCATGCCACACCAGGTACCACGCCTTAGGACAGACTGAAAATGCGCTAACCTCGCCAGCGGCGATAATAAAACCTCCCTCTGGATTAACTCGTGCCACCTATCGTTGCCTCGCGCCAGCGCCTCCTGTATCTAGTTGTTGATGCTCCGCCAGCATGAATAGAGTCTCTCAGGTATGCGCCTATTTGCAAATGCTTTTAGGGGATGGCGAGAAAAAAGATCTGCCAAAATCAGGGGATTTAGCCGCGCATTTTTATCCCTATCAGGAATGCCAGTCCTTTCCGGAAGAATTGCGAAGCCCTACTCTCTTAGCTCCGGCTCGGATCTGGGGTTGACTCTAGTCAAGCCTACTATCCTCTGAGCTAGCTGTTGGATGCTTTTTACTGCGCGGATCCAGCCGCGATCGGGAGAGACCGCGGAATCTGCACCTCTTTGATGCTCGGGAAAACCAAGCTCCATCGGGAACTCACCGCCGTCAGCAAGCGTATCAGCACCTAGCGTACAGAGTGCGCGTGGTAAATGTGCCGTCTCAAGTATGCACTGCACTTCGAGGGCCTGATGGTGAGTGAGACGCCAAAATGCGTAGCGACCACAAGCTGTAAGGAAGTTACACTGCACCTTGAAGTGACGGTTCCCACGCAGGAGCTTAACCTTAAGCGAAAAGTCTAAGCCGTCGTCTAAAAGAAAGTGCACCTTGAGCGCTTCAATCCACCGACGCCGAGCCCGGTACGCCGTTACCTCGTCGCAGTAGATACCCTCAACAATCAGTCTGTCTGGGTCATACCAAAGACCTAGCATTCGCCCCTCAGTACCCCCACCAGTTGCAATTCCAATCCCCTGATCAAGCATGTCCTTGTAAAATCCTCTCTATCAAAGCAAAAATAATCCCCTAAGCGCCCTTAAACCTAAATTCGGCAGTTAAGGAGGATGAAAATGGTGCAGATATTCGAAAGCACAAAGGATTTTGATATTTGCCGGAGCTTAAACCCTGGCACCGTCAGGGTGAGCACCGCAAATTCAAAAGCTTAAAGTG
>JBBALZ010000097.1:0-12345 GCA_040402735.1 Bdellovibrionota bacterium
ACGCAGGCAAGTCACCAGAGAGCATCGCAGAGTATCTGTTTTTAAGCCGAAACACCGCCATCAATTACCTGAAGAGATACCAAGCAGGTGGCTTAGAGGACTTGGTGTCTGACGACTACCAGGGGAGCGAATGTCGATTAAGCGAAGTTCAACAACGAAAGCTTTCTCAAGACATCCAAGGTGCAGATCATATTTCTACCTCCCTATTCTCCCAATCTGAACCTCATTGAACGCTTGTGGCGATTCCTGAAAAAAATTGTCTTATACAATCGGTACTATGAGCGTTTTGCTGATTTCAAGGGAGCGATTCTGAAGTTTTTTGCGAATATCAAACAGTATCGCTCAGAGCTAAAGTCTCTCATGACCCTTAACTTTCACACACTCGGCACGTAGGAGTTTGTTGTCTTCTACGGCGCAACTTGGCTTCTTGCGCTAATCATGGGGCCAAGATTGCGCTCGCCCAGCTATTCTCTTCCATTTTTTTCAAAAATGAATGAGGCTGGGCTTATTTACCCTAGATTCGGCAGTTACTGCTAACGTGACATCTGGCCCGCAACACTAATCTTCACACCGACACGCGCTTTGCAACGCTATCAACAGCTCATTTTACTGACAAACAAGCCCTGGATTTGGGAAATCCTCCATAGCTGCTGAAAAACGCTTGGTATCAAGATTTACAGCCTGCTTTAGGCTGGCTCGGCGTTGTCGTAAGGTCGAGCTTGCTCTCCTTGTACGCATACAACAGCTATCGAGGATCTCACGCATATCATTGGCCATCGCCCTACCGGCCGACTCTATCCCGGTCTTGGGAGTTGTAACATCCTGAAGCAAACAGCTCTTGTAGCTTGAACAGATAAGCGACCAAACCTGAGAAAATAGCTCGCTACTCACCGAAGCTTTCGCTTGATCATACCTCGTCTTGGCACGCTCGGTAAGGCTTCTGTCCTCGGCTGAAGATGGTGGCCTACAGGTATTTATGCACCGACTACGATTCGGACCACACTTAAAGCAACCGTTGTCAGCTGCCTTGCAGTACCCTGCTTTCACGTACTCGCGGCGCAGTGCAAGCGCTTTTGAGAGATCCTGCCTGATCCGCAACAATTTAGCTTCGATTGATTGCTGTGTTTCGCTCAGATCAGATACTGCACAATCAGGATGATCCGCTGACGTTTCAAGTCGAACCTCGCCACAGCGTATATCAACGTAACTCTCAGTGCTCGCTGAGGTCGTTGCTGCAGTTGCGTAACTTGCTAGCTCAGCCGAGTTCGGAATTATTACTGAGGCGGCCTTAAGGGTGCTAAGCACCGGCACCTTGTACGTCACCACATAACTATCGCCAACATTGAGTCGCGGCTCGTTTGACGTGTTACGCACCGATATGCTTAACACCTGCCCGGTCTGCGAGAAGGAGAATCCAGCAACTGAGGTGATACTTGTGCCATTCAACGTAGCTGTACTAACAGTTGCTGTACCCGTACCCTTAGCCAACGTATCGGTAATGTTAGAGACCTGAAACGCCGGATAGTTGCCGACATTGGTCAAGGTAAGAGTGTAGGTAATCTCTGTCCCGGGGTATACCGGACCAACGGTGGTAGTACTCTTAGTCAGCGTTATTCGCGGTCTAGCCTGAAAGACTACATTGTTGGCATCTGAGTTAGTTACCGTAATCGTCTGCTCACTCAGGATATCTCCAAAAGGCGATGTAGCCCGCGCTGTATACGTGCCATCTGGAACACCAGTAATTGAGAAGACTCCATTGGCATCAGCCGTTCCACTGAAAGCCGTGCCAACAAGCGTAACGACCGTGCTCTGCACCCCGTTTTGCTGACCACTACCCGCAGTTTCCTTCGAGAAGATGACACGACCGGAAATGATGTTACTATCAATAGCGATCGTAGCGCTCGCCGGTGGAATATTGGTCAGGGTTTCTCGTGGGCCACTATCTAGGGCACCGGTGGCATAGCTAGCCACAGAGGCCGTATTGGTAAGAGATGCGGTTGCGCCGTTAATCGCCGAGGTCAGTGGCACTGTGTAGCGGACTATGTACACGTCACCAGCAGCGAGCCTAGCTTGTCCACTAGAATTGCGCACCGCCACGTTTATCTGCTGTCCGCTCTGCGCGAAACTAAATCCTGACGCTCCAGTTACACTCGCTCCGTTTAGGGTAGCGCTTACCAGGGAAGCCGTTCCGAGGCCCGGAGGTAGGGTATCGACGATATTTGCAACATCATATGCTATCGCGTTGCCCGAGTTTGTTAGTGTCACTTGGTACTCAGCGTTTTGGCCGAATTTCAATGGCGGCGTCGACAACGAGGTCTTGGCTAGAGTCAACGTTGGACGCACGATATTAAAATTAGCTGTCGCCACAAGCGAGGTTTTTTGCGTTGTGGTCTCACCGTTCACCGAAGAGCTCCTGCTGGTCCATTCTACGTCTGCCCGATTTGTATAGGCACCCGGAATCAGCCCCGAACGAACCGTTGCTCGATACCGGAAGGTAAATGACTGGTTAGTCGCCGCGCTGTTAATCAGCGTCCCCAAATTAACCCGATGAATCGTTGTACTTGACTGAGTCTGGGTCGTGTTTGGATTTAATTGGAAACACACATTTGTGTTGCCGACAAAGTTAAAGAGTCCACTGCATGCGGGATTCGACTCGATACTAGGGAAGGTAATCGTTCCAGCCGCAAAGTTTTCAAAGAAGTTTGTCGAGGTGCCTCCTGTCTGCGTATCACGTTCGCGAACCGTAAATGCCTCGGCTGTTCCTGGGGGCACTGTGATAGTGACATCAAAATCAGCGCTCTCGCCTGGCCGCAGGTCACTACCAGAGGTTGCGGAATCAGACGAACTTCCCGCTACGAACGTCTTAGTGAGGGTCGGCGAGGCTATAGTAGTAGTAGCGGTGTCAGTTACCGGCGAGAAAAGCGGTCCGCCAGGGGTTGATGCATACCGCGACGTCACTGTATTAACGATCGCTCCGCCGAAAGCAACATCGGAGTCAACCGTCACATCGTACTGCACAACGCAGGTCTGGCCATGTGGTATATCGATATCACTCGCGCTTATAGTTGTGCCACTAGACGTATCATTCGGTGGCGCTCCAGTCGAACAGTTTGAAAATGCAACGGTTCCTGCCACTCTAGTCAGACCCGCTGGTAATGGATCTCGGAGCGTAACACTGAAAGCATCGTAGTCACCGATATTTTCAAGTTCTACCTGGAAGCGCAGTCGTGATCCTGCTGCAACATTCGTGAAGTTAGCAGCTCCGCCGCTGCCCGTTACTGAGCCACTTCCAATTACCACCGAATGCGCGGCCTTACGCACAACAATCTCAGGCTCATCGGTTAACAAAGATGCGATAGCCGAGAGTAAATTAATAGCTGTGAGGCTCTGGCTGCTGTTCTGACTAAAGTACGCTACGTTCACCAAGAGCAGGTCATTAGCTGCTGGATTATTAGTGGCAGTTACCGTAAAAAACAGCTCGACAAAAGCAGTGGCACTCGTTGTGTTACTCTCCTCTGTAAATTCAAGCTTAATGGCATTCTCGGCGCCAACAACTGAGAGTGTTGGCGCTATAGTTATACTGGACGTTGTCAGATGAACGTGGCCTGCTGCCGGGGCTGCATCGCTTGCAGTAGCATCAAAGATAAAGTTGGATGGCGTAGAGGCGGTCGGATTGAGAACATCAAACAGAGGCGATGGGAGAAAGTCCTTGAGCACGAAACCTTCTACGTCGCCGGTTGGAATAGTAAAGCTAAGTCTAAATGTTACCGTGTCACCTGGACTGACATTGACTGGAAATGATGTGACGGCGACTCCATTTTTGAAGGCGATATCCTTCTGTACATCGGTAATCGGGGTGATTGTGATAGCTGCAGTTGGGCCATTTAAGGTAACCCGATTCGTGGTGCCTGCCACTTGAAAATCAGCGGTCATAGTATCGCTAATTACGTCACCACCATCAACGGTTTGTGTTCCAACAACCGTGCCGGTGAAACTCTCGTCGATAGTTGATTGATAGGTGATCACAACCCTTGTCGGAGCATCAACACCGAGATCGTCTGCCCCGGTTAGTGTTCCATCGGTGCCGTAACCATTTGGGGCTGAAGCTACAAGTGCTGCAGATAGGTCCAGATTAATAAACCACTCTCCTGTCGAGCCGTTTCTGGTTATCGGCTGCAGCGGGGATCCCGCAGCCGCCGCAAGTTGCGTCTGACTTCGGGTCACGCCGGTAGCTGAACCTTCAAACACAGTAACTTGAAGCGACCCTGGTATATATGTCTGCCCGTCACTTAGAGTATCTGTGATCTTGAGGTCATCGAAAGAGAAGTAATCCGAGATGTCATAAATAAGAGTATGCGTTAATGTATCACCAGGCTTAGCGGTTGAGCCTCCAGTTGTTGCGTTAGTAATAGACTTGGTAGTGTATAGCGAGCGGTGCTCAAGAGTTGCTGAAACTGGTCCAGCGCTAAAGTTAACGTTGCCGGTGCCTGGATCATAGTTATACGTAGCACTCGCTGAATTCGTTGAGGTCGTGGCCGCCCCAGTCGACGGGGGAATAATCGGCGCGCCACTGCCACCGGCTAATTCCTGCACGTATCCAGTGTAGGTGATCTGTCTATCAAGCCCCGGACTGCCCGTAACACTCGCATAAGTTACGGTAAAGGTTCCTCCACCCGCACTAGTACCAGTGAATACGCAGCTGTCACCCGCACCTAGGCTTGGAGTGAAGGCCATACTTCCAGGATTAGCCTTACAATCGCTTCCAGGCAGTGATGTAAAGACAAAGGAATTTGGTAACGTATCTGTGACGATATTTGTCGTGGTCGTAAAGGTGTCCGCTACTGTAACATCCAGCGTAAAGCGCCGCGGATAGTTCGGACCCGTAGCGGTTGCACCATCAAAGAGTGCAGCCACACTCTTTTCCAAGATCAGTATCGACGGCGTTACGTTAACCGTTGTTGCGCTTGTGCAGATAGTATCGCCAGTGTTACACGAGCCACGAGTTCCATTAGGCACCGCTCCCAACGCAAAGACTGCAGTTGCGTTAACTGGAAGTGCCACTCCGAGGATTGCGGTACTCTTTAGTTTTGCTGGTATAGCGTAGGTGATCGCTGGCTCGTTTTGAGCAACGCTACCCACCGGCAGCGACAGAAAGAGTACTGACTGACCCGCCGTGACTGGCACCTGATTTCCCGTAACCGGGTTGGTATAATTGGTGCTACCCCCTGCTGGCCCAAAAGCCGTAAGGCTCACCGGAGCCCCGCCGAGCGAGGTTATAACGATCCCGTTTTGACAGGTCGCATCGCACTCGATCCCCGCTGGAAGCTTAACCTCCATCATCGGGTAGTACCCCAGCGCATCGCCGGCATTGGTGAATGAAACTGAGATATTGACGGTGGAGTTCAGCAGCGCTTCTGCTGGGGCTTGGATAGTTGCTGTCGGAACTGGCGCAGCAAAAGCCTCAGGAGCCTGCGCACACACGAGCACAAGAAGCGCTAAGGTTAAAAATCCGCTAAAGCGCTTCACAAAATATTCAATATAGGCCACTAACATAACAGCTCCTAAGTAGTCAAAATCGCCCTGAAACTCGGCACAACTATCACCATCGAAAAGCATCGCGGACCGTGTCTGTCGAGGATGACGCCTGTCATGGTGTAGCCTGACCGTGGTTTAACCTGAACGACAGTTGAAATCAACACAGCCGAGCGCTGTCTAGGGCTTCGCAATTCGCCCGTAGGACTTCGCAATTCGCCCGCTATCTACTTGAAAAAACTGGTATTACCGATAGGTTTACAAATGCGCAGCTAAATCCCATTAAACTCATAAAAGTGACTACTCAACAAATTCTGCCGCAATATTGTAGAGAAGAGAATTGCGATGCCCTACTCATCCGCCAGCGCAACCGAGCGCGCGATGCGGCCAACCATAACTTGCGCTAGGAGCATCATAGCAAGCGCAACACAACCGACAAACACAAGCGCCTCTAGGATCGGCCTTAAACTCAGAGTGAAATTCAGCGTCCACCCAAATACAAGTGGGTTAATATAGCAGGTAAGACACCAACCGATTATTACCCCGGCAATAACGCCACCTATAGCCGCCAGTCCCGCTACAAAGACAACCTCTATCGTAAGCGAAGTCACAAGCGATCGGCGTGAAACACCTACTACATAAGCAACCCGCAACTCACGACGACGCTCCCAGATGTATTGCGCTGTTGTTGAGAGCCAACCTAAAAGCGCCATCACGAATACAATCACGCGCACACTATCAGTCACTCTGAATGTTCGGTTAAAGAGGGTCTCTACGAGAGTTAGCAGCTCGCGTTGATCTCTTACCGTTATCGTGACTGGTGCTAACCCCTGTATCTTAGCTCGTATCGACAAGAGGTCCTCCCCGTTTCGTAGATCAACCGTAATCGTCTCTGGGCCGTGCTGAATATAGAGAGACTCAAAGTCTTCGCGGTCCACCACGATAAGCGGCTGCTCCGTTCCAAACTCCTGAAACGTGCCTCTCACCGTGTACATTCCACCAGCTACTGTAACCTGAGACCCCACTTGGACACCCAACTTTCGCGCTGCACTTTCGCTGGCGATCGCCTGGCCACTCCAAGAACGATCCGATGGGATACAATCGCCTGAGATAAATGTGTACACCTGCCGGTGACACTGAGTACGGAGATCTACACCACCGACAACTACTGCCCGATCACCGACACTCGCCGCAGTTTCAAAATAGGGGATTACTCTCTCAACACCGGGGATTTTTGCGATCTGATCGGCTAGTTCAAGCGGAAGACGAGCTTCATTTCCAGCACCCGACACTGCCGATGATATAAAGATATCTCCAGCTAATCGAATTGCACTCCAACGCGCCAAGGTCTCGCGGAAGCTTCCTACCATCAGAGATAGTCCAACAAGAAGCGCAATCGCCACGGTGGCAGCGATACCACTAAGAACAAAACTCCTCGCGGATGTTTTTAGAGCTCCGAGAGCTAGACGCGCTGCAAGATACCGACGAAGACTCCGAGCAGCATGCGGTAAAATGTACAAAACCAGGACCAGCGCCGCAGATGCCCAAAATAAAACTACACCGATAACTGAGTAGGCAATTAGAGCAGATGGTCGAAGCACTAAGGACAACACAAGTAAGATAAGCAGACAACTAATAAGCGCCACTGTCGCCACTACCAGAGATCCTTTAAGTGGACGTACCGCTCGGCACTCACGGCGCGTACCTCGATAGAGAGCAACTCCGGCCACACCTCGAGCACCGACGAATGCTGCCCCTGCACCTAAACTAGTCATCAGCAGTACAGCGGCTACGGTACCCCATGCCGTAGCACCCGCACCGGGTTGCAGCGAGACGTTGTATATCTCACTCGCTGTGCTCGTAAAGAAACCTGTAATCCGTACTACCAGGGGCGCTGCTACGGTAACTCCGATAAGAGCACCAACTAAGCTAATCACAGTTGACTCAATAATCACCAGAGCGAGGCACGAGCTCTGAGATACCCCAAGCGTTCTAATGATCGCCAGCTCTCTCTCAACTCCGTATACTGCTATCTGTGTTGCCTGCCATATCAGTATCCCACACACAAGCAAAGTTATAAGGGTCATCACAGATATATTAAAGCGGTATGCACCCAGGAGCTGCACACCCCTCTCAATCGGCGCTTTTACCGGCTCTACCCGTGTCGGCGGGCCAGATGATAGGCATGCAGAGAGCCACTGCTCAATTTCCCGTGCGGCACTTTCGACTAAGGCATCTGCGTTTGCTCCGCGTAATCGCAAGGCAACTAAATCAAGAGCTAGTCCCCGAGGTATATCTGTTAGCATGACTACAATATCCGCATAAGCGTCGATATTCTGCGACAGACCTGCCCTGCGAACGGACAGCTGTTTCGTCGTGCCTCCGACTTCAAGCGTCACCAGCGCGGTTTCGCTTACGCCTAGTTGATCTGCCAAATGAGGCGCGATGATTCGTGAATCCAATCCAGGCACTGCGGCTCTGGCCGTGCCACTGCTTAGCGCTGCTACACCGGTTATGCGCACCGGAAGCTCGATATCTTCAAACCTTACGATGCCTACTTCTCGTCGGATGCCCACAAAGTCAGCCCTAGCTGAGATTGCGCTAAGACAGGGAGCTATGGCGTCACGATTAAGCCTTCCACCAATAGTAGAAATAACGATCTGATAGGGCTGGTCACCTCCAGAAATGCTACGCTCGAAAGAGTCGATGCTGGCCGCACCGACCCGCAGCACAGCGCTCGCAAGCGCGGTAGCTAAAGCAATCGAGATTAGCACTATCGCAGGACGCTGCGGATAACGAATCAGCCTTCTAGCGCTAAAACGCACCCACAGCCACCACCAAGCACTCCTACGACTCATCGATGATGGCTCCATCACGCATCTTTAGAACCCGCGATGCTCGCGCAACTGCCGCTTCACTGTGAGTGGCCATAATTATTGATATGCCCTGATGATGAAGCGCGCTCAGGACGGCGAGCACTGACTCTCCAGCGACAGAATCGAGATTGCCAGTTGGCTCATCTGCTATAACTAAAGCCGGCCGGTGCGCAATCGCCCGCGCTATGGCAACTCGCTGCATCTCACCGCCAGAGAGTGTGTTTGGCATGGCTTTTGTGTGGTTTTCTAAATTGAGCGTCTTGAGGATCTGAACAGCACTCTCACGCGCCTGCTCCTCTGATACGCCATTTAAGATACACGGCAACATGATATTCTCCTCTACTGAGAGGGTCGAGAGGAGATTAAACGCCTGAAACACAAACCCGATCCGTGCTCTACGGAGCTCTTGAAGCAACTTTTCTTGCGCGCCTTGCAGTGACTTACCCTCAAGGAGCACTTCGCCTGCCGATGGCAGCTCGATTAAGCCAAGCATACTAAGGAGAGTACTCTTACCGCACCCCGATGGACCAACCAGAGCAATAAACTCACCTCGAGACACAGTCAGAGAAACCTCTCTGACTGCTTGGACAACACATCCTCCTGAATCAAATGAACGCGAAACAGCTCGCGCCTCTACTACTGGAACATCAGCCATCGTTGTTTACTTTCCTGCGCGAGTGGCCGGGAAGCCTTATGTGTCGGGCTACGGTGCGCATTACAGTTCCCTCACGTGAGAGCGCAAAGATCCATCCACCACAGATACGAAATGAGTGCCCCTCGATCCCGAAGCGCTCAAGTGAAGCTGCAATGCGGCGCTTTTCAATCGGCTGGGAAGTTTGATACAGCGAGGCGAAGCGCTCAAAGCAATCCGCTGAATTGAACCAACCAGGAAAGCGTTCACGCGGCTCGCGAGCTCTACGGATAAGCTCCGCAAACTCAGAGAACGCCCGCGCATGCACCGAAGTGCGCCGCCCACGAGCTTCATAAAATCCCATTAGATCACGATGTTTCGCTGTCAATTTAAACGAACCTAACTTCTCTCGTGGTGCTCGAATCAGCTCACTACGTAAAAAGTCGCTTAAGTGCCTGCCGTGAAGCTCAATAATCCTTACCACCACACCCTTATCTTCGACAAAGATAAATTTACCCGCGGCTCGCACCTGCTTTGTCTTCGAAACCAGCACATCGTGCGGCACAATTAGAGGATACTTGCGCGGAACACGACGGGCTCGGCGCGCTATCGCAACGAGCGCTTGGCACGCCACTACCAGACTCTTTTCACAACCAGGGTAGCGTCGCTGTAGAAACCGCGATCCTTGCGCGATGTCACGAAACGATTTAAGCACTGCCTCAGGAATAAGTAGAGAACCGTCACGGCGAGTTATTCGGATCTCTAATCCTATCCGCCCCTGCGATATCGAGACACCCTTTATCCCCTGCAGTTCAGGGTCTGCCGGATGGAGGTATTCACCTGCTGGCAAGAGATATCCGAGGTAGTACGGGAGGCCAAAGCGCTGCGGAGTGCCGACTGCTGCCTGAATAAGTACGCCGGTTAAAACGGTCTTCCCCTCAACTAAGTAGAGTCTCTCAGGCTCTTGACCTTCAAACAACCACTGCTTGGTCTTTTCAAGCGACTTATCAGCAGCACCCTGGCTGGCAACAAGTAGCCACTTCTGAAAGGTCTGCGCTACAAGATCAACTATCCCCTCTGCCACAAAGAGCCCTTTGGGCACAACTCGGATCTGCGCTCTGTGCGTTTCAAAAGGTTTGTTGCTCTTCAATGATTCTATAAATTGAATAAGAGACGCGTTACGCGCCTGTTGTGTCTGTTCTTCGCTCACGAAGGGCTCCTTACTCGCCAGGTCTCACCGGTGGAATTTGCTCTAAGGATACTAAAATCACTGCATGGCGTCGAGAAAAACCGCACTAGGTGCCCATATACACGCTCAAAGGCCAGCAACACGTCCAGATAGTTACCCGATGCATGCATTTCGTGTAGCATATCGACATGGCCTTTTCCCAGCGACTAACCTGTACTATCGATGCTCTAGACTCAAACTCTCGCGCCCGTGCCTTAACTATCAATACAATGCACGGCACGGTTGAGACCCCGATCTTTATGCCGGTTGCGACCTTAGGCGCCTTAAGACATGTAGACCTTGCATTCGCCCAACAGCTGGACTACGGCATACTTCTGGCAAACACCTATCACTTGATGGTTCGCCCGGGAGAGGAGCACTTTAGCTCTCTAGGTGGATTACACTCGTTTATGCGCTGGCCACGCTGCTTACTGACCGACTCCGGAGGCTTTCAACTCTTCTCGCTCAGCAAGCAGATACGCGTAAGAGAGGAGGGCGCTTCGTTTCGTAGCTATACTGATGGACGGCAGATACTACTCTCCCCTGAGAGCAGCATCGCCATGCAACGAGCGCTTGGAAGCGACATTATGATGGTGCTCGATCACTGCATACCATCGACGTCATCCGTCTCAGAGCTGCGCCAGGCGCTAGAGTTGACAACTCGCTGGGCCAAGCGCTCTCTCTCTGCTCGCGGAGATTCGCCACAAGCCCTCTTTGGAATCGTGCAGGGAGGGTGTCACAAAGATCTGAGAGAAGAAAGCGCGCACCAGATTACTGAGTTGCCTTTTGATGGATTCGCATTAGGCGGTCTAGCTGTTGGTGAGCCACGAGCTGAACGTGAGGCAACGATAGAGCATGCGGCTCAATTGTTGCCGCACGACAAGCCGCGCTATGTGATGGGAATTGGCACACCGATTGATCTGCTTGAAGCCGTGCGCAGGGGCGCAGATATGTTCGATTGTATTATGCCGACAGCGCTTGCTGGCCAAGGTGTAGCGTTCACACCGCAGGGCAAAGTGGACCTGCGGCGCGGAGTTTACCGCAAGATTGATGCGCCCGTTGATCGAACGTGTAGTTGCAGCACCTGCTCACGCTTTTCGCGGGCCTACCTGCATCACTTAGTCAAATCAAGGGAGCCGATAGTGTGGCAGCACTTGAGCGTTCACAACTTAACATTCTACAGAGATCTGATGCGCCGGATGCGTCAAGCGATCATCTTTGGCTCACTTACCGAACTCTACGCGCGCGAAGCCACAGGCATTTCGAGTGTTGATCTTGAGTTTCCTGCGGCATCGATGAGCTGAGAGGTTCTTGACGCCTGTTGCTAGGAGCTAGGGATTCGCAATTCTCTCTTATGCAAACAAAAACAGTCGTTTTTGATAAGTGGTTCAGGGGATTAGATTAGGTCGTCAAGAAGTTAACGGGACACTAGTGAAGTGTACCCAGATCTCGGCCAAGCACATTCTTAAAAAGGAATACCAGCGCGTTCAGTGCCTGGTTCTGAGTAGATGGCGAGCAGTTACGAGTGATTGCCAGGTGAGAAAGAAATGCCGCTAACTCCTCCTCTCCCATCTGCGCCGGGTGACGTTTTCCATGAAAACGTACAAAGCGGCGGATCCAATGCAGATATTGTCTCTCTGTCTTTTAGCTTAAGTGGCGCAGACGAATTACTTCGCGTACGACCTCAAGCAGCATTTTTTGTTTGGTGTTTTCTTGCATAAGAGATAAATCGAAACCTCACCGAATACGTTGCGTCCTCAGGAAACGCCTTTACCCCAGCATGAGGTCCTAGATGGGTAGATCTGCCCATCTACCCAAAATCGCTAGCTGGACCAGGGGTGTAATAATGCTCTAGCAATCTGAATTTGTTCAGGTTGTTGTTTTAATTGAGTAGCGTGAGGCGGTGAGCTAGCATGAAGCGAGATCCTGAGACTACTAGATGGGCGGAACGGGATATTACTATGTTATCTTTTCCTCTTAGTCTAGGGCTTCTCAATCCCCAATCTAACCACCTAAAATACCGATGTTTTTTTAATCGCTTGCCAAAAGTGGAAAGATAAATTAGGTTCGACCTTGCG
>JBBALZ010000098.1:0-12311 GCA_040402735.1 Bdellovibrionota bacterium
ACCCAAATAGACCGCCTTTTCCGAGGGGGCTAAAAAAAGAATTGCGATGCCCTAATGGCAGCGCAGGCAGCTTCTCATTCAATTCCACTAGTGATATTCTTGCCAAGCCCCAGGTAATAATCTTTCTCCAAATCCGTTCATCAAAAGCAACTAGGATTCTTTCCAAATGCATCATCAGCTTAATGTGGCAGTAGTTGGAGGGCTCGGACTAATGTCAGCTCCGATGGCGCGTCACTGGTGCAGTGATGGCCCGGTTCGAGTGGTGCGGGTTCATGATCGTGGCACTCCGGGTACACGACGAGATCTCTGCCGCCAGGCGTGGAGAGATCACGGAGCAGAGCTTGTTTCAAATCTGCACGATGTTACGGCTTTTCCCGGTCTTGATGGGGTCTTTGTATGTTGCGGCAAAAACGGCGATGACCTTTCAATTATCGCAACGCTGGCACACTCTATGGTAGGTTTAGATCGTAGGCCTTTTATATGTCATATGTCTACGGTGAGTGCTGGTTTTGTTAGCGCAGCCGCGCAGTTCTGCAGCAATTTGTCGATTGATTACGTGAACTATCCGCTTACCGGTGGCCCAATCGGGGCTGAAAAGGCGACGATGTTAATCCTTGCGAGTGGCGATCTAAGCTTATATCAGCGCTTGCAACCTGCGCTATCGAAACTGGGTAATTCCAAGTTCTTCGGTGATAATCTGACGGCAGCAACCGAAGTAAAGTTGATCGGGCAGATTATGGTTTTTTTCGGTTTGCTAGGGATCTGCTCGGCCGCGGCGGTTCACTCGGAATCCTTTCAAGGTGGTAGCATCGGTGGTCAGCAGCAAAGTGAGTTTTTTGATTTCCTGAATGCAGGAGCCGGAGGAACTAGGCAGTGGGAAGTCAGTTTGAGTGCGGGGATTCGCAACGACACCTGGGATGCTGCCTTTCTCTTGGAGTACGGGGCTATTGATGCCATATACGCGGCACACTTAGCTTTGGAGCGAAGCACGTCTCATCTCACTGTCAGGCCTTTACTCGATGTGGCGCTTGCATTTTCGTTCGTGCTTAACAAAATCGACGCCTCTCTAGCGACACACTCAATAGTTCGAGAGATGGTGAAGAGTCGAGCGCGGGAGTTAGATCAGTTTATCTTCAATAATTCAGGGTCCCCACGCGATCTCCAAGGGTGTCTTGATAAGTGTATCGCCTCGTTGCCAGCAACGCTCCAAAGAAAAGTAGCGCTTAAAGTGACAGTAGCTGATTTTGAGCGCGTAACCCGGATTTGCTGAGTTGCCAAGGGCGACTAGCTGACCATATTCTGCTAAAGTGGTCGTTATGAGTGCTGCGCAGTTATTACATCTCGCTAAAGCTTTAGTTAACTTCCGAATAGCTAATCGATCACGAGCGGTGGCATTTGTGGCTAGGGCACAGAGATGTTTTGGCCGTATGAGGAGCTGCTTTATTATTTTGGTCTGCATGGGTTTATTCTGTGTGGTCTTGTTGGGATCTTCGCGCGTTGCACAGACACAGGAGTTCTCTCGTGCTCAACCAGGGTACGTCTGGAGCTTTCCCCGCGATCACGGTAGCCACCCCTTGTATCAGACCGAGTGGTGGTACTATACCGGACAGCTCTATGCGCCAGGTAAAGAGCCCTTTCGCGATGCGCCTGAATATGGCTTCCAGCTCACGTTTTTTCGTCGTTCTGAGGGTTCCGGTGATGCTACTCACAGTGAATACATGGCCCACGCAGCGCTGACCGATATAGCTGGTGGCCGCACATATTTCTCTTCCAGGCGAGGTGGTGGAGCTTTGGGGCTCGCTACAACTTCAAACGATTCGCTAGGTGCAAGATCTGGTGATTGGACGGTAGATCCGATCGGCGGTCACCTGGTGTTACGATTTACCGTTGATAGCGCAACATCTCTTGGCGCTAAACCTCTTGAGGTGCGCATCCTCACCGCAGAGTTACCTCCAGCATGGCTTCAAGGTGAGAATGGTTTTAGCAAAAAAGCTATCTGTGATAGCTGTGCATCGATGTATTACTCACTTCCAAGGATCGGGTTGCAGGGTAGGGTAGTAGTTGGTGAAGGCAGTCGTGACCTACAAGGACTAGCTTGGATGGATCATGAATTTATGACTAGTTCCCTTGGAGAGAAGCAGGTTGGTTGGGATTGGTTTGGATTAATGCTTAAGGATGGTCGCAGCATCATGCTCTTTCAGTTGCGCAATGTCGTGGGAGGAATTGATTTTGTCTCGGGCGCTGTACAGCGAGGAGGGGCTATTCGTGCACTTACAAAGGGTGAGTTTAGCGTTCTGCCGATTAGGTCATGGCGTAGTCCGGTAAGTGGCGCGCAGTATCCGATTGAGTGGCGAGTATCGATTCCGGCAGAGGGGATCGATACAGTTGTGAGAGCGCGAGTGTCTGGGTGCGAGGTAGGAGATCCTCCACAATCGGGGAGTGCTGATTCAGGCTCTGTGCAGTATTGGGAGGGTCCAGTAGCGTCGGCAGATGAATCAGTGACAGGGTATCTGGAGATGACGGGGTATGTGGGGAGGGTGGGGGGGGTGTGAGGGAGGGTGATTCCGATAGTTAATTGGAAATATTAGAAGGCTCGATAGGGATAGACATGTGCGGATAATGCAGCTTAAGCGCAATAAATCCGGATAATTCGCGGTATTTTAATCCGCCTTAAAAGGATGGGGATTTCGATACCCAGGTTGCGCGCTCTCACGGCTTGAGTAGCTAATCCGTCAGGTTATACTGGAGGAGATAGGGCTAAACTTCTAGGAATGCGAGTTTTGTTAGTTCTCGGTAAGGATCGAGAGACGGGGAGTGGAAATATGATCAGTGTCGCAAAACTAAACGTTAATGGCGGGTATGTAGGTAACGAACGGTGTGATGTGCCCCGACCATTGTTAGAAGCAATGATAGAAGCAGCACGCTCCTCAAAAGACTTTTTGGTCATATTTGCTGATAAGTTGGCGCCGCTATGGGCAGGAAAGTACGCCTGGGAAATGGAAAATGTAGCAACTGGTATCCGAGCGACCCTCGGTTTGGTCCCGATGAGTAACTTGAGAGCATCTCCCAATGTATTTACCATGCTACCTGATCAATGTGATCAAAAGGAGCATCAGCCGAGCGTTATTCGGTCTCAGCATATACCTAGTTTAAGAAATTGTTTGCCAAACAGAACGAAACTCACAATTACAGAGGTCCCCAGGACAGATTTTTATCAAATAGCAGGAAATCCAGGGATTAGGCGCGAATTAAAAATTCCTGGGAACATAAGTGTGGTGACGGTAAAGACGAGAGAAACAGCAGCCTACGGTAATCTCGCCCTACTCGTGGCACCGGCACAGAGCTCATTGTTGCAATCTCTGCCAAGGTGCCTGCCAAAAGAGCTAATCGGTTTAATGAGTGCGTTGGGGCACCAAAGCAGTATAGTGGTTATGGATGAAGCCGAATACGCTAAATTGCCCAAAGGAATCGAATTAACAAAGGAGGTATTGAAAATCGGGGCAGGAAATACTGAAAAGGTAGTGAAAGCCATTCTTAAGCTTTGGGAACCCGATCCGGCCAAATATGTAGTAGCAGAGGGCTCAGCGCCAAACGCGTCAGTAGCTGTAGAAAAAGGCGATTCGTTTGGTTTGTTAGGCCGCCTGACCGAGGAATATCCTGATTGTGCAGGCGTTTTTTCCAAGGGTGATTTACCGAGATATCTTCGTAATGATCTGTGTAAAGCAGTGGTCGTGGTTAAAAAAGGTCCTACTGTGATAATACGCAACGGAGTTTCGGGGGCCACAGGAGGGTTCTAACAGGGCGGGTTTTGCTCCTGAGGTTCAGGATTATTATGACCCTCCAGAAGTTGGGTTAAGCAAACGCAGCGGTTTTTTATTTTTAGTCGGCCTAGACCCGCCAGACACACCTCGAAAGCGGCGCGCAATTTTGAGGTGTGTTTGATAGCATTCTTAATTAACCTAAATCGCTTGGCCCCATTTTAGAGAAGAGAATTGCGACGCCCACCATTTTCATCCCCCTGAACAGCCGAAATTAGGTTCAATACCTATGGTGCGCCGGACACCTGGCAATTCGCTTTACATATTCCTTATCCTTCTATTGTAGTTCGCCCTTGACGTGCCTCGAAAATGGCGTACAATTTCGAGGTATGTTTGATAGGCTTCTTAACATATCCAAATCCCACAGTTTTTTTCTGTTTGGTGCGCGTGGAACTGGAAAGTCGTCCCTCCTACAGCGGATTTTTGAGGCCGATAGGATTCTTTATGTGGATCTACTCCTGCCCGAAGAGTTCGCCATATTAAATCGCAATCCGAGTGAACTATCAGCAAGGATAGGGCGGTTTCAATCGACAGGGGATAGCTTCGTCATAATTGATGAGGTGCAACGGGTTCCTAAGCTTCTCGATCTAGTCCATCACCACATTCAAAGAGATGGGGTGCGTTTCGCGCTAACTGGATCGAGTGCGCGCAAGCTCAAGCGGGGATCGGCCAATCTCCTGGCGGGAAGAGCACTTGTATACAATCTGTTCCCACTAACGCACGTTGAGCTCGGCGAATCCTTTTCGCTTGACCACGCGCTTAATTGGGGAACGCTCCCAGCCGTGTGCAACGAGACAGACGCACATGTAAAGAGAAAGATTCTTCAGGCATACGCGCACACCTATCTCAAGGAAGAGGTGCAAGCAGAGCAGCTGATACGCGCCCTGGATCCTTTTCACCTGTTTTTATCCGTAGCCGGGCAAATGAGTGGTAAGCTAATCAATTACTCCGCTATTTCGCGCGAATGTGGCGCTTCTGATTATTCGGTTCGTCAGTATTTTTCAATACTGGAGGATACGTTACTTGGATTTCATCTACACTCTTTTCACGAGTCAATTCGTAAGCGACAGCTTCATGCGCCTAAGTTCTTTCTCTTTGATCCGGGGGTGAAACGGGCCTTGACCAACCTCCTCAACGCTCCCGTCGTGCCTCAGTCGTCAGTGTATGGTGATTCATTTGAGGAGTGGTTAATCGTCGAAATATACCGATTGATTCAATATCGTGAATCTGATTTTAGCCTCTCCTATTTGCGAACCAAGGATGGGGTTGAGGCTGACTTGATAATTGAAAGACTTGGTATGCCGCGGGCGATCGTTGAAATAAAGTCAGCTAAGAGTGTCGGGCATGAGCACGTGGCGAACCTGAGTCGGTTGAGTAGGGACATAACAAACGCACAAGCATATTGCCTATCGCTGGACGAGTCGCCCAAGCGGATAGGCAACGTTGAGGTCCTGCCATGGCGTCAGGGTATACGTGAATTGGGCATTTACTGACAAAGCGAGGCAGGCCTTGCTTGAGCGACACCCTACTCGTGTAGCATCGTTATTGACTCATCTCCAGATTTGAGGATACCATAAAGACATGTACACAAGGTGCAACATCTCAGCTTCTCCTTCTCTGCCGGTAGCACCTCTATCCTGGGCTCCTTCCTTCTGGTGGGCGTAAGCCCATACATCCGGTCCTCTCAGTAATCTTTGGCTTTTCGTTTATTTTTAGTCGTTCAGTGCAGCCTGTAAGTATGGCACTGAAATCGCTTCTCACGTTAAGTTTACTACTATGCGTATTACCCCATCATGTACAACGATATCGCTCGATTTGACGGCGCCGGCTGCTGTGTACCTGCGGTTACGCGATCGCTTCTCACGGGTGTTTCTCTTCGAATCCTCGGACTACCACGGGGCTGGTGATTGTCGCTCGTTTATCTGTTGTGAGCCGCTGGCAGAGTGCGTGATAGCCGATGGCGAGTGCACTATTCGATACGGTAGTGACGAGTGTGAGCCCTTTAGTGTTGAACCGGGTGCCGGGCTAGCCAAAGCACTCGGTCGATTTATGGAGGGGATTACCATCTGTGAGCCCGCAACCGCGCTCCCTAAAGGTGTGGCTCCAGGAGTTTTTGGGCACATCGCCTGGTCTGCTATTCCGTACGTAGAGCAGATCACTTTTGAAGGCCCGACACTAGACCGGTTTAAGATCCCGGATGTTCACTTTACCCTTTTTCGCTACGTTATTGCGTGTAATCCCTTTAAGGGCACTGCCCATGTCCTTGAGCAGCAGATGGAGGATGATGAATGTAGCGGCAAAGATAACGGCAAAAGTACCGGCAAAAGTATAGCCGAGTTTTTACGCATAGCGCTTAAGGGTGAGGCAGCATCGCATCCGTTTACAGCGGTGGGCCCAGAGGAGTCGATTCAAAGTGATCAGGAGTTCCTTAATCTGGTACAGACCTGCAAGCGCCATATAGCCAGAGGTGATGTCTTTCAGATCGTACCATCACGTCGTTATCTGCAACGGTTTGAGGGGGATGATTTTCAAGTCTACCGAGCGCTACGAACGATTAATCCCTCACCGTATCTCTTTTATTGCGACTATGGCGGGTATCGACTCCTTGGCTCATCGCCTGAGGCACAGATCTCAATCGTCGATGGCCACGCGGGGATATTTCCGATAGCGGGTACGTATGCCCGAACAGGTGATGATGAGGCCGATCGCGCCATGGCTGCTAAGCTCCTTGAGGATCCGAAAGAGAACGCTGAGCACTGCATGTTAGTGGATCTGGCGCGCAACGATCTTAGTCGGCACTGCGAGGGTGTGCACGTTGCTGCGTACCGTGAAACTCATTTCTACTCGCACCTGATACACTTAGTTTCAAAGGTGGTCGGAACCCTTCCTGATCGATCGCTACGTTCGGTGTTGCAGGTTGTCTGCGATACCTTTCCAGTGGGAACGTTGTCGGGAGCGCCAAAACACAGGGCGATGCAGATACTTGATCGCAATGAGCCACACGGACGCGGTTTCTATGGAGGTTGTGTCGGGTTTATCGGTTTTAATGGTGATGTGGTATTGGGTATCTTAATTAGGTCGCTTCTTAGTATGCACAACACCTTGGCATATCAAGCTGGGATGGGTGTCGTGAACGAATCGATACCTGAATCAGAGCTAGCAGAGGCGCACACAAAGCTAGGAGCCCTACGAGCGGCTATCACTAAGGCGCAAACATTGTGAGGACTAGGAGATAGCTATGGATATATTGCTGATCGATAACTATGATTCATTTACCTACAATCTGGTACACATGCTGCGAGCGTGCGGTGGTGTATCGGTAACTGTAAAAAGAAATGACCAGATAACCCTGGATGAGGCCGCACAGTTCCCGAGTATCGTACTCTCTCCGGGGCCAGGTATTCCGAGTGAGGCCGGTAGGATGCCCGAGATCGTTCGGGAGTTTGGGTCGAGCAAGACGATAGTAGGGGTATGTTTAGGACACCAGTGTATCGGTGAGGTATACGGAGCTAAGCTAAGGAACATCACAGCTCCGATTCATGGCAAAGCGACCCCGATAACCCGAATTGTGCACGACGACCAGATATTGCAGGGACTCCCCGATACGATCGAGGTCGGACGTTATCATTCGTGGGTTGTTGATCGTGATGGATTTCCAGATAGCGAGCTAGAGATCACAGCAGTTGATGCAGCAGGAGAGATAATGGCGCTGCGACACAGGTACAACCGGGTCTACGGGGTACAGTTTCATCCAGAGTCGATTTTAACGCCATCTGGCGCAACGATGATTGCAAATATAGCGCGTTTATGAGTGTAGTCACCGTTCAAGAGATAGTAGCAGGTCACGAGCTTACGGTTGATCAGAGTCGTAATCTTATGCGCAGGATCGTGACTGGCGAGTTGCCACCAGGGCAGGTAGCAGCGCTACTTACAGCCTTAGCGATACGCGGCCTCACGGTCGATCTACTCGATGGATTCTCAAGCGCAGCACTCGAATTAGCTGTACCGCTTGATCTTGGAGTGGAGAGTATTATCGATGTTTGTGGTACAGGTGGTGATGGCAAGGATACCTTTAACGTTTCAACAACGGTGGCCTTTGTTTTGGCAGGTGCTGGCTATCACGTTGCCAAGCACGGCAATGTAGCCGTGTCTTCATCGTGCGGCTCATCGAATGTGCTCCAAGAGCTTGGCGTTCCGTTAAGTGCTGATCCAGAGTATCTCAAGCGATCGCTTGAAAGAAATGGGGTGTGTTTTATACATGCTCCGCTGTTTCATCCCGCATTTAAGCAGGTTTCTGCAGTTCGTAGAGAGCTGGGGTTTCGTACCGTGTTTAATGCGCTAGGGCCGCTGATTAATCCAGCGCGGGTGGGGTATCGATACAGTGGTGTATACAGCTTGGAGGTGCAGCGGCTTTACTCGTATCTCCTGCGCAGGAGAAGTGAGAGATTTGCCGTGGTTCATGCGCTAGATGGTTACGATGAGATCTCGCTCACTGGAGTAGTTAGGGTGGTTGCTGATTGTGGTGCGTGGGATCTTGCGGCAAACGAGATAGTTGCCTCGTTAGAAAGAGCATCGAATGAGGTAGCTGGTGCGATAGTAGCTCCTGCCACATCAGGCGAGAGTGCTAAAGTGATTGAGCGGGTATTAATCAGTAAATCTAATGAAGGTGGCATCACCGCGATTCAGCGCAGCGTAGTAGTAGCTAATGCTGCTGTAGCGCTGTGGTGTTTTGAAGGGACGAGAGATACTCTTGCACGCTATGTAGCGCTTGCTGAGGAATCGATCGATTCAGGAAGAGCGTACGAGGCATTACAGGGGTGTCGAGGAGTGTAGCAGAATGGCAACGGTGTTGGAGACGATTATAGCGGGTAAATATCGAGAGGTCGCTGAGAGACGTGAGCTGGTTCCGGTAAAGCGACTGGAGCGCGAGTTGTACTTCTCCGCTGAACCTGTCTCATTAGTAAAGTACCTTAGTCGTAATGATTTAGTTGGAGTAATAGCAGAGATAAAGCGCCGCTCTCCTTCAAAAGGAGTGATTAGAAAACACATCTCGGTAGAGGAGCTCTCGATAGGCTACATGCAGGCTGGTGCATCGGCGCTCTCGGTGCTGACTGATTCTGAGCATTTTGGGGGTAGTTCAAGCGATTTGGTGACGGCGCGCAGATGTAATTTTGCCCCTATCTTGCGCAAAGACTTCATCGTTGATGAGTACCAGATTTTAGAAGCTAAGGCGATCGGCGCTGATGTTATCTTGTTGATAGCAGCAGCGTTGAGCGCCGAGCAGTGCGCCACACTTACAAGCTGTGCACGATCGCTTGGGCTTGAGGTTCTTTTAGAGGTTCATTCGCGAGAAGAGATCGATACTCATATGAATCCTGATGTATCGCTTCTTGGTGTAAATAACCGCGATCTCCACACCTTTAACGTATCGCTTGATTGTAGTCGTAGTTTAATTCAAGCAGTTCCTTCGGGTGTTATAGCCGTTACGGAGAGTGGTATATCTGAGCCTGAAACGGTAGTGGAGCTTAAAAGCCTCGGATTTAGAGGGTTTCTTATCGGCGAAGCTTTTATGCGTGAAGCTGAACCGCACCGAGCCTGCCAACGGTTTATCGAGCGAGTTGAAGAGCTTTCTCTGCACAAGGGTAGCTTTCAGGTAGGTGAGGTCTAGAGAATGATGCGCCAACGGATCCTGGTTAAGGTATGTGGAATGCGCGAACGCTCAAATGCGTTAGCGATTGCTTGCTGCATGCCGGATTACATGGGATTTATCTTTGTGTCAGAGTCTCCCCGTTTTGTTGAGCCAGCGGTACGAGATGAGCTTTTGCAGAGCATTCCAGCAACTATAAAAACGGTCGGGGTATTTCGAGATGCCGAGATCGGCGAGGTTGAAGAGACGGTCAGGCGCTTTCGGCTGTCGGCAGTTCAGCTTCACGGCGCAGAGGATTCAGGTTTCATCGCAGAGTGTAAGCGCAAGATGCCTAGTTGCTATGTGTTTAAGGCGCTAGCGCTCACTGAATCCAGAGTGGACTTTACAAAGCTGCCGAAAGGGGCGGATCTATTCATGTTTGACGGCGCACGTCCAGGTAGTGGTGAGGAATTTGATTGGTCGCTGCTCGATAACTACAGTGGCAGTGTGCCGTTTTTTATCGCAGGAGGTATTGGTGTTCATAGCTGTGAGAAGGTCCGGCGTTTTGTGAGTACGCATCCGTTGTGTATAGGGATAGATATTAATTCAAAGGTAGAAAGCAGTGCAGGTATCAAGGACGAGCGTGCGGTGCGCCAGGTATTAGAAGGAGTACGACTATGAGTTTTGCTGTAACAGATGATGGATACTTCGGTGAATTTGGTGGTGCCTACGTCCCTGAGATGCTTTATCCCAATGTACGAGAGCTGCAGGAGAGTTATCGTGGGATTATAGAGAGCCCTGACTTTATCAGAGAGTTCAAGGCGCTGCTTGCTGATTTTGCTGGACGTTCGACGCCGCTTTTTCATGCCGAGCGGCTCTCAGATCGCTATGGAGCAGAGGTACTTTTAAAGCGCGAAGATCTCTTGCACACTGGAGCGCACAAGATTAACAACACTATCGGACAGATTCTGCTGGCTAAACGACTCGGTCGTACACGAATTATCGCCGAAACCGGAGCTGGTCAGCATGGAGTCGCAACCGCTACCGTGTGTGCTCTTATGGGATTGCCGTGTGTGGTCTATATGGGCGCAGTAGATATAGGGAGACAAGCCCTCAACGTTGCCCGGATGCGGCTCTTAGGGGCACAGGTACGCCCAGTGACCAGTGGCAGCAAGACCCTTAAAGATGCCACAAACGAGGCGATGCGTGATTGGATAGCTAATCCACACGACACGCACTACATCATCGGCTCAGTAGTAGGGCCGCATCCATTTCCAGATATGGTAGCGCGGTTTCAATCGGTTATTAGTCGCGAGCTTCTCGACCAGTGTCAGGCGCGTGGTGGTCGCAAACCCACACACGTCATCGCCTGTGTTGGTGGTGGCAGTAACGCGATGGGCGGGTTTTACCACTGTTTGGAGCACCAGGAGATAGCTCTTATCGGGGTTGAAGCGGCCGGATGTGGGCTCGCAAGTGGCAAGTCGGCTGCTACGATAGCTCTCGGTAAATCGGGGATCCTGCACGGCAGCCGCACAGTGTTTATGCAAACCGGTGATGGCCAGGTTGAGGAGGCGCATTCGATCTCTGCTGGGCTGGACTATCCAGGCATCGGGCCGCAACACGCGCACCTCTGGCAGACGGGCCGGGTGCGTTACGTAAGTGTCACCGACACGGATGCGCTTTCGGCGGCAAAGCTGCTCGCGCGAACTGAAGGGATTATCCCTGCTTTAGAGACAGCTCATGCAATCGCTGCGATGGATCAGCTCTCGTTTGCGGCTACAGACCGAGTTGTGGTTATCCTTTCAGGTCGTGGTGATAAAGATATGACGACTTATCTTGAGGCGTTTGGCGATTCAATCGGAGAGTAGGTAGAGAGGTATAATGATAATATGAGCTCAGGAAGACAAATACTCGATAGATTTGCCCGGTTACCCAATAAACGTGCGTTGTCGATTTTTTATACAGCGGGCTATCCACGTTTGAGCGATACCGTACCGGTGTTAAGCGCGTTGGCAGCAAGTGGTGTTGATATGGTAGAGATTGGGTTTCCCTTCTCCGATCCGGTAGCTGACGGGCCGACGATACAAGAGAGTAACCGTGTGGCCATAGAAAACGGTATGACTTTATCAGTGCTCTTTCAGCAGTTACGCGGGGCGCGCCAGCACACTGATATTCCGATCCTATTGATGGGTTACCTTAATCCGGTTGAGCAGTACGGATTTGAGCGATTTCTTAGCGATGCCGCTGCGTGTGGAGTTGATGCGGTGATCTTGCCTGATTTGCCTTTCGAGCAGTATCAGAAACGTTATAAGCCGCTCTTTGCCGAGTACCGAGTGCGCCCGGTATTTTTGGTGACAACACGCACACCAGAAGAGCGGATACGTGCCTTTGATGCCGAAGACCCTGCCTTCCTTTATCTGCTATCGTCGGATGCTGTAACCGGAGGTAGCGTATCTGTGTCCTCTGATCGAGAGGCGTTTTTTAGGCGAGTATCAGAGATGCAGCTAAAACGGCCTTTATTTGTTGGATTTGGAGTTCGTGATCGAGAGAGCTTTGAAGCCGTTACTATATTCACCCAGGGGGCGATTATCGGCAGCAAGTTTCTTCAGGAGGTCGCGGATCTTCCGGTCTCAAAGGAAGACCATCACGCTAGCGATATATCAGGGTCGCAAATAATAGAGCAGTTTATTAAGAGTATCAGGTGAGGCCATGATCCTAAATTCGGCAGTTGCGGGTCTGAAAATGGCGCATCTACTCGAAATCACTTCGGCTTTTGAATTTGCGGTGCTCACCCTGACGGTGCCAGGGTTGCGCCTCCGCAAATATCAAAATCCTTTGTGCTTTCGAGTATCTGCACCATTTTCATC
>JBBALZ010000099.1:0-12079 GCA_040402735.1 Bdellovibrionota bacterium
GCTCGCCCAGCTATTCTCATCCATTTTTTTCAAAAATGAATGAGGCTGGGTTTATTTTAATCTGGTCTTTCTGTCAACGATTCGATTTTGTGGCGAATAGTCCGCAATATGGCTACATTTTTAGGGTTTCATCAGCCCAAAAGCTTGGCTATATACCGGGAAGTGTTAGTAGAATAAGATGTTGTAGGTAGATGTATGGCTATCACGGTGACCGTTAGCCTAGACGGAGCTAGACGGAGTGTTCGTGCGCCGACAGCAGGTAAGTTTTATTTATGAGTCTAATAGTTAATTTTTACTCCTCCACTATAGGTAAGAAGGTGGCCATGGCACTTAGCGGTCTGGTCTTGGTGTTATTTGTCGTCGGGCACATGGCTGGTAACCTCAAGATTTTTGCTGGCATAAATCCGGCCTCAGGTGATTATAAGATCGATGACTACGGGCGATTCCTCCGAACCATGGGGGCTGAGATGCTCGGAGAATCTGGGGTTTTATGGCTAGTGCGAGTTGTGCTGCTGGCCTGCCTTGTCGTTCATGCGGTAAGCGGCATTCTGCTGGCGCGGGCAAACCGAGCAGCAAAGCCCGAAGGATATAAGGTCAAGAGCTACCGTTCGGCGAATGCGGCGTCGCTAACGATG
Source organism: Bdellovibrionota bacterium (assembly GCA_040402735.1). Lineage (GTDB taxonomy): Bacteria > Bdellovibrionota_C > UBA2361 > UBA2361 > OMII01 > OMII01. The sequence goes on from JBBALZ010000099.1 coordinate 636, forward strand.
ATCTACGGGGGGCTCTTTCTCCTGTTCTTTGTGGTCTTTCACATCCTTCATTTCACCACCGGGACCCTACACTGGAGCTTTGTAGAGGGCGAGGTGTACGCAAATGTCTGGCAATCGTTTCGGAATTTTCTCACCGCCGCATTTTATGTGGTAGCGATGGCGCTACTAGCGCTCCACCTTTACCACGGAACTTGGAGTATGTTTCAAACCTTAGGTGTTGATACCCCGCGTTGGAATAAAGGTTTGCGCACGCTAGCCAAAGTTGTGGCGGTGACGATCTTTGTCGGGTTCTCCGCAGTTCCAGTATCGATCGCCTTCGGGGTGCTTCCAGCACCGATACAGACCGCTAAGTCCAAATAATAGTTAGGATTCGTTATGCAACTTAATCTCGATTCAAAGATACCCGCTGGCCCCCTTGAGACAAAGTGGCAGAGGCATAAGGCTAGTATGAAGCTGGTCTCGCCGGCCAATAAGCGTAAATACTCAGTTATAGTTGTTGGTAGTGGGCTTGCAGGAGCATCTGCTGCGGCTTCTCTCGGAGAGTTGGGATACCGTGTGAAGTGTTTCTGCTTTCAAGATTCGCCGAGGCGTGCGCACAGTATCGCGGCGCAAGGCGGAATCAATGCAGCTAAGAACTATCAGAACGATGGCGATAGTGTGTATCGGTTGTTCTATGACACTGTTAAGGGCGGAGATTTTCGCGCCCGCGAGGCTAACGTGTATCGCTTGGCCGAGCTAAGCGTGAACATTATCGATCAGTGTGTGGCGCAGGGAGTCCCATTTGCCCGAGAATACGGTGGGCTACTCTCAAACCGGTCATTCGGCGGAGCACAAGTGTCGCGTACCTTTTACGCCAAGGGCCAGACGGGACAGCAGCTCTTGTTGGGCGCGTATGCCGCTTTGAATCGCCAGATCCACAACAAAACTGTCGAGATGTATTCATCAACCGAAATGCTCGACCTGATTATGGATAACGGGAGGTGCGTAGGAATCGTTACACGGAATCTACGTACCGGAGAGTTGTCTTCGCATCTAGCTGATGCGGTAATTCTGGCGACCGGTGGCTACTCTAACGTGTTTTACCTCTCGACTAATGCCAAGGGGTGTAACGTGACTTCTATTTGGCGAGCGCATAAGCATGGCGCTGGAATGGCGAATCCGTGCTTTACTCAGATTCACCCCACGAGTATTCCGGTTTCGGGTGAGCATCAGTCAAAGCTTACCTTAATGAGTGAGTCGCTTCGTAACGATGGCCGAGTCTGGGTACCCAAAAAAGAGAGGGATACACGCGCCCCGCAAGATATCCCAGAGAGTGAGCGTGATTACTATTTAGAGCGACGTTATCCGAGCTTTGGTAATTTAAGTCCTCGCGATATCGCCTCGAGGGCAGCAAAGGAGCGTTGTGATGCGGGGTATGGAGTTGGCCCGATGGGACTCGGTGTGTACCTTGATTTTAAGGACTCAATAGATCGCTATGGCAGGAGCACTATAGAGGCGCGTTACGGCAATCTGTTTGATATGTACGCCAATATTACAGGCGAGAATCCGTATGAGACACCGATGCGGATCTATCCAGCTCCGCATTACACGATGGGAGGTTTGTGGGTGGACTACAACCTGATGACTACCATCCCCGGACTCTTTGCTGCGGGAGAGGCTAACTTCTCTGACCACGGAGCTAATCGTCTCGGAGCAAGTGCGCTGATGCAGGGATTGGCAGATGGATACTTCGTGATTCCGTACACTATCGGTAATTATCTCGCCACCCAGAAGCCACTCACTAGCGGCACTGATCATCCCGCTGTGCGAGAGGCGGAGGATCGCGTTTCAAAGCGAATCGCTGGGTTTCTGGCGATGAACGGCAGAAAGCCGGTAGATCACTACCACCGTGTCCTGGGAAGAATTATGTGGGATGCCTGTGGTATGTCTCGAACCGAAGCAGGATTAAAGGATGCGCTTAGGCGGATTCCGGAGTTAAAAGAGGAATTCTTGTCGAACTCGTACGTTGGAGGGACCGGCAAAGAGCTCAACCAAGAGCTTGAGAAGGCTGGAAGAGTGTCCGATTTCTTTGAATTCGCCGAGCTTATGTGTCTCGATGCGCTTAATCGAAATGAATCTTGTGGAGGTCATTTCCGAGAGGAGTACCAAACTGAGGATGGCGAAGCGCTTAGAAACGACAACGATTATTGTTATGCAGCGGTGTGGAGTCCCAAGCATGACGGTTCTGGGCACGACCTGACAAAGGAGCCGCTTGCATTTGAGAATATACAACTGTCAACGAGAAGCTATAAGTAAAGGGCTGTGTACTATGGATCTTACTCTTTTTGTTTGGCGCCAGAAGAACGCTGATACTCAGGGGGCTTTTGAGCGCCACGAATTAAATGGCGTAAGCGAGGATTCCTCGTTTCTTGAGATGCTTGATTATCTTAATGAAACGCTAGTCTCAAAGGGCGAGGCGCCTGTGGCATTTGAGCACGATTGTCGTGAAGGAATCTGCGGCTCCTGCTCGATGTCGATCAATGGTCGTCCGCACGGGCCCAAGCGCCTTACAACGGCGTGTCAGTTGCACATGAGAACCTTTAAGGATGGCGATACGATTTACATCGAACCGTTCAGGGCCAGACCATTTCCAGTCGTTAAGGATCTAGTAACTGACCGAAGCGCATTTGACCGGATTCAGAGAGCGGGAGGATATATCTCCGTGCCAACGGGTTCGGCTCCTGAGGCCAATGCTACACCGATCGAAAAAGAGCATGCAGATGAGGCCTTCGATGCGGCTGCGTGTATCGGTTGTGGAGCATGTGTCGCTGCGTGTCCAAATGGTTCGGCGATGCTCTTTACGGCGGCTAAAGTGGCCCACCTAGGTTTGTTGCCGCAAGGCCAACCTGAGCGGCACGAACGGGTGATCAGTATGGTTACTCAGATGGATGATGAAAATTTCGGTGGTTGCACCAATCATGGCGAATGCCAAGAAGCTTGTCCGAAAGGTATTAGCATTAAATATATCACGCGCATGAATCGAGACTATATCAAGGCAACTCTGCAAAGAGGCGTGAGCTTGCGTGGTAAGATGCAGGCTCAATAAATAGTTACGTAAGATTATTGACCAGGGAAATTATGTTTATGCAACAAGTTTTACGGTTACTAGGTATAGGCTTTATTCTCTCCTTGGGTGCCTGTTCAGGGATTTCGGGTTTAACTGGATCGAGTGCCGTTAAGACCTCACTTGGAGGCTGCTCTCCGTATCCCTGCGTCGTTGTGGATATCGCAGAGCTTCCAAAATTGCCAACCACGATGCCGGAAGCATCACGAGCAGCAGTTTCTAGTCAATTGAAACGAACTCTCTATGCTCCATTGGATGTCGAAACTAATGAACCTACATCAGAGAATCTGATGGAAGAGCTCCAATCACGATTACAAGAGTATGAGAGTGTTAGTGATGCAGCTATTGATTGGACATTAACCAGAGACGCTTCGGTACTCTACAGCGATGAAAAGGTTACCTCGTGTGAGGTGACCAATGTGGGCTACCTGGGAGGAGCGCACGGTTTTAACGAGCGCAGCTTAATGACATTTGATACAAAGACCGGCACTCGTCTGGGAGTCCTGGATCTGATTCCTGAGCAATCGCAACAGATGCTTAACAAGGTAGTAGAAGCTGAGTTCCGAAGGACCCGGTCAATTCGCCCAGGACAGAGCTTGCAGGATGCTGGGTTCTTCATTTTACCGGGTCAGGAGCTGCCACTAGGAGAGAATTTCGCCTTAACTGACCGTGGGTTAGAGATTCAGTACAATCCGTACGAAGTCGCCCCGTACGCGCTCGGGCCGACCAGTGTTGCGGTTCCCCGCGAAGCGATTGAACCGCTTATCAAGGCAGAGCTGCAAGGCGTATTTACCAAAGACCAGCGCGCTAGACTTAGTCAGTAGATCAGATGATAGCGGCGGGTAGGCCAGCGTTAGTGCTCGCCCCGATGGATGGGGTGACAGATGCTTTGATGCGCAGGATTTTAACGCGCACGATGCCGTTTCAATACTGCGTTACTGAGTTTATCAGAATATCTCACTTGGTTCCCCCAGCTCACGTATTTAGGAAAGAGGTGCCAGAACTTGCAGCGGGGTGTCGTACCGATTCGGGGACTCTGGTAGGGGTGCAGCTCCTTGGAGGAGATCCTGAGCTCCTTGCTCGCTCAGCCTTGGTTGCAGTCGCCGCTGGAGCTAAGGTGATTGATATTAATTTCGGTTGTCCAGCACCGACGGTAAACCGCCATGACGGTGGAGCAACACTGCTTAAATATCCAGAGCGGATAGAAAAGATCGTCGAAACTGTCCGATCAGCCCTACCACCGGAAATCCCGCTTTCTGCCAAGCTGAGGCTGGGATGGGATAATCCGGACTCAATCTATGAAAACGCCGAGCGCGCTGTAAGAGGTGGCGCTGCGTGGATAACGATTCATGGACGAACAAAGACGCAGGGATATACCCCTCCAGCATATTGGAAGCCAATCGGTGAGATTAAGAGATCGGTTGCAGTGCCGGTAGTTGCCAATGGTGAGATCTGGAGTGTGGAGGATCTTAAGCGCTGTCAGGAGCAGAGCGAGTGTGAGCATTTTATGTTGGGGCGCGGTGCTCTAGCGAATCCTAGACTCGTTGATGAGTGTGCTCAATATTTGGGCATCGTTTCGCACGATAGCCAATTAGGGGCGGAGATGGCCGATCGTTCGTGGCGAAATATTATAGAGGAGTTAGTTGTAGAGTCGCGAAACTATCAAGAATCCGATCGTCGCACACTTTCAAGGGTCAAGCAGTGGCTAAACTATGCTCATCGCAGGGGCACTATTTCGTGGTTCGATTATGTTAAGCGCGTACGAGATACAAATGAGCTCGGAAGGCTCTTGCTGCAATTCAGCCACGCCGCTTCATTTTTAGAGGTTTAGTGGGATGGAGAAGTTGTTCCTGCTCGCCCGTGAGATGTCTGACCCTAAGGTTTGGTCAGCGGGTGTCGAACTTGCGCGTAATGCCTTTTTTCAAGAAGAGTCGCTACATACCCCAGGTGATCGCGCCTTTAGACTTTTACGGGGGCAACGCGATCCAGTTGTATTGGTGAGCTTATCCGAAGCTAATGAGATCTGGCAGTGCGATTGTTCATTGGATGAGGATCCGTGTCGTCACGTAATAGCGACGATTCTTGCGGTTAAACAGGGAAAGCTAGTTCAGAGAGAAAGCTCTGAAAGCCGAAAGGTTTTAGGTGGTGTACGTCACGAATTCTCTCGAAATGGTAGCGCCCTGCGCTTTGACCGTTTTTTGCTTCATCGGGATAGCTTGACGGCCGAGACTAGGATTCCAGTGCCAGGATCATTGCTTCAAGCTGTCACAACAGCCAATCGAGACGGCTATTTGGCTGTGCCAACTGATGCTGAGTTAAAGATCGATTACGTATTGCCTCAGAGCAAGCAGGGGGTTCTCGACCCTAAAACGATGAGGTTTTTACTTTCAGCACTAAGCCGAGTTTCCGTTGTGACTCTCGATGGTGAGCAGATAAGTGTTAATCCAGAGCCGTTGCCTGTTGTAGTCGAGGTTATCGATGAAGCAGGTGGTTTCCGGATTAGGCGAGCTTGCATAGATGGGATAACTGAGATCTTTGATAATGGAGTAGCGATATGTAACGGGGCCCTGCAAGCGATTGAGGATTCGGCCTTGAGGATGGAAGAGGTTGAGATGCTTCGAGCAGATGGTACGTTCTTTCCAGAATCTGCGGCGATTGAGCTAGCGACCCGAATAATTCCGCAGATCCAGGGCAAGGTAAGAGTTCAAATAGCTAGTAAGTTGTTGCCACGGGTGCGTCGCATACCACCGCGTGTTGTTATCGAAGCGATATCGGACGAACTTAGAGCTGGTGTGACGATTACTCCCCGAATCATGTATGGAGATCCAGTGATTGCAGAGGTTAACTCTGGTGCGCTTAAGCTTTTTGATCCGCGTGAAATTCCGATTAGAGAGGTAGCTGAGGAAGCTCGGTTGGCGCGCGTTTTAGCTCTTAAAACCGGACTGCGCCTGGACTACCCTAGTACATTTAAAGGAGAGGCGGCGCTAGAGCGTCTAAATCAATTAAAAGAGTGGAGGGTAGTTGGGGATGATCTGTCGAGTTTTACTTCAAAGGGAGAGCTAACGGCTAGAGCGCAAGTCATAGGCGAGTCGCTGTTATTTACATTTCATGTTGCAGATACAGGAGAAATTGGTGACGGAGATAGTGGTCACTCAGTATTAGCTACAGATATGCTCTTGGCGTGGCGTCAGGGATCTTCCTATTTACAGTTAGCCGGTGGAGCGGGGTGGGCAAAACTTCCTACCGAATGGCTTAGAGAGCACGGTGCGGCGCTAGAGCGGTTTATAGCTGCCGTAGGTGAAAAAGAGTTCGCCCCAGGTCGTCTTATATCAGAGGTTGGCGAGTTGTGTGATTCGTTGCGGATTGAGCCGCCGGAATACTTCAAGCGACTTAAAAGCGGATTAGCCGAGGTGGAATCGATACCAGACGCGGAGCTGCCACGGGATCTTAGAGCTGATCTGAGAAAATATCAGCGCACTGGAATTAACTGGATCTCTTTTTTACACCGACACGGACTTGGAGCCCTTCTTGCTGATGATATGGGGTTAGGTAAAACGCTACAAGCTTTATGCGTGGTTAGCGGCCGTACTCTTGTAGTGTGTCCTACATCGGTGCTTGCAAGCTGGAGGCAGCAGATAGAGCTTTTTCGTCCCAGCTTGAATGTTTCTGTATACCACGGTTCACGTCGCGAACTGGCGCAAGATGTAGATGTTATTCTTACATCGTATGCGCTTCTTAGGCTCGATATCGACCGCCTCATTGAGACTGAGTGGGATCTGGTGGTACTCGATGAGGCACAAACGATCCGCAATCCGAGCAGCCAGGTTGCGCAGGCTGCGTATCGTTTGCGGGCCAAGAAACGACTCAGTCTATCGGGGACGCCAGTTGAGAATTCGCTTGATGATCTCTGGAGTCACTTTCGGTTTTTAAATCCTGGATTGCTCGGTGATTATCAACAATTTCAGCAGCGTTTTGTGCAGCCGATCGAATTAGGCCAGGTAGGGCCAACGCAAGAGCTACGCAAGAGGTCGATGCCGTTTATAATGCGACGCTTAAAGCGCGATGTAGCTTCAGAGCTTCCACCTAAAACCGAGGTAGTACTTGAGTGTGAACTAAGTGACCGTGAACGGATCGTTTACGAGTCTGTACTTGGTATGATCAAGGACGATGTTCTTGAGGCGCTCGATAGTAATCGGGGTGTATTTTCTGTTTTAGAGGTGTTACTGAGGCTACGTCAGGCGTGTTGTCACATCGGGTTGCTGCCGGGGCATCAGGCAGATTCATCATCAAAGATCGATCTACTGATAGAATCTCTACAGGGATCTAAAGCTCACGGTCACCGAGCGTTAGTGTTCTCTCAATGGACAACCCTTCTTGATCGCATCGAACCGCATTTAGAGAGACATTCGATCTCGTTTTGTAGGATCGATGGTTCGACGGCAGATAGGGGCGATCTCGTAAACTCATTTCAGAGTCCAGATGGGCCAGATGTTATGCTGCTCTCACTGAAAGCAGGTGGGCTAGGAGTGACCCTAACCGCTGCTGACCATGTTTATATCGTTGATCCTTGGTGGAATCCCGCAGCGGAAGACCAGGCAGCAGACCGCGCGTACCGCATCGGCCAGAACAATCCGGTGTTCGTTCACAGGCTGGTGGCTAAGGATACGATAGAAGAGCGGATTATACAGATTCAACAAGAAAAGCGCGCTTTATTGGCCGCAGCTATCGGTGAGTCTGGTTCACTAGCGTTGTCTCGGGAAGATGTTTTGCGTATTTTGGCGGTGTAATCAAGCACTTACCATGCTTGTTGGGCCTGAGCTAACATTTGAGCTGAAGCAAAAACACAAAAAAACTCGATAAGGGGAAGGTCTCCAGTTTTTAGGACGTGACTATTACCAGGTAACGATTACCAAAGTGGTAAATTATTTGGGAGTAGTTACTTTAGGAGTATCCCTCTTCATGGTTAGTGCCCAGACCGAGCTCATAGTAGGTAAAACCAGAGGGGTAGAGCCTAGCTCTAGGATGGCACCAGCTGGGCGCGTAATTAGAAATGCAGATAGAGTAGTTGGGTTAGCTTGTTCTCCAAGCAATCTCGATATACCTCTCTTTTGTAAATCAACCGATTTAATGCGCCGCTTTTTAGTGTTTGCCTTCCTTGGCACCTCTTTAGGGGTTCTTGTCTCTCTCGTGGCTTCTCCTTTAGATGTAAACGGTTTGGTTGCTAGGAACGATAAAGCGCTTAATAAGATTCTGGTCGCGGCAGAGAAGAAGAATGCTGCAAACGTAGTCCGACTGGCAACGTATCACGTAGATGCGCCAGCACTGCAACCTCGTAATATTCCGATACTCAGAGATGAAATTCTGCCAAGACCTGAAAATAAAGAGACGAATATTCCATCGAGACCGTACATTCTATCGAGGTCGGTGCAGTTAAAGGTGCACTCAGTGATTCAGAAATATGCACCGAAACACAAGAGCCCGGCACAGTTAGCGTCTGCTATCGTTCAAGAGAGCGCAAGGCAAGGGGTAGATCCATTGTTTGTTGCCGCGGTGATCAAGTCTGAGAGCGCATTTAACACGTCAGCGCGATCAAACAAGGGAGCTCAGGGGTTGATGCAGATTATGCCAGCAACCGGTGCATGGCTTGTAGCCCGAAACGATCTACCAAGAAAAAAATTAACGGATCCGGGGCATAATTTGCGGCTCGGCATTTCGTATCTTAAATATCTTGAAGAGAGCTACAGCGGAAACAGGGTTTTTGCACTAGTTGCTTATAATTGGGGGCCTGGTCATGTTGAACGAGCAACTGGAGGCAGGAAACGTATTCCAAAAGAGTGTATGAAGTATGCCCTTAAAATAATACAAGATTACAGGCGTTGGAGTTTGGGAAGTATCTGATCGCAAACGATACAGGGCTTCGCAATTCTCTCTTTTTAACTGACGCCAAAAATGCGCGGAACTTTGTGTATTTGAAACTACTCAGCAAATGTTGCCGCAATAACGTTAGCGCCTATTATGGGGCTGCTTTGCTGAGCAAAGCGGGGTGGAGATAATCCTTGTCGTTGATCTACTATAAGTGGTACCCTTAAGGGTGGGCAAATCGGTGTTCCAAGGCTAGAGAGCTGATAGGCAGCTGTTCAATAACCACTTGTATGAACGACGATAAAGGGCACGCTATTTTAGACGCTAAGACGGTGGCAGAGTGTGTCATAGAGCAGAGCTGGGATAAGTATACTGTTCAAGATCACAAAACCTGGGGAACTCTTTTTAATAGACAGTTAGAGACCCTCAAGGGGCGTATTTGTCAGGAATACCTTGATGGCGTAAAGACCCTTAAATTATCTGCCGAAGAAGTTCCAAACTTTGAGAAGATGAACAGGTATTTACGGGCCGCCACAGGCTGGGAGGTATTGCCAGTGCCAGGATTGATCGCATCACGCCCGTTTTTTTCGATGCTGGCGAATCGGCAATTCCCGGCTGGCACATTTATTCGAACTCCGGAACAGCTCGACTATCTTGAGGAGCCTGACATATTTCACGACGTGTTTGGACATGTGCCACTGCTAAGTAATCCGGCCTATGGTGATTATATGCAGGCCTACGGTAAGGGTGGTTTGCAGGCGATGGACCACAAGGGAGTTAAATATCTTGCGCGGCTTAACTGGTATACGATCGAGTTTGGGCTCATTAGAAATAGTGGTGAATATAAGGTGTACGGTGCGGGAATCATGTCTTCGTTTGGCGAAGCAAAGTATGTAATGAACGACCCATCTCCGAATATTCTTCATTTCGATTTAGAGCGGGTACTGAGAACGGGATATTACATAGATGATCTTCAGGCCACCTATTTTTGTATAGATAGCTTTGAGTCATTGTTTAAAGAGTGCGTAGAGCGTCCGTTTGTCCCGCTTTATGAGATCTATCGAGATCAGCCGACCCTATCTCCCTTTGAGCTTTTGGAGAGCGATCATATCTTGCGGCGCGGGAGTGGGGAATACTGGAAGGAGTTTTCTAGGACCAAGCTTAAGTTAAAGTAGGAGCTTTTATCTACGGCGACAATGGTGGAGGGCAAAAAAATGAGCTTTTTACTCGAGAAAAAGTGTACCCCGCTTCCTAAGGGCTCTCCAGCGCTATCCGCGCAGGCCATCGCTTCTCTGGGTATAGAGGTGCCTGAGTGGAAGGTTATCGAGGGGCGAAAGATCAGTCGTGAGTATAGGTTTAAAAGCTATATGGATGGTGCCAGGTGGGTACCACTGATCGGGGAGATCGCTGACAGTGAAGATCACCATCCGGATGTACATTTACTCTACCGGAAGGTTCTAATCGAGTTATGGACTCACACAGTTAATGGCCTTAGTGAGAACGATTACATAGTAGCAGCGAAATTCGATCAGGCCTACGATGCGTGGTCGGGTAGGAGGTAGTTTGCAACTGATAGCATAGTTATGCAGCGATACATTCCTGGGAATGTCGACACTTTGGCACGGGTTTCTGCTCCAGCGATCGCGCTTATTAGCGCAGCTTTTACGGTGGATTCAGCGCGCTATCTTGAGTTCTTTAAATCGAGTCAGAATGGATCCGGTTTCTTATTCTCGAATGGAGGTAGGCTAGAGTTTCGCGACGAGAACTGCGAGACGCTCTATCGCTCGGTGAGGTTTAGCTTTGAGCGTATCGACATAGCTGGGGGCTTTGTCGGACTGTGTCAGAGGACAGCACTTTCAGATGCATTGCGTATTAGGCTGGGCGATGCGAATGCAAGTAATCAAACAGCTGAGCTCCAGGTAAATTTCATCTCTTCATTAAGCTATAAGCCGTACGATGGTTGCGGCGAGCTCGATACGTTGGCCGATGACCTAAGAGATCCGACTTCAACAAAAGCCATCAACAATTCATTTTGCGCGGCTAGACAAGCGATCCCAGCGGAGTGCAAATATTCTATGTTGAGGGACTGGAAATTAGGGCCGCCGTATGTTTTCAAGGTTGACTCTCGACATCAAATCACCGTTACGTTCGATGCTGAGTGACCATCGCTTTTTGCTCGCTCGTTCCTCGCACGTTCTCCCTCCCTAGCTCGCTCAGAGACCGCGCGAATCAAGGGCTGGACTCTGGCCAGCCGCGTTCGTACCCGCGAGGGTCGTCAGCGATTCCAACCGAGCGAGCCAGGATTTGCGTCATCTCTAGAGCCGTAAGACCCGCGACCTGGAGGGCTGGACTCTGGCCAGCCGCGTTCGTACCCGCGAGGATCGTCAGCGATTCCAACCGAGCGAGCCAGGATTTGCGTCATCTCTAGAGCCGTAAGACCCGCGACCTGGAGGGCTGGACTCTGGCCAGCCGCGTTCGT
>JBBALZ010000100.1:0-11993 GCA_040402735.1 Bdellovibrionota bacterium
TTTTGGTGAGTAGTTATTATCTCCACCCCGCTTTGCTCCGCAAAGCCGCCCCTTATTGGGGGCTAACGTTATTGCGGCAGCATTTGCTGAGTAGTTACAAAAGTTGTAAAGTGAGTCGAAAAAGTAAGACGAAAAAGAGATAGAGAGATGAAGCGCCGAGAAGAGATGACCTTCCTTGAGAGGATATATGTAGTAGAGATAGCTAAGGGGCTAAAGATTACCTTTGGCAAGTTGCTCGGTAATTTATGGCTGCATATCTTGCATGCGCTTGGGTACAAGACCTCGGTCGCTGCTGCTGCGTCGATTCAGTATCCTAATGCGCGCAGAGCCTATCCACCGCGCTATCGCGGCCGTCATCGTCTGACGTTGTATCCGAATGGCGATATAAAATGCACTTCGTGTTTCCTCTGCGCAACGGCGTGCCCAGCTCGTTGTATCTATATCGAGGCCTCTGAGCATGATGACCCCGAGGTTGAGAAGTTTCCAAAACGCTATGAGATCGACACGTTGCTGTGTATCTACTGCGGGTATTGTGTTGAGGCCTGTCCAGTCGATGCGATTCGGATGGATACAGGGCTGCATCCAGAGGTCTACCCAGCCGATCCGCGTTTGTTTATCGAGGATAAGGAGACCCTTATGGAGCGCTCGCGTCTCTTAGAGGACTACGGCCCAGAGAAGCTCTATGATATGCACATGAAGAGGATGCAACAGCTTGAGAAGGTAGTGCTGTAATGATCGTTAGACGGTGCAGCTCGGGACTGCGTTGTGTCGTTAAACGTTGTGTCGTTGGAATCAGTGTTGCAGCTAGTGTTTTTTTGAGTGGTATCGCTTACGGAGATGATCCAGTAGCTCCCAAGGGAGCAGGGCCGCTTCCTGATCTATCAAAGGGCGCCAAAGTAGGCGTTACTGTCACAGCTCAGCATGCGCAGCTCTATCGGATGCTTCTACCACCAGAAGTTGCAGCGATGCTCGATCGAGGTGAGTTGGCATTTGAGGCTGTTTTAAAGCCACGAGAGCCATCACGTTTTGAGACGCAGCGACAGAGCGATGCATTTACGCCGAATGTCTCGTCGCTAGGAGTTGTAAACGATACTGCGGGTGGCAAGGCCTTTGTCTCGCCGATGTTTGACCTTCCGCGCAGCGCCACGGGCGACCTTACAGCGCTTGCCTACAAGGTTTTGTGGAATGCGGCGAGTTTAGCGTGGAGGTACGCCTCGTTTGCTACCGAACAATCAGTGTTAATTTTTAAGACTTCGGAAGATAAGCCGCGCAAACTTGAATTCGATGTAGAGCGAGTACATCCGAGGAAGCTAGGCGAGGTTACGGGCACTCTTGAACCGATCTTTCGTGAACGGATATCGGCGCGCAAGCCATCTGCGATTCAAAACCTATCCTGGTTGACGCTGCGCTTTTTCGGCAATGGTGAGGATTTTGTTTGGGCGGCATCTCCGGTAATTAATTCGATTCGTCAGATGACTGGTAGTAACCGATCGGATGCGCTGTTTACCGGAGTATTCGCGCCTGATGATCTCTTTGTGTGGTCAGGCAAAGTTGAGTTAGTGGAGCCAGCTGGGTTGGTGCTACTACCTATTTTGGTGCCGATTCTTGAGGCTAAAGAGACTAAGGCTGAGACTAAAGATGGCTGTGTCATCCGGACCACCCGCGGGGAGGGCTCGCTTATTTTGAACTACCAAAGTGGACGGTTTAAGGGTGCCGGTGGCTGGATCCCTACAAACACGGTGACGGCGCTTAGGGCCGTGTGGCGTATGGATCTCACATCGAGAGATCCGTTTTCACTAGATCCGCGCCAAACCCTCTACGTCGATCGCGATACGGGACTCCCTGTATATCGAGTGGTATGGGATGACGCGGGTCGGTTGCGTCGTGTAACCATGGGCATTTTGCGTTCGTTTCAGCAAGAAGGTGCTCCAGTGGAGGTGGTTATTGCAGGACAGGTGCAGGTTTATGCGAGTAATTCAGGGCGTTTAGTGAGCTTAGCCGATTCGTTTATATCGTGTTCAGGGTACCAGCCAGGTAGAGCTAAACTTGATTTTGATCCAAGCACATTCGTAAAGTTTTCATCCTCTGATCCAAAGAGCGAGAAAAAGCTTGAAGAAGCTAAGAAATCGGAAGATAGTTAGAGCTCGCCATCATGTATGCCAGCTAACGCTTCAGGAAATCGGATAGAGAGGATAATCGGTCTGGGAGACCTGCCCCTACTGCGTCTCTTGCACGACTCAGGCTATGCGGCAGTTGTATCCGAGTACGGTGCCCACGTACTTTCGTGGAGCGACCCTAGCGAGCGCGAGCTGCTCTTTGTTAGTCAGCAGGCGATCTACGAACGCGGAAAACCGATTCGCGGCGGAATTCCTATCGTTTTTCCGCAATTCTCCAAGGGCGTATTGCCCGCCCATGGATTCGCCAGAACTATGATGTGGAAGGTAGTTCGCGAGCAGGTGAGCACTAGCGGCTCGGTTGCGGTTACTTTACGTTTATTACCGGATGCCCGAACCCGCGCCGTTTGGCCTTATGAGTTTTCCCTCGAACTTGACGTGGTGCTGACCGATGTTCTGCTTCTGACGATGCGAGTGGAGAATATCGGTAGAGTGCCTTTTCAATTTAATTCTGCTCTGCATACCTACTTTCGAACAGGGAACGTATCGGGACTGCGCCTGCAGGGATTTGCGGGATGTGAGTTCATTGACACGTTGCGAGCAAGAAAGATGGATGTTGAAGGGCGCCAGGAGGTGCTAATCGAGGGGCCGATTGATCGGATTTATCGAGATTCTCCACAGAGGGTGCAGGTGTGCTCTGATGTGGATCGTTATGCGTACCTAATAACAAAAGAGGGGTTCACCGATACCGTGGTCTGGAATCCCTGGATTGATGGCGCAAAGGAGTTAGGGGATCTTGACGACAAAGAGTACCTAGAGATGGTGTGCGTTGAGTCGGGAAATGTGCTTACGCCGATTACTCTCGCGCCTGGAGAGCTGCATACGAGTGCGCAGATACTTCGAGTAGAGGCTTATTAGAGCTAGGTAACTACTCAGCTCATTTAGCGACGAAATTGCAGCGACGATCTTATCCGGTGAGTAGTTACAGAGCTAGTTCACCTACTTGACTCGTCGCAGATGACCAGTAGCGCTGCGCGGAGTTTTCAAACGCGGACGAGCCTCTCGGCGCGCAAGTTCTGCCGTGCGCTCCTCTTGTGACAGGACTAGATCGAGAATGTCGGGAGGGGTCGCCTCACTCCAAACAAACTCCTCACCCCGCACAGATGATGCGCCCCAGATGCTGCCCCACGGCACCGAGCAGACAAAATAGCTCGGCCCAAATAAAAGCTCGGCGGTGATCTGATTTTCATTCGTCGATAAACGCCCCTTAAAGTATCGGCTAAGTCGTAGAGTTACAGTTCGGTTATCCATGAGGTACTCAGGTATCGTTACCCCCGGAAATGCAGGATTGATATGCACTAGAACCTGCTCGTCGTTTAAAAGACGAGTGATGGTTGTCTTTTGATTTGCTTGGCTAGAACCTTCTGTTGTGATCATCGCTTCTTTGCTTCCCGTTATCTGATCTAATTACTGCATTCAGCGCTGAGTTGTTGCGCTGTATTGCTGAGGTGTTCTCATAAACAAGCCGCTTTGCCGTCCCTCATCACGTATCCTGTATAGATGCAGCCTTATCGAGAGAGGCTTCGGGTGAAAGAGTTCCTCTGCAACAGGGCTTGTCAAACTGAGTGGATTGGAAGTAAATCTAGGTATATAGAGGGATGTTTGAATTTTCGGTGCTCACCCTGACGGTGCCAGGGTTTAAGCCCCAGCAAATATCAAAATCCTTTGTGCTTTCAAGTATCTGCACCATTTTAATCCTCCTTAACTGCCGAATTTAGGATAAAAGATCACACTGGCGTAGGCTCCGAGGATTATGTCAAAAGATTTGCAGCGTATACAAAGTTTGCTGGTGGTAGTGGCACTAGCCGCGGCGCTGACGCTCCCGTGGCTCACTCGTCCCTTTCACACCCGTGGCGAACCTCGTGAGGCGCTTGTAGCCCAGTCGATGCTCAGCACCGGCAATTGGGTATCTCCTCCAGCGTATGATGGAGCTGTGCCATCGAAGCCACCATTTTCACACTGGTTAATAGCTCTTGCTTCGTTGCCGTTAGGTGAAGTTACAGAGGCTACATCGCGACTGCCGTCGGCACTTGCTGTAATACTGTTTAGCGGGGCGTTCTTTCTATTTCTTTCAGCGAGAGTGCCACTTGAAGTCGCTAGTGGAGCATCGTTAGTGCTGCTTGCAAGTAGTGAGTGGTTTCGCGGTGCGTCGACCTGTCGCGTTGATACACTTTTAGCAACGAGCATGGCAGGAGGATTACTTAGCCTTTATGCATGGTGGGAACGCTCTTATCGTGGGGTTCCTTGGTTGGCTATTGTGCTTATCGCATGCGCGGCTCTGACCAAAGGACCAGTTGGGTTTGTATTGCCGCTTGGGCTCTTTGGCTTATTTTGCTGGGCTAAAGAGTTATTTAGTTTAAAGAACGTGCCGGCAATCCTCTTGCGTTTAGTAATCCTCTCTGTGCCGGTAGTGGTGACAACCTCGATCTGGTACGTGTTGGGATACCTGGAGCGGGGGGATGCCTTTGTCGAGAAGATTCGATATGAAAATTTCGAGCGCTTTACGAGCTCGATGGCAGATGAGCCGCATAAGCACACAAGCTTTTATCTCATTGGGATGTTTGTCCTAGGAATTTTGCCGTGGCCTCTCTGTTTTATAGCTGCAGCTACTCCGAGAAGAATTCGCAACTGGTTGGCGCATAGAATTACTAAACAAAATCTTCGCCCAAATCTTCGCCTAGAATCTCTAAGGTCGTGGTGGGAGGGGCAGGGCTCGCTGTATCAGTTTTCGTTGATCGTTACGCTGGGCATACTGCTATTTTTCTGCATACCTTCAAGCAAAAGGAGTGTCTATCTTTTGCCGGCGTATCCCTTTGCTGCCTTACTGCTGGAGCGTGAGTTGCGGCGTATCGCCCATGAACGTGTTTGGATATTTCGCTGGCTTGAGCGGGTTATTACCGTGTTTCTGGGGGCGATTGCGATTGCGGCGGTTGTTTTATTCGTTACTCCGATTGGCGGAGTAAGCCTTGATTGGGAAGCGCTACGCTCCAGTATGACTCTTACTAAGATGCTCTGGTCTTTGGTGATAGCTGCGTTGCTTATAGTGGTGTTGCGTGGACCGGGTAAAGAGCTATGTGCAGAGGGCTACGCAAGTTTAGCGATTGTGGTCGTAACCGCGGTGGCCTTGGTAGGTTTTTTTGTGTACGATGGGGTCGCCTGGCAGCTGTCGCCAAAGCGCTGGGTCTACGGGGAGCGACTGCAACGCGTTATCGAAGCGCAACAATACCCGCAGCTCTTTTCATACGGTAGTGAGGCCTACGGAGCTAGCTTCTATCTTAAGAAGCCATTCTCTCGCGCCACGCCCGGCGGGGTGCCATCAGGATCATTAGTGTTTCTTGAAGAGCGCAAGTTAGCCGAATGTATGGCGCAAGTAGCCTCAAACATCGAAGAGGTAGTGCGGTATTCCTCTGGACTGACATCGCCTAAGCAGGATGTGGTGGTGATACGGGTGCGATAAAAAATCGTAACAGCGTAGCTTTTTGGCCTCATTTAAGAAGAGAGAAATGTGAAGCCTTGGGCGCGTTTGTTCATAGAGTTGCTTTGGGTCCAGTAGTCTGAGTAATATTCAAGGGGTTGTGTTGTAACCTTGGAGGTTTAATGAGATTATTAACGCTATTTCTCCTCATCTCGTGTGTGGTAGCCGTTTCATCACTTTGTGTGACGAGCGATGTTTACGCGCAGTCTACTCCTGCGAGCCGCCGAGTCTGGACCATCAGTGAAATTATAGCCAGTCGCCAGTTCCTGCCTATCGTTAAGAAGCCTAAATATTGCCAGGGTGGGGTGTTTAAGCCGTGTGTCTGCCCAAGGGATGTTCCGTCAATAGTTCAGTACCGCCCAGCGATATCTGAGTGCGGTGGAAAGGCAGGGATCGTGCTTTCAGGCAAGTATAAGGATGTTTTTAGCGTAGTTGTTCGAGATCGAGAGAATAAGGATCGTTGGCCGCCTAGCGGAATAAACGGCTGCTCGGCTTACGAGCGGGACGTGCTGGCGCTTAACAAGTGCAGCGCTTTTAAGGCCCAGAAGATAATCAATGTTGAAAATGAAAATGGAGATGCCACGGTGAGCTGCCTCGGTGCTAGCGGGTATTCGACTCTATTTAAGAGAGTCGTGCGTATGACCGCTAAGCTAGCAGATGTTCCGAATTCTAGTGCGGATCCATTGGCTCGCTGGTGCTTAGCGGGGCCGACACAACCACTAAACTAAGTGGACTCATTCGCCATGATTGAGTGATTCCGGGGGATGCTAAAGCGTAGCGGTATGAAATACCGTCAACAATCTGGGAAGTTTTCTAGGCTTGAGTTATCGCCTGTAACACGTGCGGCCCGTGCTTCGCGCGCAACTCAAGATATCTTTGATCTTATAGTAGTTGGTGGGGGTATTCATGGAGTATGCGTTGCTAAGATCGCAGCGCAAGCTGGTCTATCCGTCTTGCTTTTAGAGCAGCAGGACTACGCGAGCGGAACTTCAAGCAGAAGCTCTAAGATGGCGCATGGTGGACTGCGTTACTTAGAGATGTTTGATTTCAAGCAGGTATTTGAAGGAATACGGGCACGCGAAGCTCTCTTTGAAAAGTTGCCTAACCTAGTACGCCCTGAGCGCTTTCTCATCCCAATAAAAGATGGCGATACTTGGTTGCGATTTAAGCTGGGAGTGGGGTTAGCATTGTATGATTTATTCGTACACCGTAAAGAGCGTAAGCACTCCTGGATCTCTGGAGCTTGTGAGCCATTCAGTAGAGAGCAAGCGCTTGCTGGATCTTATCAGTATACCGATGGCCTGATGAGTGATAGTCGCTTGGTATTTGAGTTCCTTCTCGCAGCGCAATCATTTGGCTGCTGTGCCATTAATTACGCAGCAGTGTCGCAGATTATCCAGCAAGACGATAAATCCTTGAGTGTGCTTTGGAGAGATCGCCTGGAGCAGCGTGACTATATCTCGAGAACTCGAATTGTAGTGAATTGTGCTGGGCCGTGGGCCCCACACTTGCATCCTTTAGGCGGGATTAGCCCTTTGCCGGGAGTACGATACAGTCGGGGCTCACACCTGGTTTTTTCTACACCGTGGCGGCATCCGTCTCTATTTTTACCTTTAGCAGAGAAGGGTCGATATTACTTCGTCTGGCCGCATCCAAGTGGCACAATGGTAGGCACAACAGAGCGCGAGGTGCAGGATTTAAGCATTGATCCGGTTCCTAGTGCGGATGAAGTTAGTGAAGTTTTAGATCGCTTGGCCAAGGATCTGCCAGATGCGCAGCTTAATCGTGACACGCTTCATTACGCTTTTGCTGGTGTGCGCACATTGCCGATGCGCGGTTCCAGGAAGGGGGTGAGCCAGCTCTCTAGAAAACATATATGGAGCTTTAATCACGGCGTATTGACCCTGTTAGGAGGGAAGTATACTACCTTTGCTTGGACGGCAATTGAAGGAGTGCGTAAAGCTCTAGGTATCTTGGGAGTAAGCCAACTCAAGCTTCCCGACCCCTTAAGCGAGCTACCGAGTGCTGTGTCCGATTCAGAGCGTGCAGAGTTGTGCGAGGAGTTGCTCAGGCAGTATCCTAGCCATCCTGCGGCGATTGCTCGTGCGGTTCAGCGTATGGGAAACCTCACTCTCCGGTATCGCGATAGGCCTGATGCGTGGTCTGAGATCGCTCCCGGAGTGCTTCTGGCTGAACTACTCCACGCATTCGAGTTGGAGCAGGCTGAGACTGTTGAGGATATCGTGCGTCGCCGCTTGGAGCTTGAGGCAACGCCATCTCACGGAATTGAAACGCTCACAAAGGTTGAGTCTCTGCTTGCTTCTTGGTGGGGCCAAGAAGCGGTCTCGGAACAGATGCGTGAGTTCCGCGAGCGCATGAAACGAATTGATGCGATCTGCGGGAAATAGGGGTACTTACCGACGACGACCACGTGACGTGAGCGAGCCAAATACTCCGCGTGACACCGAACGACCTATCTGGCTGCCGATAGCGCGGGCCACACTCATCATCATCGCTTCCAGTGGTCCCTGGCGAGTGCGAGCGCCAGCTGGACGCGAGGTGCCGCTGCCAAAAATTCCGGAAAACACCGAGCCACTGTCACCGGCGTTTGTTGCTTGAGGAACCTCTTCGGTGGCTGAGCTGGCCTCTTCCATACGCTTTTTAAGGATCTCGTAGGCCGATTCGCGGTCAACCGCCTTTTCATACACACCGTGGATCGTTGAGCTCTCAATCACAGCTTTGCGCTCCTCAGGAGTGATAGCGCCCAATCTGCTCTGCGGTGGTACTACCATCGCTCGTTGAGCTATGCATGGAGATCCGCGCTCATCAAGAAGTGACACGATCGCTTCACCGATTGAGAGCTCGCCGATAACTTGCTGCAAATTAGTTGATCCATCCGAGCGAAACGTATCAGCTGTGGCCTTAATCGCCTTTTGGTCTTTCGCTGTAAACGCGCGCAGTGCGTGCTGAACACGGTTTCCAAGCTGGGTTAGCACAGTGTCTGCAATATCGAGTGGGCTCTGAGAAACAAAGTACACACCGACGCCCTTAGAGCGAATGAGCCGCACCACCTGTTCAATCCGCTCAATAAGAGCTTTCGGTGCCTCATTGAAGAGGAGGTGCGCTTCATCAAAGAAGAATACCAGTTTTGGTTTATCAAGATCGCCCGCCTCTGGGAGCTTTTCAAACAGTTCAGAGAGGAGCCACAGCAGGAGTGTTGAGTAGACTAGCGGGGAGTTCAGCAGCTTTTCAGCACTGAGGATATTGATAACTCCACGTCCAGATGAATCAGTTTGGATTAAGTCGTCAATGGTCAGCGCTGGCTCGCCAAAAAAAGATTCGCCACCACTGTCCTTTAGGGCTAACAGGGCGCGTTGAATTGCCCCGATACTGGCTGCTGATACGTTTCCATACTCAAGGGTAAAATCCTTAGCGTTCTCTCCAAGATGAACTAGCATCGCTTGCAGATCTTTTAAATCAAGGAGGAGCAGGCCAGCGTCATCAGCGACCTTAAAGGCGATATTGAGCACGCCAGCTTGGGTGTCATTCAAATTTAGGAGTCTTGCAAGAAGTACGGGGCCGATCTCTGAGATAGTTGTGCGCATCGGATGTCCCTGCTGACCCAGTACATCCCAAAGTACGACTGGATAGGCTTGCGGTGCCCAGTCCTCTATACCGAGCGTAGTGAGGCGCTCGGTCAGTTTCTCGGAGGCTGTACCTGGTTGGCTTAATCCGGCAAGGTCGCCTTTTACATCGGCCATAAAGACCGGCACGCCCATGCGACTAAAGCCCTCGGCAAGAACCCTTAGAGTAACGGTCTTTCCAGTGCCGGTAGCACCAGCTATCAAGCCGTGCCGATTGGCCATGCTTGGCAGAAGGTGTGCGAGTTCAGAGGATGATTTGGCGACCAATAGGGGGTTGCTCATAGTCAGCAGGTCCTAACAAAGCTAAAGACGCAGTTTAAGTAAGATTAAGGTGTAGTTTTAGAACTAGGAAAGGCCGGCAAAACTCATCCCTGCTGCGAAAGCGGATATCGGTCTTCCCTAGGAGTTCTAAGTCACCTTCTTGTGGATCTTAGTACACGGTTATCCAGGTGTAAATTGACTAGAGCTACGCAACAAATCGTAGAAATTTCCGATGTATTCATAGGAGATAAGAGTCGTGGGACAGGATTTATATATGAACGAAGATAAAAAGGATGATTTCCTAGCTCTGGTAGTCCATGAGATGCGTAACCCACTATCAACGGTGAGCTCGGGGATTAGGATACTCGAACGGAGACTGTCTCTTGCAGAGCATGGGGATGTCTTACAGATGATGAATCGGCAGGTTGAGTATCTGGCCCGTCTTGTCAGTGATCTGCTCGATTTCTCGCGTCTTCGTCGGGGGCGTCTTATCGTTTCAAAGACTCTAATACGCATTACCGATATCGTTGATTCAGCGCTAGAGATCTGCCGCTCAGCAGTTGAGCGTAAGGGGCACGCGCTAAAAGTCATACTTCCGCAGCAGCCAATCCTGCTTAATGGCGACAGGCAGCGCCTAAGTCAGGTACTCGTTAATCTTATTGATAATGCGGCGAAGTACACACCTAATGGTGGGGAGATAGTTCTCTCAGTGTGTCAGGACGGAGCGCACGTTCTTATGGCGGTGCAGGATGATGGAATCGGTATACAAGCAGCTGATGCCCAGCACATATTCGAGGCCTTCAAGCAGGTAAAGCAGAATGATGGATCACACAAAGACGGCCTGGGAATCGGACTCTATTTAGTCAAGATGTTGGTCGAAGCACACGGAGGCACGATAGACGCCCTCAGCGATGGCGTCGGAAATGGCAGTAAATTTCTTGTCAGATTGCCGTGTGTTGTTACTGAGTCTACCAGCTAGACTTGGTAACGCCCGGAATAAGCCCCTTGTGGGCCATCTCACGGAAAACGATCCGCGACACCATGAACTTCTTGTAAATACCGCGAGGGCGACCAGAAAGCTGGCAGCGATTGCGAATACGCTCCTTAGCTCCGTTACGGGGTAGTGATTGTAGCTTTTGACGAGCCTTATAACGATCCTCGTCAGACAACTTTGGATCGAGCGCTTTTGCCTTAAGTTCCTGGCGCAGAGCATACTGCTTAGCTGCCATCTTGATGCGTTTTTCGTTACGTAGAACTGAACTTTTCTTTGCCATAGTGAATTACTAACTACTACCCAAACTATTTGGGCAGCTTATCACACTTTTACCCGAAGTCTAGGGGCAGGTCGGTAAAATGTTAGGGCTTCGCAATTCTCTCTTCTTAAATGAGGCCAAAAATGCGCGGGAGTATTGGTATCCTTATCAGAAATGCCAGCTCTTTCAAGTAGATAACGGGAGAATTGCGATGCCCTACCCAAAACCCTATCAGCCAAGAAAAGCCAGCAGTTTATCAACCTCTGTCCTGGCTCCCTCAAGGCTCTCTAACGCCGGAGTCTCGAGTATAAACGGTATCTGGCGCAGCTTCGGATGATTAAAGATGCGTTCCAGAGCCTTAGCACCGATAAGGCCATCGCCTATGTTCTCGTGGCGATCTTTTTTGCTGCCACACTCGGTTTTGCTGTCATTCATGTGAATCGACCAGACTTTATCAAGTGACAGTTCGCGGTCAACAATCGCTATGACCGATTCATGATCGTTCACGAGGTCGTAACCACTAGCCCACATGTGTTGCGTATCTAAACCGAAACCAACGAGAGCTTTGCGCTCTAGCTGTGAGTAGATTAACGCCAGCTCCTCGACGCGATCGCCGATAATATTCCCTGAGCCTGCTGCGACCTCCATAATAAGTCTTGAGTTCTCTGGCGCGCGTTCGAGCACCCAGTTTAGTCCCGCGACGACACGGTCGTAGCCTTGAGCCTCATCCGGCTGATCCTTCATACTTCCGACGTGAAAGATAACACCAGCGCCATCGATGCGCGCACTTAAGTCTAGATAGTTGAGCAGCGAGGTCTTTGCTAGCTGAAACTTCTGGGGATCAGGTGTTGCCATGTTAATCAGGTAGATGGCGTGAAAGAATACTTTCTCAAGGCAGGACCCTTTCATTAGTCTCTTAAATTCATCCTCTACTCCTGCTGCAAACGGCTGTGAATTCCAGCGTTGAGGAGGAGATGGATGAATCTGGATCGTGTTGATATTTAGTTCTATCGCAGCCTTTGCCGCATTAGCTAGTCCACCTGCGCACGACACGTGGGCTCCTAAATAGCGTTTCATATTTAAATCCCTCTCGCTAATCTGGCTACCTTTTTGTAGGGTTAATATAATCCCAAATTCGGCAGTTGCGGGTCTGAAAATGGCGCATCTACTCGAAATCACTTCGGCT